>JBGOVR010000029.1:0-36288 GCA_041478205.1 Candidatus Acidiferrum sp.
GCCGGTATCTCTTCCCAGCCGCCGCGCTCAAGGCTGTAGTAGCGCACCCTTTCCCCGTTCCGCTGATAACTCCGCACCAGTTGAAAGCTGCCATCCTTCAGAACCAGCTTCTTGCCCCGAGCAAGCCGGTCAGCACCCGTCTCCTGGCTCGTTGCGCCAGCCGGGTGACTCTGTGCCGACGTGCCGCCATTTGCGGACTGCCCGAACCCAGACGCCACACCCCAACTGAGGCCCGCGACGCAAACGAGAATGGTGAGTATCCGGGAAGGATTCATGGGCGGTCCTGGGAGTGCGATGCGCACGTTGCCCGGCAGTTTGCCTCTCCGCCGAGCATAACGCTATGCCTTGCTGGGCCGCAACCCGGCTGCCGGAGCCGCGGACAGTACTTAGGACAGAACCAAAACAAAAAAGCTCTCCGGCTTACCCGGAGAGCTGATGCTGCCAGCAGTTTTCCAGCTAAATTAGTGGGTGCAGCGCGGGAACAGGGTAACCAGCACCATCAGATCCGACAGCGTGAACAGCCACTGGTCCGCCTGGATTCCGGCGCGTTCCGCGGCCCGTGCGATGAAACCCAAATGACGGCTCTTGGCAAAATTGTGCAGGTGATCGACGCAAATCCCGGTAAGAGTGGCGACCTCTGAATCGGTGAAAATTTTCTGGCTCGCTTTGACGGTAACCATGGCCTTGGCCCTCGCTATCTCCGCCGAATCCGCTCCATACTCCATTTGATGCTGTTAGGATCTTATTAGCTGCATCGACACAAGAGCAATAGTCGTTCCGTTCTGTTTTGGCAAAACGCGGAGGCTAGTACTTTCTGTGGAAAACCCTGCAAAAGCGGGCATTATCGGGTGATTTCGGGCGAAAAATGGAGTTCCGGAAAAGCGGAAAAGTTGCACAACGTGGCGGTAAAATTGTCCTAATTATGCAAAACCTCTACGCGTTTTTGTAGATGTGCTGCAATTTCCCGCATCTGTTTTTCATGCCGAAGCTCGTGCGCAGCAATCATCTGAAACCATCCATACACATTAAATGTGCCGAGAAACGGATGCGGCCAGCAATAAACGCTCAGGTCGCGGCCCTTGGTTTCATCGATGAACGCGAGCGTTCTCTCGCGCACCTCGCGCAACTCCGCCAGCATCGTTTCTTTTTCCCGCACGAGTTCTGGATCGAGCGGTAAGGGTGTTTTTCGCCGCACGATACGAGCTTCGACGAGCGCCAGCGGCAAATGAAACCTTTTCAGTAGCGAGAAACGCTTCGGAGCTTTTTGCAGCAGCCGGTCCGCACTTCCGATGACCGACCTCTCCACCATCATCAGGTGGGCGACGACCTGCGCGGCCGACCATCCGCCATTTCCTGGGCTGGTCTTCCACCGATCCGCGGGAACGGAATCAGCGGTGCGCAGCAGGCGATGCTGAGCGTGGGCCAGTTTCTCGAGGATCGGTTCGAGTGTCGGCACGAAGACTTTTTGTCGACGCAACAGACTTAGACGGACCGCTCGGGGTCACCGATTTAGACGGTGACGCCGCCAGCTTGTTCAAATGCGTGCGCCAGTTGCAGGACGCGCGCTTCGCCGAAGGCCGGGCCAAAGATTTGCAGGCCGACGGGGAGCTTACCGCAGACCTTTCCGCAAGGCACGGAGATTCCCGGCACACCCGCCAGTGAGCCTGTAACTGTATATATATCAGCAAGATACATCTGGAGCGGGTCGTCCGTGCGCTCGCCCAGTTTGAAGGCCGGAACGGGAGAGGTCGGCGTCACGATGGCGTCTACCTTATTAAATGCATCGCGGAAATCCTGGGCGATCAACGACCGTACTTTCTGGCCCTTGAGGTAATACGCGTCGTAGTAGCCCGCGGAGAGAACATAAGTGCCCAAAACGATGCGGCGCTTCACCTCCGCGCCAAACCCCGTGCCGCGCGTCTTGCGGTACATGGAAAGCAGAGAATCGCCGTCGACGCGCAGACCGTAGCGCACGCCGTCATAGCGTGCCAGGTTGGAACTCGCCTCCGCCGTCGCGATGATGTAATAGGTGGCGATGGCGTAGTCCGTGTGCGGCATGCGGATCTCGACCATTTCGCAGCCAAGCTTTTTGAAGAGGTCGATGCCCGCTTCGATCTTCTTGCGAACGCCGTCGTCCATGCCTTCGCCGAAATATTCTTTGGGAATGCCGATGCGCAGGCCCTTGACGGGCTTCCCGATTTCGGTCCGGTAGTCGGGAACGGGTGCCGTTGTGGACGTCGAGTCGTTCGCATCGCGACCCGCGATGACCTGGAGCACGGTGGCCACGTCGCGGACATTGGTGGCGAACGGTCCGACGCGGTCGAGCGACGATGCAAAAGCGATCAATCCGTAGCGCGACACGCGGCCGTAGCTGCCCATCATCGCAGGAACGCCGCAAAGCGCTCCCGGCTGGCGGATCGACCCGCCCGTGTCGGTTCCCAGTGCAGCTACCGCCAAGCCTGCTGCTACTGCCGCCGCCGACCCGCCGCTCGAGCCGCCCGGCACGCGGTCGGGCGCTTCCGGATTGCGAACCGGGCCGTAGGCGGAGTTTTCGTTCGAGCTGCCCATGGCGAATTCGTCGCAGTTGGTTTTGCCGAGAATGACCGCACCCGCAGCCTCCAGCCGCTCCACGGCGGTGGCATCGTACGGCGGGACGTAGTGTTCGAGGATCTTCGAGCCGCAGGTCGTGCGCACACCACGCGTGCTGAGCACGTCCTTGATCGCCACGGGCACGCCGGCGAGCGGAGGCAACGGCTTTCCGGCCGCGGCCAGCGCATCGACGCGGTCCGCCTGCGCGTAGGCGCGTTCCTGCGACAGGGTTAGAAAGGCGTTCAGCTCCGGGTTGCGTGCCTCGATCCGCTTGTAGTAGTCGACGGCCAGTTCGCGCGCGGAGGTCTTCTTTGCCGCAATCGCGTCTCTTACGCCGTCAATCGTCCAATTCGACGTCATCGCTCGATGACCTTGGGCACGCGGAAATACGGCGGCTCGGGATCGGGCGCCTGCTTCAAAATCTCGCCGGCTACCTGGCTCCGCACGACTACGTCTTCGCGCAAGGTGGCGTCCGCGGTTTGATCGTCCGTCAGAACCTGCGCCATTGGCGCGACGCGCACGGTATCCAACTCGTTGAGCTTGCCGATATATTCCAAAATCTCGTCGATTTGCTTGCGATAGGTTTCCAGCTCGGCTTCGCTCAGATCGAGGTACGCCAGCTCCGCCACGCGCAAGACATCTTCGCGGCTGATTTTCACCGGGCGACCTCGGCGGTCTTCCTCGAATAGTGGCTGGCGATGTAGTTGTCGACGAGGGCTTGGAAGGCGGCGGCTAGCTCGTCGTAGGTGCCCTCGAGGGTGACGTCTTTTTTGCCGTCGATGTACACGGGGCAGCGGGGGGCTTCGCCGGTGCCGGGGAGGCTGATGCCGATGTTGGCGGCTTTGGATTCGCCAGGGCCGTTGACGATGCAGCCCATGACGGCCAGGGTCATGGTCTCGACGCCATCGTATTGCGTTTTCCAGATGGGCATCATGTCGCGGATATAGTTCTGGATGCGCTCGGCTAGCTCCTGAAAGGTGGAGCTGGTGGTGCGGCCGCAGCCGGGGCAGGCGGTGACGCTGGGCGAGAAGGAGCGCAAGCCGAGGGCCTGGAGCACTTCGCACGCGGCATAAACTTCCTCGCGGCGATCCCCGCCGGGGCGCGGGGTGAGCGAAATGCGAATGGTGTCGCCGATGCCTTGGTAGAGCAGCACGCCAAGGGACGCGGCGGACCATATCTGGCCCTTCATGCCCATGCCGGCTTCGGTGAGACCGAGGTGCAGCGGCTGCTCGGTTTTGGCGCTGAGATCGCGGTACACGGTGATGAGGTCGCGGGGGCGCGAGGTTTTGCACGAGATGATGATCTGATCGTGGCGCAGGCCGGATTCCAGCGCGAGCTCCGTGGATTGCAGCGCGGAGAGCACCATGCAGTCATTGATGATCTCTTCGGATTCCTTGCCGAGATTTTTGTCGGTGTTCTCCTGCATCTTGCGCATGACCAGCTCTTGATTGAGTGAGCCGCCATTGACGCCGATGCGCACGGGCTTGCCGTTGTCGCGCGCGATTTTGCAGATGGTGGAAAACTGTTCGTCGCGGCGCTGGCCCGCGCCGACGTTTCCGGGATTGATGCGATATTTGTCGAGCGCGGCGGCGCAAGCCGGATACTTGGTCAGCAAGACGTGGCCGTTGTAATGAAAGTCGCCGATGATGGGAACGCGGCAGCCTGCGCCCAGGAGGCGCTTCTTGATCTCCGGCACGGCTGCTGCTGCTTCCGGGACGTTCACGGTCCAGCGCACGATCTCCGAGCCTGCTTCGGCAAGCTCCAAGGTCTGCTTCAACGTAGACGCTACGTCGACGGTGTCCGTGTTGGTCATGGACTGCACGACGATCGGCGCGCCGCCGCCTACGCGGATGTGGCCGACGTTTACGCCATACGTCTTGCGGCGCGGATGGCGGGCCGCCGCCGCGTCAAAGCCTTCGATTTGGGTAGTCATGCTCATTTCATTCTACGAAGTAACGAAGTAAGGAAGCAACGAAGTAGCGAAGCGCGTAACCCTCCTCTCCCTTTTTTGTAAGAGTGTGATTCGATGGGACTTTAAGTTCAATGATTTTGTAAGAGTGAGCTCTAAAGGACTTACTGGCGCATTTCCCGTAAGAGTGAGCTCTAAAGGACTTAGCGAAATCACCCACTGATTCTAAGGGAGTTACGCCTCGAAGATCGGGGCGAGTCGGCACATTCTCTGTAAGAGTGGATTCTAAAGGAGTTAGAGGGTAGAAGAGTGAAAAAGTGCAAGAAAAAGTGATTTGCGAGCCAGCGGCGCTAGACAGGAAGACGAGAGGTTGCGTCTGGGTGAGGAGTTGAGCGTACACAAGAAAGAATAGCAGAAAATTCCTTGTTTGTCAATAGGTTAAGTACTGGAATGGCAAGTAGAGGATTATGGGGGACTTATCCGGGCCGGGGCAGCGGTGCGCTAGTGGCCGGCCCTTTTAGGCGTGAGGAGGACTCCACGTTTGGGCGACCTTCTTGGGTGCGGTGTTGCGCCAAGCGGCTTCGAGGGCGCGGTGCAGCGTCGCTTTCTTGACGAGCTTTAGATGGACGTTCGTGCAGCCTTGGCGTCCCCAGGCACCGTTGCAGGGATCAAAGGTTTTCGGATGGTCATGCACGAGTTCTTCCTGCTGCTCGGGCGTGAGCTTCACCATTCCCCAGCCTTTGTCTGGAGGGCTGAGGGTGGCAAAAATCTTGCCGCACACACGGAAATCGGGATGACCCATGTGGGCGCGCTCCTCGGTTTCCGGGAAGCTTAGCGCCATGCGGCGAAATTCTTTCTTGGTCATGGGAACCTTGAAGTGTTCGTAGACGAGCGTAGCATGGCACGGACTCTTCGACGGAGCGACGAGTCATCCGTTCCGGCGCGCCAGGCGTATTACCTGCTACCATGCGGGTCCAAAGCGAAGAACTTCTGTCAATCCAGACGGATCGAGCGAGTGAGTTGATTTCCATGAACAACGCGGCGCGACAGGTGTTTATTGCGGGGGCTACGGGGTATATGGGGAGGCGCCTTGCCGAGGAATTGTTGCGGCGGGGGGATAGGGTTTTGGGGCTTGTGCGAGCGGGGTCGGAGAAGAAGTTGCCGGCGGGTTGTGTTGCGGTGCTGGGGAACGCGCTGGAGGGCGCGAGTTTCAGCGACAAGATTGCCGGGACGGATACGTACGTCCAGCTTGTCGGGGTGGCGCACCCGGGTCCGACGAAGGCGCGGCAATTTCGGGAGATCGATCTGAAATCGTGCGAAGAGTCCGTTGCCGTGGCGGTCCGCAACCAGGTGCGACACTTTGTGTATGTGAGTGTGGCGCATCCGGCGCCGGTGATGAAGGCTTACGTCGAGGTGCGGACGCGGTGCGAGGAGATCATTCGGGAAAGCGGATTGAACGCGACGATCCTGCGGCCGTGGTATGTGCTGGGGCCGGGGCACTACTGGCCGTATTTGCTTAAGCCGGGGTATTGGATGGCGCGGCAGATTCCTAGTTTGCGGGGGAGCGCGCGGAGGTTGGGGCTGGTCACGTTGGAGCAGATGGTGGCGGCGTTGGCTTTTGCTGTGGAGACGCCCGTGGCGGGGATTCGTACTGTGGAGGTGCCGGAGATTGGTGCATCGGTTGGTTGATTCCATGGAAATGGGTAATACCCGGGGGCTTACGCCCGACCTGACGTTTCGTCGCAACAGGCAGTTTTTGCTCCTGGATCGGCCGGGAGGGGCGAGCCCCTCCCCTACAAGGATCTGTCCGAGAAAGAGTGCCGAGTGGAGACGCCGGAGATGGGCTTGGGAAAGCCCGCAGGGCTGCGAGGACTCCGCCCTGCGCTACAGGGGAGGGGAGTTTTCCAGATCGGTGACGATATGGGCTAGTTTTTCGAGTTCGCCGCGGAATTTGATCCAGTGCTCCGGACCTAAGGCTTGGACGAAGCGTTCCTGGGCTTTTCGCCAGGACGGTAGGCTGCGTTCCAGCATTTGTTCGCCCTCGGGAGTCAGGGTCAGGAAGCGTTGGCGCATGGTGGAGCGTTTCGAGACGGTGAGCAGGCCCTGCTTCTTCAGGAGGCGGAGACTGCGCGTAAGTGTTGTGCGGTCAATGATTAAGAGATCGGCCAGGGCACCGATCGAGGTGGGTTGGGTCTTGGCAATGCCGATCAAAATGGTGAACTGCGTGGAGCGAATGCCGCAGTCTTGGAAGGCCAGGTCGTAGAAGCGGGTGACAGCGCGGGCGGTCCTGCGGAGATTGAAGGACCCGCAGGAACCGGTCCCCGTGAGATCCAGTTTGGAGGCGTTACCGGGGAGCATGGGGGAGTGTCTCCATCTCTTGACTTGTATATACAGTTGAAGTATAACTTAGCCCAATCGATTGTCAAGCGGTGGCCACTTCCAATTGGTGCGGTGAAGCCCTGGCGCGAGCGGCGGGAGGCTTCTGGTGAATTTGCCCGTTCTGCGGGTCCAGGTGAATGTCATGAATACGGGATTGGCTCTCAAGCAGTCGCCTCCAGGCAGAGAAGGGTCCTCGGGGGTAGCGGGTTTTCCCTCGCGTTGCGTGCGCTTCGGGATGTTTCAGCTGGATTTGCAGCGGCAGGAACTGTCTAAGAATGGGACGCACGTCAAGGTGCAGGGCAAGGTCTACCAGGCCCTGGTGGCGTTGCTGGAATGTCCCGGGGAGATCGTGGCGCGCGAGACGCTGCGGATGCGCCTGTGGCCGACGGGTACGCACGTCAACTATGACGCCAACGTGAATACCACGGTGAACAAGCTGCGGCAGGTTCTCGGCGATACCAACGGCACGCCGATGTTCGTGGAGACGATTCCGCGTAGAGGGTACAGTTTCATCGCGAAAGTGGAGTATGTGGACGAGGTGATGGCGGCGTCCGCGCCGCGCATTGCAAAATCACCGGAACCGAAAACACCGCTTTGGCGCCGGGCGTACGCTTCGATGTTTGCGGGAAGCGATCGCGCGAGGATTTGGTTCACCGCGGGCATGATCGCGTTGCTGGTTGCCGCGATGCTGTTCGGGGCGGCGATCACGTTGTATTCGAATCATCGATCGTTCTAGCGGCGGGCGTCTCTTGGCCAGCCTGCGCCATTCCTTTGGCGCCTAAATCTTTTCCATTTAGAGTTATTTTTACCTGGCATAAAAGCGCCCGCCTCGGAAGGCGGCCGCTACAACACCGTGCACGCTGCGCTGAAATGCGTACCGGCTGAAAGCCCATGCCACTCTGGCCGGGCGGTCGAATCTTGCGGCGGTGAATGTTCTTAGGTGGAGGAAGCGGCTTGGGTGGCGATGGTGCCGCGGAGGCCGAGGGCGTCGGCGCTTTCGCGCAGGGCGGCGATGCAGAAGGTGATGTGCTCTTCGAGAGGGATGCCGAGTTCTTCGGCGCCTTTGCGGACGTCGTCGCGGGAGACGCCGCGGGCGAAGGCTTTGTCCTTGAGGCGTTTCTTCACGGATGCGGCTTCCAAATCGAGAATACTTTTCGAAGGACGGATGTAGGCGCAAGCGGTGAGAAAGCCGGCGAGCTCGTCGCAGGCGAAGAGCGTGTGCTCGAGCGGCGATTGGCGCGGGACGCCGGAGTAGTCGGCGTGAGAGAGAATGGCGCGCATGATTTCCTCGGAGTAGCCCAGCTCGCGGAGGATTTTTGCGCCTTCGGCGGGGTGCTCTTTGTCCGCGGCATGGTCGTTGTTGGGCCAGCGTTCGTAGTCGAAGTCGTGGAGCAGAGCGGCGAGGCCCCAAAGTTGTTCGTCCGCGCCTTGTTTGCGGGCGTAGGCGCGGACGCAGGCTTCGACGGCGAGCATGTGTTTGCGCAAGCTTTCGGATTGCGTGTATTCGCAGAGAAGTTTCCAGGCATCATCGCGGGTCGGCATTCTGGGGCTCCTTGTCTGACGCGAGCGCGAGATAGCTTAACGCAAAGAGAGGAGAAGCGTGGAAGGTTTGAAAGTGGACACTTTAAGGATGGGAATTGCACGGACGCGGGGCGAAAGGTTTTGGCGCGGAGGGTTTGGTGAATGAAGAAGATAGAAGGTGGCTGTACGAAAGAACAGGCGAAAGTGGGGCGCAAAAGGGGCGAAGCGCGGACGCAGGCCTAAAAGAAAGTTTAAAAATGCTCTTGACAGAAAATGGCGGGTGAGAGAAACTCCCTCTCGCGCCAGTTACTGCCTTCCCCCCCGAAGCACGTTCCGACGTTCCTCTCCTATCCGCACGCCGGACAAAGTCAGCGAGGAGTACCGGTGTCTTTACAATTAGAAAAAGAGACGATGGATTCGTTAGAGTTGGATAGGGAAGTCATTCGCTGTAAGACATGTGGTCTCGTCCAATACCGGACGCGCACGGGAAATTGCCGAAGATGCGTGCGCGCCTTGCCTCAGCGTTTGGAGTTCCTAATTCCTCCACCGGAACCCCCGGAGGAAGCAGGCGCTGAACCGACACAGGAAAAGTTCGCCAACCGCGAGACCGTCGAGAACATCGGTCAGCGCATTCGACAATTGCGCGAATCCCGCGCGATGACCCAGAGCCAGCTGCAATCGCGTTCGAAAGTGTCGCGGTCCTATTTGTCGCGCATCGAAAGCGGGCAGATGACGCCAAGTCTGGGGACGCTGGAGAAAATCTCCGAGGCGCTCACCGTGGGCCTGAACCGCTTCTTCATTCCGGAATCGGATGGCGAAGCGCTGCTCGAGGATCCCTTCATTCAAGGATTGCGGCCGTTCCTGCGGCAGTTGGATTGGGAACAGTGGCAGTCCATATTGAAGAGGCTGCAGGCGATCAGCGATCACGTCAGCGCAGCTCCACCGGCCAATCTCCGCCCTATCGGTAATCCCGCGCGGCTACCGCAGCCCGCGTCGGGGAATGGCAACGGCAACGGCCACATCGGTCTGCCGGGCTATTCGAATGGGCATGCGTTGACGCACGCTCACGGTCATCCGCAGGGCTATCCGCTGCGGCGCCCCGGCGCACCCGTGTTTCAGCGGCCCTTGGCGCGATAAAGTTTTTTCGAGCAGAGCAAAAAAAGCGCGGCGTGATCCTTGCGATCACGCCGCGCTTTTTTTTGGGGCCGCGGCAGGCGTTTTCTTTAGAGGACCGGATTTCCTGAGGCCACAGAGAGATTGCCGATTGTTACTCTCGAACGACCGACACTTTGGCTTCGGGGACTTCGAGGCGCATGAGGCGATGATTGGTGTCGAGATACAGGAGCACTTGGAGGTCGGAGGTAGTCACACGCAGGCCGTCGTAGGACTTGCCGCCAGCGGTCAGCGAGCCGGCGGATTCCACGATGATGGAGCCGGGGGTCAGTTCTTGCGGGATCAGCACGGGAAGATTCTGCGCGCCGCTCTTGGACCAGTCGTAGACGCGCGCGAGTACGGCGTATTGATAGTAGAGGTTGTTATCGAGGACGGCGATGAGCGGGGTGCCGAAGGTCATGTCTTGTTCGAACGGGCGCGCGCCTTGCATCTCCAGCGTGATTTTTGCGATCCCGTTCGCGAATAGGATGTGCGCGCCATTCTTTTTTTCGGCCTGCGCAGTCCATTCGTAGCTGATGGGGGCGCCGTCGGGCTGCAAGGTCAGCGTTCCGGTGACGCGCGTGGCAGCGGAATCGGGAGCTTTGAGGTCGGTTGTGCCGCGGGCCGTCCAGCCTCCGCCGGCCGGGGAGATGTCGAAATCCTCGTGGCCGACGGTCTGGCCTTTGAGTTGAATGAGGAACTTTCCTTTGTCCTGAGTGAAGACGGAGGGAGCGGCTGGCGGCGGGCTCTTTTTTTGAGCGGCGAAAGTCCAACCGGCGCAGACCAGCAGACTCGCAGTCAGCGCGCATGAGAATATTTGTTGTTTTGGATCGTGCGTGCGCTTCTTCATCGATCGCTCTCTAGCCGGCTTCCCGAAAATCCGAACCTGTAATCGCAGGTATTCGCGTGGCTCGGCAATTCCAACGATCAGAGTTTGCCACACATGATGCTGAGATTCTGAGCGCATCCTTGCCGGATGCGCTCAGAATGACACCCGCGCCTTTTTCGTGAAGTCCTTCCAAGAGCGCTTCTCAGGATTGCGGTTTTTCAACTACCAGGTGCGCTTCGCTGCCACCCGTGGAAACGATTCCCCGGCTGAGAATTTCCGCGACCACTCGCGCGGGGTCACCCGAGCTGTCCACGCGGTGATCGGCCTGTTGATAGGACGGCAGACGCTGAGCGTGAAGCGCGCGGAAACTATTCTCGTCGCGGAAAAGCGGGCGGCCGGTCATGGTCATGCAGCGCGCAAGCAGGACTTCAACCGGCGAATCGAGCCAGATCACCGGAACACTGGCAGCGCGGAGAAACTCGGGGGCGCCAGTCTGCGCGTAGGTACCGCCGCCCAGAGCGAGCACGGTGGATTCTTTCGTCTCGACGACGCGGCCCAGTACAGCGCGCATTTGGTCCGCTTCGATCTGTCGGAAAGCTGGCTCGCCAAGGCGTTCGAAGATCCCGGGTATGCGCAGGCCGGCAGCTTCTTCGATGCGATCGTCGAGATCGACGAAGCGCCACGCCAGCTGGCGCGCGAGCAGGGTACCCACGGTAGTCTTGCCGGAACCCATGAAGCCGGCGAGGCAAAGCATCTGTACGTGTGGTTGGGGAACGCGCAACGGCGGAGGTTGAGTCATGGTGGTGGACGCCGCAGAGCGACCAGTGTAACCGCCGACCACAGAGCGTTCGCGACTAAGTCAGCGGCGCGAAAAATTAGTCGCGCTTGAGAATGCGGATTGTACCACTGTAGGAGGAGAGTTCGACTTTCGCGAGGCCGCTGCCCACCGTACCGAAAAGGCCTTTGGTGAATTTCGAAGCGATATGCTTGACGCCGTGCGAATCGGGCTTCAAGTAGGCTTCCGCCTGGTTGTCGACAGAGCCCGTGGCGGTCTGCGCCTTTAGATCAAAGGAATCGTTTCCAGAGAAGTGAACTTCGACAGTGCCTTTACCGCTCCTCATCGTGTAGATTCCGGTGCGGATGAAGTCGCCGTCGAAAAGGATATTGCCGGAAGTGGTAAAGAGGTTCACGTTCGTGAGACCTGGCTGCAATAGCTGGGCGTTGCCGCTCACGGAGCTGAAATCGAGCTTGCCGGCGCATTGCGTGCATACCAACGAGCCGTTCGTGGTCCTGACAACGATGTAGCCGGACACTTCTTTCAGGTGCACGTCGCCCGCGACGCTTTGCAGCGTCATGTCGCCCATGACCTGCTCCACGTAAATAAGACCGGTCTGAGTCCGGAGCTGCAGTTCGGTTTCTTCCGGCACGGTAATCTGAAAATTGGCCTCGAGCTCGGCCGGCTGCGCCGCGGTGTCCAGGACGGTGGTGCTGACATCGATACGGTCGCCCACCTGTTCGGTTTCTATGTTGATCTTGTTGGAAGGCTGGGTGCCGACAATTACAACTTCCGGAGTTTTCGAGGACTTCACTTCGATGCGGCCATTGGCGATGTTCTGCATCATCACCACGGGCCGGCCCTTTACCGCGAAATGCTTCTCGAAGTGCTGACCCGCCGCTTGCGCGGGTGCCGCCGGCCACAGAAGCACTCCCGCTCCAAGCACCGGCAGAATGCAGCGTCCCATAGTTTGCAGGCTCATGTCAGTTTCCGCTCCCTCCGGGTTCCATCAGTGCGGACAGCAATTCCGCCTTCTGCTGGTACGCGCCGGACAAGTATTCGCGCGCCAGATCATCCTCTGGTTGTTCCTTCACGCGCCGCTCGCAGTCGGCAATAAAATTATCGACGATGCCCAAATTTTGACGGAGAGAGACCTCGACCATCGAACGACTAGCGAGCTGAGCAGGCGGTAAATGCGCCTCGTCTTGATCCAGCGCCATGGCCGTATCGTCGTAGACGTTTCGCGCCTCAGTGGAATGCGTCGCGGGACCTCGCACTTGCAAGACGATCGCGCCAACGATGAGTAGGCCGACAGCGGCGGTGGCCATCACGCGGGCTCGGAACAGATCCGGGAAGCCGTGCCACCAGGAACTGTGCTCCGCGGCGGTATGAGTCTTAATGATGCCTTCGGCTTGGAGTTGTGCTCGCAGAGACACCCACACTCGGGCGGGCGGCTCGACTTCCGCGGGAAGCAGGTGTGCGGAAGCGACGATGGTGCTCAGGTCCGAAACGAGGCTCTGACAGGAATTGCACGCGGCCACGTGGGCCCGCGCACCTTCTGGCAGAGGCGTCCAACCCTCTTGCTCAAGGACGACTTCTACTTCCTTACACTGCATGGCCGTTCACCCCGCGAGACGTGGCACCGGCTGATTCTCCGACTCGACGTGAGATCGAATCTTCCTCCGCGTTTTCGTCTCTTACAGGCACCCCGGAATTTCGTCTATTGTAGCTCAATCGCCTGATCCCGTTTGCGTTTTTGCTTCATGGCGCTCCTGCCGCGCCTGCGCCCTGACTGCTTCCTGGAGCAGATCGCGCAACCTGGTACGCGCCTTGTGCAACTGCGACTTCGAATTACCTACCGAACATCCCATGATCCCGGCAATCTCGTTGTGCTCGTACCCTTGCACGTCGTGCAACACGAAAACCGTCCGGTAGCCCGGGGGCAGTTGCTCGATCGAGCGTTCCAGATTGACTCGATCTACCGCACCGCTTAACCGCAAGTCTGGAGCCCCGACGTCCTTCCTTGGGCCACCTGTATCCTCATCGGGCTCTGTCATCTCCTCGAGGGACGTCGCGGGGAGCGACTTCTTGCGCAGCCGCATAAGGACCACGTTGACCGTCATCCGGTGCAACCAGGTCGAAAACGCCGACTCGCCGCGGAAAGTACCAATCTTTCGAAAGAGTTGCAGGAACGCTTCCTGCATGAGATCTTCCGCATCAGACGGATTACCTAACATACGCAGGCACAGCGCATAGACGCGACGGCCATGGAGCTCATAGAGAAACTCGAAGGCCGAGGCATCCCCTGCTTGTGCCAGACGGATGGCTTCCGCTTCAGTCACCGTTTTGGGCGGCTGCGAAGCAGTCGTCTCACTTCGCGACCGCAAAGCGGCCGACGCGCCGGGATCGCTTGGTCGGTTTCGGGCCAACGGTCCAATAACGGCGCATCCACACCTTCGGATGCACCGAATGCCTCCTAGAGTTGTCTTTGCAATAACCCGCAATACTAAACAAATATGCGGGAACAGAGTGTCAGGCTCAGGGTCACTACCGGTCGCCTGCCAACCGCTTAGCTATTGTCCCCCGATTGAGGCCACCCGTCCACGGCGCAGAAGATGCGGAACCTCGTGCTCGGGTGCCTGCATCTGGGCACGAACGGTTTTCTGGAATGCTCCGAGTTGGTCTTCCGGCAGAACCAGAAGGAAGGATTTCAAGAGCACGATGCCTTCTCGCAGGCAGGTGTTCAGGTCATAGTGTACGGAGTCGACGGCTTCCCAATCGGCGGTGGGTTGGGCGGACGTGCCGCTGCCAAGATCCTCCGCCGCTTGACGAAAGTCGTTCCCGAGATCTCCCACCATTTCCTCCAACGTACCGATCTTGTGGAGGAACTGCGAGCGCTGGGTCAGGAGTACCCGGCTAAGCAAATCGCTCATCCTGGCTGTGCGTTGCTCTTTGGAGCCCTTGAAGTTCGCGGCATCCAGAGGTGCAGCATTGGGAATCGTGCCGTAATGTTTGGCGTGTTCTGCGAGAGCCCGGAGAAGCGCTCCCAAGCGAACAGCTAGCCGCGTACACAGCGACGGGGTGACACACACCGCCTGATGAGATTTCGCCACGCACCCGGTCCGATGCAGCTCGATGGCTTCGTTCAGCGCTACGCTGAACATCGTATAAATCGCTTCGAGTTGCTCGGCGTAGGCACCGAAGACTTGGGCCTTTTCATCTGGCAACCAGGCGCGCCAGTCATCTTGAACAGAGGGAAGGGTATTAACGACCCGCACGAGGACCCCCCGAGTTGGGGAGTATAACAAAATCCACAGGGTGTGGAGTAATTTTTCTTCTCGCAACAGCAGCTATATGGTTTATCGGTTACATCATGCTTAAATACTGATACTAGTACTCCATTCAAGCGAATAATGGGCCACTTCGGATCGACCTCGCCGGTCGTTTGTAGCCAGGCCACTGCGGGCGGTCTTCTTGAGGTACGTGGTCGAGTTGTTGCTCTCGGGTGGGGCGGGCCGCTATACTCGCGTGCGATCGCTCCGAAAGGATTTCTCGCTTGCAATTTGAACCTCACGACCAGTTTGAGCAGCGCCAGCAGAAACTGAAGCAAATTCAAGCGCTGGGGCTCGACCCCTATCCACGGGAGTTCCGATGGACGGACACTCCGGCAGCGCTGGTCGGGAAACACAGCGAAACGCCCGGGCCGGAACTGGAAGCGAATAAGCGCGAGGTGCGCGTCGCTGGTCGTATTGTTTCCTATCGCTTGATGGGGAAGGCGGGCTTCGCGCATCTGCAGGCTTCTGGAAGTCGCATCCAGATCTATGTAAAGAAAGATGTTGTCGGCGAACGCGGCTTTCAACTGTTTCACCTGCTCGATCTCGGCGATTCCCTCGGCGTCCGCGGACACTTGTTCCGCACCAGGACGAACGAGCTTTCCATCTGGGTGGAAGAGCTGACCCTGCTTTCGAAAGCCCTCTTGCCGCTGCCCGAGAAATGGCACGGGCTAACTGACGTCGAACTGCGATACCGGCAACGCTACCTGGATCTGATCGCCAACGAGAAATCGCGCCAGGTATTTCTGACCCGGGCGCGGATCGTTCAGGAACTGCGGCGTTTGTTTGATGCCCGCGGCTATATAGAAGTGGAAACCCCCATGATGCATCCCGTTTCGGGGGGAGCTACCGCGCGTCCTTTTGTTACCCATCACAAGACTCTGGACTTGGATTTGTACCTGCGCATCGCGCCGGAGCTCTATCTGAAGCGGCTTACGGTGGGCGGCTTCGACCGCGTTTACGAGATCAATCGCAACTTCCGGAATGAGGGCATCTCAACCCAGCACAATCCGGAATTTACGATGCTCGAATTCTACGAGGCCTATAGTAACTACCGCGATTTGATGGACTTCAACGAACAACTCTTCGCGCAACTGGCGAAGAACATCACCGGCTCGACCACCGTTCGATACGCGGACCTCGATCTCGACTTCGCGAAACTTGAGCGCTTATCGATGCGCGAAGCGATTGAAAAATACTGGCCAGCAGGGGCCGGTGCGGCGCCGACGCCGAACGACCTCGCCGCGCCGGGCGGCCCTCGAGCGGTGGCGGAGCGCTACAACGCCTGGGCGAAGAGTGCTGGTGCACCTTATGCAGCGGCGAAGGGTGCACCGACGGACGGCGAGTGGACCGGCCTGCTATTCGAGACCATTGCGGAAGACAAACTCGTCCAGCCGACGATTCTTTACGACTTCCCGACGGACATATCTCCGCTTTCCAAGCAGAAGCCCGAAGATCCATCCCTGACGGAGCGCTTTGAGATCTACGTGGCCGGCATGGAGATCGCCAATGGTTTCTCGGAGTTGAACGATCCCGCCGAGCAGGAGCGCCGCTTCCTGGCGCAAATCGCGCGGGGGGGCGATGAAGTACCCAAACAACTGGACGTCGACTACATCCGTGCGTTGTGCCATGGCATGCCGCCGACAGCCGGGGAGGGCATCGGCATCGATCGCCTAACAATGTTACTGACGGATTCGCAATCGATCCGCGACGTCATTCTCTTTCCTTTGCTGCGCCCCGAATCGCGCGAAGACTCTGCTTCCGAAGCACCCAGTGCGTGACGTATCCTTCTTCCCTCAATGCGATTCGAATGGTTTGTCGCGAGGCGGTACCTGCGGTCGCCGCACCGTCCGGCCGTATTGCGTTTGGTCACGGCTTTCTCGGTGCTGGGCGTTGCCGCGGGAGTAGCGACGCTGGTTATCGCACTGTCGATGAACACGGGTTTCCGGGAAACGCTCCAGGATCGCCTGCTGGGAGTGACCGCACATGTTTCGCTCACCAGAGCAGGTACTGGCGGCATCCGCGACTATGAAACGCTGGCCGCGAAACTTGCCTCGACACCCGGCGTGCGATCGGTGATCCCCGCGGTCTATCAAACCGTGTTGTTGTCGTTTGGCGGAGACGCGCGCGGAATTGTGACCAAAGGCATCGATCCGGAGCGCGAGCGGCGCAGCGACGAAGCTCTCCAACGCATCGTTGCGGGCCGTCTGGATTTTTCGCAGGATGCCGACGGCATCGACGCGCTGCTCGTTGGCAAGCAGCTTGCCGGAGAATGGAAACTTTCACCCGGCGATTATGTTACTTTGACGAGCCCCCAGGGACGGCTCACCCCATTTGGAATGATGCCCCGCACGCGAAGGTTCCGCGTCGCTGGAGTTTTCGACTCCGGCTTCTATGATTACGACGAAAATTGGTGTTTTCTGACGTTGCCTGCGGCGCAGGCGCTTTCCGGTGCAGGTGATCGTGTGAGTGTGTTGGAATTCCGGCTGGACAAGCCAGAGCGCGCCGGCGAAATCGCGCGGCAACTTGAGCAAATGGCTGGCCCGGGCTTCGCGGCCACCACCTGGATGGAAGAAAATCGCGCACTGTTTCGTGCGTTGCGCCTGGAAAAGCTGGTCACGGCGATTTTCATTGGATTGATTACCTTTGTCGCGGGCCTGAACGTTCTCGTCGTGCTTTCCATGACGGTGACCGACAAAGCGCGGGACATTGCCGTTCTGATGTCCATGGGCGCGCGGCGCGAACAGATCCGGCGCATTTTCTTGTGCCAGGGAGTTGCCATTGGCGCGACCGGAACGCTCGCCGGTTTGTGTGTTGGATACGCCTTTGCCTGGATTGCCGGAACCTTTCATCTCATTCCGCTGGACCCACAGGTCTATGCCGTGCCGTATGTACCGTTTCATCCAAGTGTATGGGACGGCTTGTGGATCACGCTCGTGGCCATGGGAATCTCCCTCGGGGCCACCATGCTGCCGGCGCGCGCTGCCGCGCGATTGCTGCCGGTGGAAATCCTTCGTTATGAGTAGGCCAAGAAGGGAAGAATCGCGGACCGGGAATTCCGATGGACAGGAGAAGAACGATTTTGGGGGACGGACGGCAGGGCTTTGGCGCGCCGTTTGCTCCTAGGTAGGGTGCAGAGGGCGGTGGGTAAGGTCGGAGTGCATCCCTCAGCTCCGATTGACGAAAATACCCGCCGCAAACGATTGAAAATAAAAGAATTAGTGCTGTTTCAAAATGGTGCAATTTTGCCCTTTTTTGAGATAGGCACCGCATTGGCGGAAATGGGAAGAGTTTGGGCCAATCGGTAGGATCGCAAACGAACCTGGCAAGAGGTACTCGAATTGCAGCTAGAGCATCTAAGTAAGTGTACGTGGAAGAAAACTAGCTAAGGTGGACAGATTCCTCGGACTCGAATGACACAGAGCGACTCCAGCCCGGACCAAGCAATGCACCACGCACCCGCGAGCGCGCCACGTAACGCGGAAGTGGTGTTGGAAGCGCGAAGCTTGAGGAAAGTCTACGCGTCGGGAGCGCAAAGTTTGCCGGTTTTGGCCGATGCGAATCTGACTTTGCGCCGCGGCGAGATGGTGGCGATCGTTGCGCCATCCGGAGCGGGTAAAAGCACGCTGTTGCACTTGCTGGCTGCGCTAGACACGCCAACGAGCGGTACAGTATACTTCGCGACGAAAGCCATTGAAACAAATGAGGACGCGGCGGTAGCGGAATATCGAAATCGCGCCGTGGGATTCTTGTGGCAGCGGCACCAATTGTTGCCGGATTTTACGGCCGCTGAGAATGTAGCCATGCCGCTGCTGTTGCGCGGCGAGAATTTCGCTTCGGCGCTGGCAACGGCGCGGAAGTGGCTCGCGGAGGTCGACCTGGAAAATCGCGCCGATCACCGCGCAGGGGAGCTTTCCGGAGGGGAACAGCAGCGCGTGGCGATTGCTCGGGCGCTCGTCACCGAGCCGGCCGTGCTGCTGGCGGATGAACCTACCGGAGATTTGGACGAGCGGAATGCTTGGGCCGTATTCGAGTTGCTGGAACGGATGCACCGCACGCACCAGTTGACGTCGCTGATTGCGACGCATAATTTGGCGCTCGCCGCGCGGTGTGACCGGGTTCTGGGACTGGAACACGGCATTCTGCTTACTCGCGAGGCTGCGGCCTCTGCGAGCGGTATCCCTGGGGGAGAAGCGAGCTAATCGTGTTCGAACGTTATACAGAAAAAGCACGGCGCGTCATTTTCTTTGCGAGATACGAAGCCAGCCAGTATGGCAGCCCGTACATCGAGACCGAGCATTTGCTGCTCGGCTTGATGCGCGAGGACAAGGCCTTGGCCAACCGCTTCCTGCGGCAGCAGGGGTCGATCGAATCGATCCGCAAAGAGATCGAAGCTCGCATCACCATACGCGAGCGTATTTCGACATCGGTCGAAGTGCCGCTCAGCGCGGAATGCAAACGCATCCTCAATATGGCTGGGGAAGAAGCGGAGCGCCTCGGCGTCAAGCACGTCGGAACCGAGCACTTGCTTCTCGGAATCCTGCGCGAAGAAAAATGCTTTGGCGCGGAGATTCTGATGGAGCGCGGCCTGCGCCTCTCTACGCTGCGGGAAGAGCTTGCGCGCACCTCCGGAGAAAAGACGACCGCGGCGCGGCCCAAGGAAACCTCTCTGCTCGCGGAATTCAGCCGCGACCTCACGCAGGCGGCTTCCGAAGGTTCGCTCGATCCCCTCGTCGGGCGCGAAGGCGAAGTTGAGCGCGTGATCCAGATTCTCTGCCGCCGCACGAAAAACAATCCAGTGTTGATCGGCGAGCCGGGCGTCGGCAAGACCGCCATCGTGGAAGGCCTGGCGCAGCGTATTTCGGATGGCGATGTCCCGCCATTCCTCGCGGACAAGCGCATCCTCTCCCTCGACCTTTCCCTCATCGTCGCCGGAACAAAATATCGCGGACAATTCGAAGAGCGGCTCAAGACCATCATGAAGGAATTGATGGAGAGCCAGAACTCCATCGTCTTCATCGACGAATTGCACACGCTCGTGGGCGCCGGCTCCGCGGAAGGCTCCCTCGATGCCGCCAACATCCTGAAGCCCGCGCTATCGCGTGGCGAAATTCAGTGCATCGGCGCGACTACGCCGGGCGAGTACCGCAAGTCGGTCGAGAAAGACCGCTCGCTGGAGCGCCGCTTCCAATCCGTGAAAGTGCCTGCCCCGAACGAAGAAGAAGCCATTCAGGTAATCAGCGGCGTGCGCGAGCGCTACGAAAAGTTCCACGCCGTCAGCTACACCGACGAAGCGCTGCGCTACTCCGTTTATCTTTCGAACCGCTACATTCCAGACCGTTTCTTGCCGGACAAGGCCATCGACTTGATCGACGAAGCCGGCGCCCGCGTCAAGCTGCGCCAGGCCAGCGTGCCGGAAGAAGTCGGCGAAGTGCAGAAGCGCGTCAAGTTCATTACCCACCGCATGGAAAGCGCCATCGCCGCGCACGAATTCGAAAAAGCCCGCTTTTACTCCGAAGAAGAGCGCAAGGAAAAAGAAAATCTCCGCACCCTCCGCGAACGCTACAAGCTGGACGACGCCTCCACGGGAATCGTCACGCGCGAAGATATCGAAGAGGTGGTTTCGCGCTGGACGGGCATCGGCGTCACTTCCATCAAAGAAGACGAGCAGCAGAAACTTCTGCGCATCGAGCCGGAACTGCACAAGCGCGTCATTAGCCAGGACAAAGCCATCACCGCTCTGGCACGCGCGATTCGTCGCAGCCGTGCGGGACTCAAGTCACCATTGCGTCCGGTAGGTTGTTTCTTCTTCCTCGGGCCCACGGGCGTCGGAAAAACCGAAGTCGCGCGGCGCCTCTCGGAATTCCTGTTTGGTTCGGAAAAATCGCTGGTGCGCTTCGATATGTCGGAGTTCATGGAAAAGCACTCCGTCTCGAAACTCATCGGCGCGCCTCCAGGCTACGTGGGCTACGAAGAGGGCGGTCAATTGACCGAGCGCGTACGGCGCACGCCCTATTCGGTGATCCTGCTGGATGAAATCGAGAAGGCCCATCCCGACGTCTTCAACATTTTGTTGCAGGTGTTCGAAGATGGACAATTAACCGACGGCCTCGGCAACACTGTCGATTTCCGCAACACCATCATCATCATGACCTCCAATCTTGGCGCGCGGCATTTGCAGAAGCGCACTTCGATGGGTTTCCAATCCGGCCTCGATGAAGCCGGGCAAAAGAGCATGGAAGACCTGGTGATGAACGAAGTGAAGCGGGCGTTCAATCCGGAGTTCTTGAACCGGCTGGACGAGGTCATTATTTTCAGTCCGCTCGGCGATGAAGATCTGCTCCGCATCATCGACTTGCTCGTGGGCCAGCTCAACGACACGCTGATTCACCGGCAGGTGCAGATTGTCGTATCGCCGGAAGCACGCCAGTGGATCCTCGAGAAGACGTGCGCGGACCGCAACTACGGGGCGCGGCCGCTGCGGCGGGCTTTGCAGAAATATGTGGAAGACCCGCTGTCGGAGGCGCTCATTCAGGGTGGAATCCAGAGGCCGGCGACGTTGCAGATTTACGTCGCAGGGGAAGCGCTGGCGTTCCGGCCCGTGGGTGAGGCAACCCCGGTCGTCCACTAGCGAATCTGACACAACGCATGGCTGGCCCCGGCCAGGTCCGGGGGCAGCACACGGCCGGCCCGTACCGGGTTCGGCGGGAGAAAAACAACTTGGTTTGGGGGGCGCGGCCTTGACCACCTCAGCGGCCGCTGAGATCAAAGTTTGTTTGTCGTCTGCGGTTTTGCGTACCCGGCTCGTCTGGATCGCGGCGTTTGTATTGTTGCTTGCGTCCAGTTCGCCCGCGGCTACACGCGAAAATCTCAGTGGGGATGGGTCTACCCGTCCGCGGTCATCTCGTGCATTGGATTCCGGCGATTCCCCGGAAGTTACATCCAAGGCCGCCTCCGAGCCCCAAGCCGCGCAGCAGGCCCAGCCGGCTCAACAGCCGCCCGCCGTCATTGACCGCATCATCTTCCTTGGAAACCGCCGGATCCGCAGCGACACTCTGAAAGCCCGGGTTTTCAGCCGCGAAGGCGATCCCTACAATGAGGAAACGCTGCGCCGCGATTTTCAGGCGCTGTGGAACACGCAATTTTTTGAAGACGTGAAGCTGCGCGTCGAAGATTCGCCCGACGGTCCCGGCCACAAGAACATTGTCTTTGACGTCAAAGAGCGTCCGGTCATCCGCCGCATCCGCTATGACGGCATTCACTCCGTTTCGGAGTCGGACATCCTCGACCGCTTCAAGGAACGCAAGGTCGGCCTGACGGTGGAGAGCTCCTTCGATCCCACGCGAATCAAGAAAGCTGAAGTAGTGCTGAAGGAATTGCTCGGCGAGCACGGGCGGCAGTTCGCCAAGGTCACCCCGCAGTACGAACGCATCGCCTCCAGTAATGCCGTGATCCTAGTCTTTAAGATCGAGGAAGGGCCCAAGGTAAAAGTTGGCCGGATCAAATTTACCGGCAACCATGCCTTCAGCGACCGCAAGCTGGTTCGCGCCATGCGTCATGACCGGCCCTACTCCATCCCCTTGTACATCCGGGAAATCTCGGTACTCACCAAGACTTACGATCGTGAAAAACTCAACGAAGATCTGGAAGTCGGCGTCCGCGGGCTCTACCGCGACAACGGCTACTTCAAGGTCGTGGTCGGGGACCCCATCCTGGAGAATATCGAGACCCAAGGTTTCCGCCTGGGAATCCCGCTCGTCACCGGCCGCAGCCACGGAAAAGCCGTCAACATCACCATTCCCATCGAGGAAGGCGAGCGCTACAAGATGGGAACGCTGCGGATCGTCAGCGCCGACCCGGACAAAGCGCTCTCGCTGAAAGTAGACGCGCTCAAAAGCATTTTTCCGCTGCATCAAGGCGATATCTTCTCGACCGCCAAGATCCGCAAGGCCTTGGAAGACTACACAAAAGCGTACGGTCAGTATGGCTTCATCGACATGACCGCGGAGCCCGAGACGGACATCGACGAAACCTCCAAGGTCATCAACGTCGTGCTCAAGTTCACCGAAGAAAAACAATATTACGTCCGCCGCATCGATTTCAGCGGCAACACCACCACCCGCGACAAAGTGATCCGCCGCGAGTTGTTGCTCGACGAAGGCCAGCTCTTCAACAAGCGCGCCTGGGAAATCAGCATTCTGCGCCTCAACCAACTCGACTATTTCGAGCGCATCGAAGCCGACAAAGCCGTGGAGATCAAGCGCAACACCAAAGAAGGCACGGTCGACTTGAACCTGAAGCTGAAAGAAAAGGGCAAGCAGTCCATCGGGTTGCAGGGCGGCGTGAGCGGCCTATCCGGCACTTTCATCGGCCTAACCTACCAGACCAACAATTTTCTTGGCCTGGGCGAGACGCTGACTTTCTCCGCGCAGTTCGGCAATCTGCAGCGGAGTTTCATGTTCGGATTCACCGAGCCGTACCTCTTCGACCGGCCCATCTCCACCGGCTTCACGATTTTCTCCAGCCGTTACAATTTCGATCAAGCCAAGCAAGAGGCGCTGCTGACGGGTCAATCCGTCAGTATTAATCCGCAATTCGTCCAGAACTATACCCAGAACAGCACCGGCGTCACCATGTTCGCCAGCTATCCCATCAAGCGCTTGTCCTTCACCAGGATTGGCCTGACGTACGGCCTCACGCGCACGAATATCAAATCCTTTAACCAGGCATCTACGCTGCTGTTTGAGCAAGTGCAGTTCCGCAGCGTCGCCGGTCCCAGCGCGCTGAATGGAATTGTGTCCAGCACGCTGACGCCGACGATCACCAAAAATACCATCGATAACCCGGTCAATCCCAGAACCGGCAAAAGCTATTACTATTCGTTTGCTATTTCGGGCGGGCCGCTTGGCGGCAACGTAAACACCATCACCAACGTGTTCTCTTACACGTTGTTCCGCCCGGTGTACAAGCACCGCAATGTTCTGGGCCTGCACGCTACCGCGGCGCACACCACCGGATTTGGCGGCCGGGAAGTTCCACCGTTCAGCCGTTTCTACATGGGCGGCGAGAACGATCTCCGCGGATTTGATATTCGCTCCATCTCCCCGGTCTCGTTCATTCCCGTGGCATCGGCGCAAACCATCTCTTTTCACGATCCCACCGCTGGCGGCGCTGTCAGGGCTTTCACGGTCCCCGTGCTCACCTACACCGCCACGCTTCCGGGCGGCGATCTACAGACTTCGGGAAATGTCGAGTATCGCATCCCCCTTATTGGCCCCGTTCACGCCTCCCTGTTCTTCGATGGCGGCACCGACGGCATCCTGCGCCAAAGCGCGCTCAAGCTCGATCCCACGGGTCTCTCCCAACTGCAGCAGCGGTTTCCCAGCGCCAGCGTTAACGGCCAGCTTCCCATCGCGTCGGGAACGAACTTCCGCCTGCGCGGCTCCACCGGCATTGAGTTTGGCGTGCAGCTTCCCATCGTGCAGGCACCCTTCCGGATCTACTACGCCTACAACCTCAATCGCTTGCACTCGCAGATCGTTGCCAAGCAGCCGTTCATCGAGCCCAAGGACATAGACTTTCTGAAGACCGCGTTCAACGGGCTGGATCCGACGATCTTTCCGGATCAGATTGCGCCGCAGTTGAATTTTTTGATCAACAATCCCGGGCGATTGAACTACTTCGAGCCCAAGACCACCTTCCGCTTCACGGTGGGTAAGACTTTCTAGCGCGCGCGAATCGAGCGCATCGTGAGCGGGCCGCGGTAAAAGGTGCTTGGGAGAAATGAAGACCAGTGGGGACGTAAAATGACGGGACATCGAGCACGCGCAATTGGGGAGGCTGCTGTAATGAAGTCGAGAAGCATCTGGAGCTGTGCCGCCGTGGCGGTCACGATTGCTTGCCTCTGGCTGGGCGGCTGTGGAGGCGGCAGCACCGCCAATGTTGTTACCGTTACGATCGGCTCATCCGTCGGCACGACGATAATCCTCGGTCAGTCCACTACGCTCACCGCCTCCGTGAACGGTGCCACCACCACCACGGTCACTTGGCAGCCCTGCCAGTTCACCACCACTACCGTTTCCGGCACTACCACCACTACTTCCACCGCTGCCAATTGCCCCACGGACGGTACCCTCGGTGCGCTCTCCAATCAACTGGCCACAGGGACGGCAACCTACACCGCGCCGAGTAAGGTTCCCGACCAAACCAAGTACCCCGGGCTGCAAATCATTCTCAGTGCGCAATCCACGCAGGACACCAAGAAGACCGGCAAAATAAACATCATTCTGGACTCCGGCATCAGTGTGTCGCTCACACCTACCACCGCCACCGTGCTCACCAAGGAGCAGCAACAATTCAGTGCCGTCCTCGCCAATGATCTGCAAGCTCAGGGTGTGACTTGGCTGGTCACGCAGTCCACCCCGACGAGCACCATCACCGGGCCTAATTTGGCCTCTTGCAGTCCGGGTTGTGGGTCCATCTCCTCCAGCGGTATTTACACCGCTCCGGCCACCGTGCCCACCGCCTCTACTCCTGCCGGCGCTAGCACCACGCCCGCGAACGTCACCGTGGTCGCCACCGCAAAAACCGACAACACTCGCTTCGTGGGCGGTACCATCACCATTATTCAAGGCGGACCCATCACCTTTAACGGCATCACCCCGACTATCGCTCCGCAAGGTTCTACCTTGTGGGACATCTACCTCAACGCGGCAAATGTCTCCTCCGCCTCGATCATCACCTTAACCGATCAAAACGGCGGCCAAAAGACCTTCAACTCCCTCAGTGGCCAGGTTAAGGTGCTATTTCCCACTCCCACCTCGACCACGGCCAATCCGCCACCGAGCGGTGCTCGTCTCCGTTTACTGGAAGCCGACCTTCGGGGCGCCAATACCGCCAATCCAGGAACTCCGCTGACTTATACCGTTTCGATCACGGATCCCGGCGAACCGGTCACGCAAGCATCTGGTGGGAATTTCTCCCTCACGTTGTTGCCGGTCCGGCCTACCGTAGTCTCTTCTACTCCCACGGGGGTCGTGCAAGGGGCGGCCACGAACGCCCTGCCCATGACCATCGACGGAGGGTATTTCGGGCCGGGCGGTGAATTTGCCAACGTGCTTTTTCAATCTACCACCGTCACCACGGGACCCACTTCCAATTCCCGTCAGCTCGCTGCACAATTTCCGACCAGCGCCATCGGCTTTCCTGGTCTGTACCCCCTGTCCGTGTCCCGGTCGGCTGCCCCCGTGCCCTCGGCAAACAATCCGGCGGTCTCTACCCTGGCGGTCTTCCCGGACTACTCAACGAATCCGCCTTTGGTTAGCCTGCCGATACCCGCAGGCACAAATCCCAGCGCCATCGAAATCGATCCAACACTTGGAATTGCGGTCGTCGCGGAAACCGGATCCAACGCGATTCAGTTCTTCAGTATCGGCAGCGGATCTCTTACACCACTCGCCTGCCCGGTTGCGTCGTGCGCGATCAATATGCCCACCGGGTTGTCCGTCAATCGCAGGAATCACACCGTAGCCGTCGTCAGCTATAAGGACCAATCCGTGCAAGTTTTCCCGTTTCCCAATACAACTCCGCCGACGGGCGTTCCGTTTACCACCCCCATATCGCTTGGCCCATTGCTCTCCGGTATCTCGTCGGCCCCCATCGCCTACTCGATTGGTGTGGATCCAGAAACAAACTTAGCTCTGGTCGCTTTCTCTTCCACCTCCAGCTCTTCCGCTGCCAATCTCGGATTCGTCGTGAATCTTAACGTCGGAGCTAACCCTCCCTTTGGATGCCTGGCATCTCAAGGGTCTCAGGGACCATGCGTCTATTCGCAGGTGACTCTGAACAACGGTCAATACCCCCAGATCGCCATGGCCCCGGATCACCTGGCTTTCGTAACTCCCGGCGGCGCGGGAGCTGTTCGCGGAATCGACGTAACCAAACCCTCCACATCCGTTGGCATCAGCAGTCTCTCTCTGGCCTCGGGAATCGTCACCGTCACAACCACCGCCACGCTCACCGGGATCGTTCCCGGGATCCCGACCACCGTCTTGATCTCCGGCGTTCCCACCACCAACGGCGCCGGCAATGCCAATTTCAACGGCGTGTTCACCATCGCCGACAACAGCAGCACCACCTTCTCCTATGCGTTGAACAGTACCGCCAGCGGCAGCGTCACTCCCAGTTCGGGAAGTACCGTGGGCACTGTCTTCTACGGCAGCCCTAATCTGATTTTCGGTGGCATTTCCCCCACCGCCCAAGGTATTGCCATCAATCCCGTCACGCGTACCGCGGCGCTGGCTGACCCTGGCCAGAGCGCTCCCCCAGTCCGGATCCTCAACCAGCTCGATCAATCTGTCAGCAATATTAATTTCTCGGAAAACTGCACGGTTTTTTACACCGCTTGCCCCAGCAATACGGAACCCCCGGGCACCGCGGCCGTCGCTTGGCAGCCCTATACGAATTCCATAGTCTCGTACAACCCCGGAACTCCCGCTCTCTCGGTAAATCAAGTTTCTATCTCCGATCCGGTGACGCTGAAGCGTTACGCTTTGGCGTGCCAAGGGACGGCATCCTGCATCACCAACCCGAATCCCGCAAATAGCGCCCAGATACAGGCGTATGCCGCCCAGATCACTCTGCCGGGAAGTGGCACTGCCCAACTTTCGAGTACTCTCACTCTGTCGGGTGGTATCGCGGTCGACCCGCCCACCAATCAGGCGTTCGTCGTGGAATCCGGCAGTAGCGTGATTCGAATCATCAATCTCGGTCCGATTGCCGCGAATGCCATGAAGTTGACCCAGATTAGCGACGTGCGCGTTACCAGCACCCCGCCTTCGCCGCTGACTTGTCCCGTCGGATCGACCAGCGGAGTGCCTAAGGCTTTCGTTCCTCAAGCGACGCTCACCTCGACGAGCGACATGTGCGGCGTAGAAATTTTCGGTTCCAATCTCATCGCGGGTTCACAAGTGCGTCTAGACGGAACGCCTCTGCCTCCCGGCAACGTGCAGCCCATCACCAATCCGAATAACCAAGGCGCTGATCGGGGCCTGTTTGTCACCATTCCCGCGTCGTTCTTGGCCGCCCCCCATCGCTACGCCCTGGATGTTATCGCCGCGGGCGATCCGTCCAACCCCGTGGACTTCTTCGTCATTAAAGCCGTGGACATGAGCGTCGCTTGCACCAGCGGGCCTGCCACGCCGAGTTCCGTAGCTATTGCTGACCAACTCGCGAATGGCCCGTTCTCCCCGATCGCGGTGGTCACCAACAGCGGCTGCAACAACCTCTCCACCATCGACATCAACCCGGCCAGTGCTACTTTCGGCCACATCCTCCACTCCATTGCGGTGGGCACCACTCCTCAAGGCGTTGCCGTGAGCCAGCACCTGGGCCTCGCCGTCGTGGCCAACAACGGCAGTGGCAACGCTTCCGTGGTGAATCTCCTCACGAATAAGCAGCCGGTCGCGGCGGTCACGGTCGGCACCAACCCCGTCGGCGTGGCCATCAACGACGCCACCGGCGCCGCGATCGTCGCCAACTTTGGTTCCAACACCGTTTCCGAGATCGATCTCGCTCTTCTGTCCGGCTCTTCTCCGGCGGCTTCCCTGACCGCCTCGACGATTGGCGGCGTGCAGCAGCCCATCGCGGTGGCCATCGATCCCGATCGCGGCACCAACCATCAGGGTCTCGCCCTCGTTACAGGGTTACAACTGATCAGTGGCTCTTCGCCTATCGGCGCTCTGTACCCCGTGGACATCGGGTTGGTGAGCCCCGCGCTAAGCACCACCATTTCGCTCGGAAGCGTGACTTCCACTCCGACGGGCATCGTTTTCGACCCAGCCGTAGCGACCTCGACCGCGAACCTAGGGCTGTTCTATGTCAATTCCAGCGGCGCCAACGTGATCTCGTCGTTCAATCCGGACACCGGCAGCTCGAGCCTCGCGCTCGTTGGCATCAACCCGACGGCTTTGGCGGTGAACCCGCAAACCGGCGCGATTCTGACCACCAACTTTGCGGGGAAATCAGTATCCATTGTGGATTCGCTGTCGAACCCCATGAAGACGCGGCAAACACTGGGTCTGCCGGGGTCGGCGCAGTTCGGCGTGGCCATCGACCAGTTCACGAATCTGGCCGTCATCGTGGATCAGGCCAACAACCGCGTGCTGTTGTTCCCGATGCCGAATTAGACCTGAGCTTGACCGGGCTCGGATGGTGGCGCCGCGCGCGCTGCCGAGGCACGCGAGAAGATCGAGTAGTTGCGCGGTGATGGACGGATGCTTTGTGATTGCGGGAGATTGCGCGGCTCGGCTATACTTTGAGGTTTGTGTGAGGCTCGCAAGACCTAACGGGGAAGCGGAATCAGTTTCAAGCCAATTCTGAATTGGCCCACAAGGAGAAATAAAGTGAATTCGAGAATGTTGACTGCTCTGCGGTCACACAACACAATGACCGCTTCGCGGTCACAAGGGACATTGACCGCTGTGAGGTCGCGCGGGACATTGCTTCGCGCAGCCGCTCTGGCCGCTGCGTTTCTCTTCGGCGCGGCAGCCATTCGCGCGCAGGGAACGTCCGCGCCAGGCGCCGCGGTCGCCGGCAAGATCGGCGTGATCAGCGTGCGCCAGGCCATTGCCAGCACCGCGGAAGGCAAGCAGGCTGGAGCGGAGCTGCAGTCACAGTTCGCGGCCCGTCAGAGCGAGCTGGAGAATCTCAACAAGAACATCAACGAGCTGCGGCAGCGGCTCGAAACCGCCCGCGACAAACTGAGCCAGGACGAGCAGTCGCGGTTGCAGCGGCAAGGCGAAACGCTGGCCCGGCAACTGGAGCGCAAACAGACGGAATATCAAGAAGACGTGAACGCCGCGCAAGCGGACGTCTTCGATCGCGTCGGCCGCAAACTGGTTGATGTTCTGGACCGCTACGCGCGCGAGAACGGCTACGTCGCGATCCTCGACTCTTCGGCGCAGAACACGCCGATCCTGTTTGCTTCGACGAACATCGATGTGACGCAGGACATCGTGCGTCTCTACGATACAGCGTACCCCGTCAAGGCTGGCGCGGCGGTTGCCGCGAAACCCGCGGCCACGCCGAAGCCGGCCACTCCGCCTCCCGCGCAGAAGCCGTAACATTTAGCAGCGGACAGCCTCTCTCGTTTTCTTGGTCGACGCCCCGGAATCACTTCCGGGGCGTTTGCTTTTGGGACAGCATCGAGAGAGGTCCCTTGATGGCGATGTCCCTCCCTTCCCAAGCCCGTCATCCGAGAAAAGGCTTCTGGTTAGAGATACCAATACTACCCCCCCTCCCCCTTTTTTGTAAGAGTATGATTCGATGGGACTTTAGGTCCTGCCATTTTGTAAGAGTGGATTCTAAAGGACTTACAGGCGCATTTTTGGTAAGAGTGAGCTCTAAAGGACTTAACAAATTAGCGATTGATTTTGAAGGGGTTATTCCTGGGGCTGAGCGCCGAGCCCCTCGATGGGCTCGCGGTAAACGGAAGGCGGGGACGCGGCTCCGGGCCGGGGAAAAGACAGAATTCTGGAGGTTGAGTGCGAGTAACACGACCTAGTATAGCAGGAATGGGTACGTCTGTCAATACTTATTTATATAGTACTACGTTCGAATGGCGGGGGTAGTACTTTCGAATGGTGCGGAACGAAGTGAAAGTCAAAATCCCCACCCTCACAAAACCGAGGGATGGGGCACCCAAACCGTCTTACCGCGTCGAGTCCGGGCCACCCGCCCAAAAAACTACTCTATGTATTCTACCGGCCCGAGCCTTGGCAGCTTGTTCGCAATGGGATACCTTGCTATGCACTTGAGCAAGAGCGTCGATTTCGCGACTGGAGAACCAAATGGATGTCAAAGAGGCTGTAACGGCGGCGATAAGGTCTGTCCAAAATCTATATTCGGGGCAAGACATTCGAGACGTACTGCTTGAAGAGGTTGAAAGGTCGACCGACGCTAACCGTTGGCTTGTGACTCTCAGCTTTGCACGTCCTGCCGATGTCGCTCCTTCTATCAGAGATGTTCTCGGCGGGCCTGATTACGTTCGCCTATACAAAGTCGCCGAGCTAAACGCGTCTACGGGTGAGCTGATCTCACTGAAAATGAGACAGACATGATGGACGTCGTTCGGGAGTTGATTGTCAGACACCGTCGGTCAGGTGTTGTGGTCGATACGAGCGTGTTGTTGTTGTACTTCGTCGGTCGTTTTGCTCCCGAGCAGATAGCGCGCTTCAAACGAACCGACACGTTTACTGTCGAAGACTACAAACTATTGAGACTCTTGCTGGGGCGATTTGAACGGCTCTTGACCACGCCGAATATCCTTGCCGAGGTGAGTAATTTTTCTGGACAACTGGGCGAGCCTCTCCGCACAAAATACTTTGAGCGATTTCAAGCAGAGATAAGCTTGCTCCGCGAAGAGTACGTCTGGAGCTGTGAGGCGGCGAAGGGACCGGGTTTCATAAGATTGGGGCTGACAGATGCAGGCATTCACCTCTTGGCGCAAACCCCGTATTTAGTTTTGACAGGCGATCTTGACCTTTACCTGTTCTTACTGTCCCAGAGAATAGATGTAATCAATTTCAATCAGCTTAGGCTTTTTGGCTGGAAGTGGCTGGCACAGACCGCCAATTGAGGCACCGACCTGTCAGCCGTTCGGATATTCTGGACGGTCAGTGAGGCTAAGATGTCGACAGAACGACCAGAGTTCCAGCGTTCAGGTCTCCACGACCATAAGCAGGTTGGGAAGGAACTGATTTCTCCTTACAACCAGATCAGTCCGAATGTCGAGCAGGTTTTTTGGCTCCGGGATTTCCTACCCGAGTTCCTATGGATCGATGCGTTGGTACATAAGTACGGAGAGGACGCGGCTGTTCGAGTATTTAATGATTTTCTTGCGGCCGCTGATTCTTGTAACCCGCACGACAAGGACATCCTGGACGGCACAGTCAGTGCGTTTCGGCTCATTCCGGATAACCGTAGAAATGATTTTATCAGCCATAATTTGGAACAGGTGGACGCAGCGGTCGTACAGCCTTTTCACAGCGTTTTGTGCCTGTATTCTGACTGTCCGATGGCGTGGTTGCTACCTGCTAAGCAGGCGAGCGATCGCGCTTCAGCAGTCGACGAGGTTCGCTCTGCTGTCCTGCGCCTCTTGCCAGGTAAGGACCCGCATACGGCGCTTTGCCGTGCACTGCCGCTGAACAGATTCTTCGCGCACGACAAAATCTTCATCTCCAGCGATCTAGCCGAAACGATCAGGGCTGTCGAGCAGTATCCCCATGGAGATCGATGGCGTGCTGAGGCGTTCGCGCGAACAACTCACAACGCGAACATACTGTACCGTGCGAAGACCGACCCGAACATTTTCGCGTGGGCCCGTTGCTTTTGGGACAGCAATCTGACAGTTGCACCTTGTCTTTATGAGTAAACGCTCGCATCTTATCGGCGAACTTGTGGCCTACGGCCGTATTTTCGCGGACGCCGTTGTACCGATCCTTGAAGGACAGCGCTCGGAGGCAAGAATAAGTCTATACGATCCGGTAGCAGATGAAGTGATAGGTGGTTTATTCGCGAGAACCTTCAGATTCCTGCACACCTTTGTACTCGATTATCACCTGTGGGCCGACGATCTCGGTCGCGTCATTCTCCGATTGATGCTGGAATCGGTCTTCTATCTAGATTTCCTTGTGGACCAAGACCAACCAGAGATGTTTTTGGCCTTCCAGAAGTACGGCATAGGCCAAGAGAAACTATATAAGATGCAACTTCGCAAGCTGCTTGAGGAAGGGAAGCTGGAAGATTCAGAAGAAATCCGTCAGTTCATAGAATCTTCTTCTGATGAAGAAATTGCTGATGAGCTTGTGAATGTTCGTCTCAAGAATTTCGAGGATTTGCGTAAACTCGCAACGGATGCGGGCATGAAAGACGAGTACGTCCTGCACTATCAGCCATACAGCACAATCATCCATGGCCACTGGCCCGCGCTAAAGACATATTATCTTGAAACGTGCAGGGAGCCGCTGCACCGGCTACATTTGCAGCCGACGTTTGAGCTGCCGGCACTTAATCTCTACCTTCTGCAACAAGCATTCCGTCTTTTCGGTTTCGCGTACGAATTGTGGAGGAAGAAGTACGGACTTGCGGATGGTGTTGCTCCGTTCGTTGACCAGTACTTCCGCTGCTGCGATGCTGTCAAGGCTTCCGACGATACAAAGGCTGAGGGGCCAGTCAAGAGAAGGACAATGCCAGCTAGCTGATTTCAGTAGAGTGGGGTGACCTGGCGCGGGGCCCAGCCAAAATTAGTGCTTGTCGAGGCGGGCTTGCGCCTCCGCGATGGTTAGCACCCGGCAACGGCTTTTCCAAAGAAGAGATCGCTCTTCTGGCAAACTGAAACACTGCCCGGGCTGGAGAGTGCTAGGCAAGATCAAGTCAAGAGCCCCAGCCTTTCTGCACGAGTGAGCCTGCTAACGCCCAGCTTTGATTAGATCCTTGGCAATCTGTAGTTCGTTTGGTCCTGCCTTCCACTTTTCGAAGGTTGAAAGTTTCGTCAGATCATATTGCTCTCTACGCCCTAACTCAACTGCTTTGCGATAGTGGTCGAGAGATTCTTTCATCTCTTTCTTGAGATGGCTACAGAGAGAAAGACCCCAAAAAGCAAGAAAGCTGTTGGCTGAGCCTGGGAGTTGGGCGGCTTGTTTCCAAGCGTCACAGGCTTTCTCACTTTGATTCAACTCTAGATCAGCTGATCCCAGATTGTGTAGCCATTGAGCCTTACTATCGAGTGGGCCGTCGAGGGTAACAACAGCAGCTTCAAAGAGGTTCTTCGCACCCTTGAAGTCACCGTCAGCCGCGTACGTGTAACCCAAATTATTCCTGGCCCTTGGGAAGTCGGCTTCGGACTGCAAAGCTTTCACATAGTACTCCCGGGCCTCAGAGGTATTACCCATTTCTCCGTCGGTGTAGCCTTTGCAGAAAAGCGCGAGAGGATTAGCTGGAGCAAGCAACAATGCCCTGTCACAGAAGTCGCTTGCTCGCTTCAAGAGATTTTCCCTTTGCGGCCCCGACTGCTTTCTTGCTTCCTGCGCGAAATAATTTCCAAGGTCTACCAGGAATCGCAGGTTCGTCACGGATTCGAGGTCGACTTGGTCCGGATAGGATTCTGCTTGTTTGTCAGTGTGTGTAACCCAATTCAAATACTCGAGGTCAGGACCACCCGCTCGATTGTCGACGAGGTTCTGAACTTTAACCTTTGTCGCCGGTTTTTTGTCGCCTCCAGCTTCGAGACTTTCAAAGGCGTAGGCAAGGGCAATTTCGCTCTCGATCGCTTGGGGAGCAGCCCTTTGAGCTTCGAAGGCGTAGGCTAAAGCTCGATCGGGATAACTGTCCCGAGGAAGTCCAAGTCGGAACCTTAACGCGGCCCAGTCAGAATAGGTTCGGCTCAAAACTTGGAACGCTTGGGCGCGGACCTCAGGTGTACTTTGAAGTAAAGATTGACATTTCTGGCTAGCCAAATTCAACGCAGTTTGCGTCCAACGCCCGCGATCGGATTCGGCATCGACGAGAACCTGATGAGGAAACCTCCTGGCTTCGGCGCGTCTGTCTAGCCATTTGTCTACTGGGCGCTGCAGCAGCAGAGCAAGAACAACAGCAACAATTGCCCATGCCAGCCCTTTCAAGATTTCTCTAACCATAGATGCACCGCCGGCGAGCGAAAGATTAGACCACTTCTAATACCTGTTATTGCGAAAGTCAAGACTTGCTTTCTTGAGTTCCAATACACTTGTGTGCGCGCGAGGTATGGAGCAGAAAAACAAGAACACGTACGGTCCAATCTAGTTTTGACCGGCGGGACTAGTTTTGGATGGAACCATGCAAGAAAATAGAAACTAGAAGTCAGAAATCAGAGATCGGCAGGAAACATGAGCGAAAAACAGGGTTCGTTGTCAGGGGTCAGAAGGCAGGAAAGCACAAGAGACAGGAAATGGCAGGTCCTCACTTTCGTTCGACATGACCGGCGAGAGGGAAGATGGCGATGTTCCGACGGGGATGGACTAAAATCCGTCTGCTGCGCCGAGGAACAGAGGAAGGATAGTGAAGTCGCCGGTACAACAGCAAATTTAAGAGCGGGCGGACGTGAGGAGAGATCCCTACACTGCGCGGTCGGCGCTCGCCTTCGCGAGCGGGGGAAGAAACCGGGCGTTGCGGTCGGGATGACGGGCGGGGAGGAAGCAAGAAAGGTCAAGATGGCGAGCTAAACTCGCCGCTACAAGAACCGAGACAGAGTGGGTGGGGGCGAAGAGAAGAGGGATTCCTCTCTACGCAGGCCGACCCTTCGCGGGAGCGAAGGGCGGGAAAAAGTCGGCCCGCTCCGTTCGGAATGACAAACGGGGGAACACAAAGGCTGGGACGCCGGGCTCAAGCCCGGCGTCTACGTAAGAACACAGAAGACGGAGACTTCAGGGGCTAAAGCCAACGGAGGAACGGGGGGCAGACCAAAGGCAAGGCGGCGGCGAGCCGCCGCACTCCAAATACAAGAACAAAAGCAAGAGCGGGCGGGGCGAGGCCCGCCCCTACGAGGGCGCAGAGCAGGGAGGCCCGTATCTTGCTTTTGCCGTGTTGGGGGAATATACTGCTGCTTCGCTCTGAAGCGGGTCGCACGGAGAGTGGGCGCGAGCCCACTTTTTTGTTGGGCCGGTTGGAGTGCACTTGATACCGGCATTGGCCGGGGAGTCTTCGCGTGAATCTGGAAAAAATCCGCGAAGCCGCCGAGCGGGTGGCGCGCTCGGAAGGGCTGGAAATCGCGGATGTCGAGTGGAAAGTAGGGAAGCAGAGGTTTCTGCGGGTGTCCATCGACCGCGTGCCGACGGGCTTGAGTGAGGCGGCGGGCGGGGCCCTGCGGCAAGACTCCGGGCAAGCAAGCGGCGCTGCTACGGAGACTCCGGCGAAGGAAGCGGCGGCGGGTGGCGGTTATGCAGCGATCAGCCACGCGGATTGCGAGCGGGTCAGCAAGCAGTTGAGCGTGATCCTGGATGTCGAGGAGTTGCTCCCCGGGCCAGGATACGTCCTGGAGGTTAGCTCGCCGGGGCTGGACCGGGCGCTGAAGAAGGCGGGCGATTTCGAGCGGTTTAAGGGCCGGCTGGCGAAAATTTCAACGGCGGAGCCGATCGGCGAAGCGACATTTTTTGAGGGGCGGCTGGCGGGATTCGCGGATGGAAAAGTCCGCATGGAGTTGCAAGGGCGGGAAGCGCGGGTGGTCGAAGTGCCGCTGGAGACCATTCGCAAGGCGAATCTGGTGGTGGAGTTTTAGAGAAGAGAACCAAAGATAACGCTGAGACGCAGAGCGCGCGGAGTTAACGCAGAGATCGGAATCGGCGGAAAAGCGACGGGGAGCTAGGAACGAACGGAAATGGCGAATCTGCTCTATCAACAAATTGAGATGTTGAGCCGCGAGAAGCACATCGAGCCGGCGATCGTAGTGTCTGCGATCGAGGATGCCATGGTGGTGGCGGCGCGGAAATATTACAAGACGGAAGAGGAACTGCGCGCGAAGTTCAATCCGGAAACGGGTCAAGTGGACGTGTTTTCCGTGCATGTGGTGGTTGAAGAAGTAACCGACGCGACGAAAGAGATCAGCCTGGCGGAGGCCAAGAAGAAAAATCCGGCGGCGGAGATCGGCACGGAAGTGGTGGCCACGAAGCCCACCGACGTGCTAGGGCGCATCGCAGCGCAGACGGCCAAGCAGGTGATTTTGCAGAAAGTGCGCGAGGCCGGCGAACGAACCAAGGTGGCGGTGCAGAGC
>JBGOVR010000079.1:0-20714 GCA_041478205.1 Candidatus Acidiferrum sp.
CCAGAAGTTGGAGGCGGAAGCCGTGAACAATCATTTGCGACAAATCACATTCCTCGGAAGGTTGAACGCCAACGAAACACGGGCCACTATGAAAAAGGCGGCATTTCTTATCGTTCCGAGCGTGTGGTACGAGGGCTTTCCGATGGTCATCGCGGAGAGTTTTGCATCGGGCGTTCCGGTAGTAGGTTCGCGCCTCGGCGCTATTGAAGAAGTCGTGGATAGTGGCCGGACCGGGCTACATTTCGCTTCTGGCGACCCTTCGGATCTCGCCGAAAAGGTCGAATGGGCGTGGAGCCATCCTTCCGAACTTGAGGCTATGGGTCGACAAGCACGCCTTGAATATGAAGCGCGTTACACGCCTGGCAGAAATTACTCATTGCTGATGGAAATTTATGAGCAGGTGTTGGAACAGAGCCGTAACTCTGCCCAGGCCGCTATCCAATAGACCCTCGCGGGTCGACCAAACCGCAGATAATCCTGAACGCGCTACTTATTCTTTGACTGGAGGACACACCTTGAGTGTTGCAATTATCACGGGTTCAGCTGGGCTGGTGGGTTCGGAGGCGGTTAAGTACTTTGCTTGCTTGGGAATGGATGTCGTAGGAATTGATAATGGAATGCGCACTGACTTCTTCGGAGAGGAGGCGTCGACCAAGTGGGTGCGTGACCGGCTGACGCAGACGGTTCCCGCCTACCGCCACCATGAGGTGGATATTCGCGATTCGGACCGCATCTCACAACTGTTCGATCGTTATCGAAACGATATCGCGCTCGTCATCCATACTGCGGCCCAACCGTCCCACGACTGGGCCGCGACAAATCCTACCGTGGACTTCACCATCAATGCGAATGGAACTTCGGTGCTGCTCGAAGCCACTCGAAAGTCTGCACCGGATAGCGTTTTCATCTTCATGTCCACGAACAAAGTGTATGGCGATGCCCCAAACGATCTGCCACTGGTCGAGCAGAACACGCGCTGGGAAATTGCCTCAAGTCACCCCTATTCAGGCAAAGGTATCCCGGAGACCATGTCGATCGACCGGACGATGCACAGCCTATTCGGTGTTTCCAAACTCGCCGCGGATGTTCTCGTTCAGGAATACGGGCGGTATTTCGGTATGAAAGCTGGGTGTTTCAGGGGTGGCTGCATTACCGGACCGAACCACTCCGGCACACAGTTGCATGGATTTCTTGCTTACCTGATGAAATGTGCTGTTACTCGGACTCCCTATACAGTTTTCGGATACAAGCAGAAGCAAGTGCGGGACAACATCCACAGCGCCGACTTGATTCGCGCTTTCCACGAGTTCTTTAAGAAGCCGCGAGTCGGGGAAGTCTACAACATAGGGGGCGGACAACAGAGCAACTGCTCGATGCTCGAGGCCATTGCGTTGTGCGAGGAAATTACGGGCAACAAGGTGGAGTCACGTTATGTCGAAGAAAACCGGCGTGGAGATCACATCTGGTGGATTAGCGATATCTCACGCTTCCGCGGGCACTATCCGGACTGGAAGCTCCACTACAAGGTCCCGCAAATTCTGCGAGAGATATCGGAATTCAATCGCGAACGTTGGAGCAATCCATGCACCATGCGGGCAAGCGAAATGTCATCGGCATTTTAATCGACGCTGTGGATTATGAGGCGGCGGTGGAGTTCGTCGTACGCGCCGCCCAAGAAAAACGAGGCGCGGCGATTTCACCCCTGGCTGTTCACGGGCTGATGATGGGCGTGCTCGATTGCGAGCAGAAGTTCCGGCTCAATCGCTTTGACCTCCTAGCACCAGATGGCCAGCCTGTTCGTTGGGCGCTGAACTTGCTCCATCATGCAAAGCTTGCGGACCGCGTCTACGGGCCCAACCTCACGCTAAGAGTGTGCGCCCGGGCCGCCGCCGACGGCATACCCGTCTATTTCTACGGGAGCACACGCGAGGTTCTTGCCTCCCTCCGCAGCACTCTAGAAAGGCAATTCCCCGGGCTTCCCATCGTCGGAATGGAACAATCCAAGTTCCGGCGACTGACGCCAGGCGAGAAAGTCGAGCTCGCCAACCGAATCCTCATGTCAGGGGCCGCCATAACTTTTGTGGGTCTGGGTTGTCCACGACAGGAGGTTTTTGCCTTCGAGTTTCGCGAGACGCTCGGAATGCCGATTCTCAGTGTGGGCGCAGCATTTCCGTTCTTGGCGGGCAAGGTGCCGCAGGCTCCCTTATGGATGCAGGATGCAGGTCTGGAATGGCTATTTCGACTGGTTTCTGAGCCGCGGCGGCTCTGGCGCCGCTACGTCTATTTGAACCCGGCTTACATTTTCCTCGTAGCGCTGCAGGCGCTCCGCGTTTTCCAGTTTCACACAAAAGGGCGAGGTCCCATTGACGAAGTTCTTTACGGCTGAGGGGAAGGCAAGCAGACACGCGCCCGTGTGATGCCCGCTATGGTCCAGCTTCGACTCAAAAGTTTGTTGGTTCGCAATACGGTCTGGATGTTCCTGGGCCAAGGGCTGAGACTGGTCATTCAGGCGTTGTACTTTACCGTAATTGCGCGGTCCCTGGGCGCAAGCAACTACGGTGCTTTCATCGGAGTGGCTGCACTTGTGAGCATCGTGTTTCCGTTTGCCACGATGGGCAGTGGCTTCTTGCTTATCAAGAATATCTCGCGTGACCAGAAGCTGTTCTCGGATTATTGGGGCCGCGCTCTCATCACTACTACAGTCGCCAGTTCAATTCTGTTTATCATTGTACTGTTCTTGTCGCATGTTCTGTTACCCTCCACAATTCCTCTCCGACTTGTATTGCTGGTGTCTGCGTCCGATCTTTTCGGCCTTAGCATCATCGGGATGTGTGCCCAGGCCTTTCAAGCCTTCGAATGTCTGAACTGGACGGCCACCATCAATGTGCTGCTCAGTACAGCCCGGCTGACCGGGGCTGTTGTGCTCGTTGCGATTCATCGGCATCCCTCCGCGCTACAGTGGGGATATGTATATTTCTGCAGCACTGCAGTCGTGGTCACGGCGGCGTGGTTGTTGGTATCAGCGAAACTTGATTCCCCGAAGTTCAGTTGGCAGCGCTCGGCGGCGGAAGTTCGCGAAGGCCTGTACTTCTCTGCTGGCCTGAGCGCCCAAACCGTATACAACGATGTCGACAAGACCATGCTGGCGGGCCTCGGAAGCTTGGAGGCCACCGGAATTTACGGCGCTGCTTATCGCCTCATTGATGTCAGCTTCGTACCGATCTCCGCTGTCTTAGCGGCAGCCTACCCTAACTTCTTTCGAGTCGGTGCCGATGGTATCTCCGCGAGTCTTGCCTACGCGAAGCCTCTACTACTTCGTGCCCTAGGATATTCATTTCTGGTTGGTGTAACCGTGTTGCTGTCCGCGGGTGTTGTACCTTATGTTCTCGGTAGCGAATACGCTGGCACGGCAGAAGCGCTGCGCTGGCTCGCGTTGTTGCCCTTGCTGAAGGCAGTGCACTACTTCCTTGCCGACGCTCTGAGCGGCGCCGGCCATCAAGGGGTCCGCACCTGCATTCAGGCGGGTGTGGCCGCGTTCAATGTGCTCATCAATCTCTGGCTCATTCCTGCGTACTCCTGGCGCGGTGCGGCGTGGTCGAGCGTCGCGTCAGACGCGTTGCTTGCGTGTGGTATCGGAACGACTGCATTCGTGCTTTCGCGACGGTCGCGAACAGTTTGCGTAGTCGCGGTCGCCAATACAAGAGCCTGGTCCACGGAAAGGCCTCTGGGGAGTTTGCTTGCGTCATCGCCGACAGATCAGGAGCGATTCTGACCGTGAATACGGCCCTGAACCAACTTCGCCGGCGAGTTCTTCGAAGATGGTTTTCGTGGCGCCTGCGACGATTGCTGGATGTCAGGAAGTCCGAGCTAACAAGGCTCGGGAGCGCGAACGGAGGATGGAATCTACCCACTTCGAAGATTCAACCCGGTGCCACCGCGGTGTGCGTTGGAGCAGGAGAGGACATCAGCTTCGATGTGGAATTGAACAAGCAAGGGATCAAGGTTTTTACCGTGGATCCGACCCCTCGTGCAAAGGAGCACGTGGGCCTAGTACTTGCTGCGGCCACAGGTGCATCACCGATGCCAATCAACAACTCGCCTGCGGATTTCTACGATCTGCGGGGCTTTGATCAACAACGTTTTACATTCTTGGATGTGGGGCTCTGGAATGAGGACACATCGAAGCGTTTCTTTGCTCCAAGGGATCCTAATTCCGTCAGCCATTCGGTCGTTAATTTGCAGCACACCGCGCAATGGTTTGAGGCGAAATGCATGACGCTTCAGACCATTTGTAGGGCATTGAACATCAGAGACATCGACATCCTGAAACTGGACGTTGAAGGCGCGGAATATGCCGTCTTGAAGAATATGGTCGACACTGGATTTCTGCCTCAAGTCTTGTGCGTCGAGTTTGACGAGGCCGCGAATCCCCCCGGCCTCCGTGTCATGAAGAGAATTGCCGATTCAATAAGACTGCTTAAGCAATCTGGCTACAGCTTCCTACACAGCGAACGCTGTAACGCTTTGTTTGTACGCGGGTATAACTTCCATGAACGGAACATCCTTCCCATCCCTGCCCGCGGAGACGCGTTCAGAGCGCGCGTTCATGCGAGTTAGATACGCTTTATACCCCACTGGGAATCTCAGATATGACCCTAAAAGACAAGATCAAGCGGACTCCATTTATCGGCCCGACTACTGAAGGCTTGTGGCGCATCACGCGGCCCATCCGATTTCGTCTTGCCGAATTCTATTCTCCGGACTATTGGGATGCTCGCTACGCCGCCGGAGGCAATTCAGGCACCGGGTCGTATGGAGACCTGGCGGCGTTTAAGGCGAATGTACTCAACGATTTCGTCGTCGAGCATCACATAAATTCCGCAATTGAATTTGGCTGTGGTGACGGGAACCAATTGTCGCTCTCGAAATACCCCGACTACCTTGGGTTCGATGTTTCACCTAGAGCAGTGAAGCGATGCCAAGATCTCTTTCGCGAGGATGCGTCGAAACGGTTCGTGGTGTACGACGACCGTTACGTGAATGCGGAGAAAGCCGACTTGGCTCTGTCACTCGATGTTATCTACCACCTAGTGGAAGATCGCATATACGTTCGTCACATGAGCGATCTCTTTGACGCAGCCACTCGCTTCGTAATTATTTATTCGGATAACGAAGAATCTCCTCGTGATGCTCTGCACGTCCGCCACCGAAGATTCGGCAATTGGATCGAGCAAAACCAACCCGGTTGGCGATTGGTTCGACATATTCCTAACAAGTTTCCCCACCAGCCGGACACGCAGCTGGGCTCCTGGGCGGATTTTTGGATTTACCGCAAAGAGAACCAGCCGGCCACGGCCGGCCGTCATTGCCCGGTCTAGAAACGCTCAAGGCCACACTCATGAGGGCCAAAGCTTATCGCATCGTCCTTCGGTCGGTGCATTTCCAGTCTGTAGCGCGCAGATATTCAACAATCATTTGAAGGGGTGAAACAGGTGTTTCGAGGAAAGCTAATTGAGAATACCGCACTGGGGCTGGTCACTTTTGCGATGGCGGGCGGACTGTCGATCCTCTTCCTTTCTGGAGCGGATTTCAACTACGTCGAGGGCAACCCGCTTGCTGAAGTCATTTTGGCGGTGCTGTATTTGATTGCCATCGTCATTGGAATGGTTCACTACCGATCGACGCGCGACGCCGCCTGGGGGACGCCGGTCCTGCTTGCGCTGATCTTGTTGGCATGGGTATCGGCATCGTGGGCGGAGACGCCAGAACTCGTCTTGCGGCGTAGCATTGCTCTCACGGGTACAAGCCTCCTTGGTGTTGTTTTGGCCTCTCGTCTCACTTTTACTGCGCAATTGCACTTGCTCCGCCGGATTTTCAGATTCGCCGCTGTCCTCAGTTTCCTTTGTGCCCTAGTCGCGCCGCAATACGGAAAGGGGATTGACGGCACGTGGCAGGGCATTTTCGGGCAAAAGAACGGTTTGGGCGGGATCATGGCGCTGGCTTTCTTGGTGGAGTGGTATCTGCCCGCGACGACCTTCAGATCGAGGGTTTCGAAATTCGTTTGGTTAGGCGCATACGTGACTTTGCTCGCGCTGTCGAACTCGATCGCCGCATTTGTAGGTGTGTCCATCACGCTCGTGACCATTCCAGTTTTCAGGACGTTGCGCTGGCGGTACAGAATCCCCCCACCCATATTGCTCGGCGTATGTGTCTTGCTGGTAGGAATGCTACTTCCAATGATCATTACCAACATGGACTCGGTAGTGCCGCTCTTAGGTCGTTCAGGTGACCTAACGGGGCGCACGGAGTTGTGGAGTTTCCTGGTTCCAGTAATTCTAAAGCAGCCCTTTCTCGGGTATGGCTATTCCGGTTTTTGGGAGGGTGCGTCCATTGAATCAGAAATTATCTACAAGCACATCGGCTGGAAGGCCATGTACTCCCACAATGGATACCTGGAAATTGTGCTTAGCCTCGGACTTTGCGGGTTGCTACTCATTCTATTGTTTGTCGGAACGGGTATTAAACGAGCCCTAGTCGTTGCGGAGAACAAAGAATCGATTCAAGACCTTTGGCCTCTTGCTTTCCTGGTTTTCTTTCTGATTCACAACCTTGCCGAATGCACGATCATGTGGCAGAACAAACTCGAATGGGCTCTTTGCATCGCTACAGTGATTGGATCTGACCCCCGCGTCCAACTAGCCCTCGCCGATGGTCCTGATCAAGTCAATTTCGTGCCGACCCCCATCGAGGAGTACGCGTGAAAATCGATCTTCAACCGACAGTGGTCGTGTTTTGCGACCACCTCCTATACCCTTCGGAAACATTCATTCGCGCTCAAGGTCAGGCGCTCCGGCAGTATAGTCCGGTATACGCAGGATCGCGGAGGGTTCGCGGACTGGAGCTTCCCGAAGAAAGAACGTACACGATCAGTTCTGGTAATGCCAACGGGCGAGTCCGCGAGGCGCTTTTCAAACTCTTTGGCACCGCTCCGAACTTGGTGCGAAAACTGCGCGCTCTTGATCCGGTGCTGATGCATGCGCACTTCGGTCCTGATGGGTTGCGGGCTCTTCCTTTGGCGCGGTGTCTCGATTTGCCTCTCATCGTGACCTTCCATGGGTCGGATGCGACGGCCACCGATATCCGTTACGGCAAAGCTTCCTATGGATATCGCCGCTACCTAGCCAACAGGCATGTGTTGCAGCAAGGAGCTGATTTGTTCATTGCTGTGTCGGCCTTCATTCGAGAGAAGCTGCTGCAACAGCATTTCCCGCCCGAGAGGGTCTTGGTTCACTACACCGGAGTTGATACCAAGCTCTTTTCTCCCGCAAGCGGAGGAGATGAATCCATCGTTCTGTTTGTCGGTCGGCTGGTTGAAAGAAAGGGAGCCGCCTACCTGATTCGTGCCATGGCGGAGGTTCAAAAAGCGCATCCGGAGGCCGAACTGGTTGTCATTGGCGACGGCCCGCTTCGCGTTGATCTTGAAAAGCAAGCCAAGAACAGTCTCCGAAAATATAGATTTCTCGGTGTTCAGAATCCCGAGACGGTTCGCGAATGGATGAGCCGTGCAAGCGTATTTTCTGCTCCCAGCGTAAAGTTACGTTCGGGCGAAGAGGAGGCATTCGGAATGGTTTTCGCCGAGGCCCAGGCAATGCAGAAGCCCCTGGCCGCGTTCACCTCCGGGGGAATCGGTGAGGCTATTCAGCACGGCGAAACCGGCTTCTTAGCCCCCGAACGAGATTGGCGGACACTCGCTGAGTACCTGTCGCTCCTCTTGAACAATCCTGATCTGCGCCACAAATTTGGAGTTCTCGGCCGGCAACGTGTTCTCCGGTTCTTTGACCTGGATAAGCAAACCCACATGTTGGAAAAGCACTATGAACGAACGATAGAGGCTTACCGCAGCAAAGGTCTGAGCCCCGCCCATCAGTTCGTGGAGCAGGAGAGCTAACCGTGCCACGGATCCTGATCGTTCAGGCGTTGATGAAACAATTCCGCGTGCCGTTCTTCTCGAGACTCCATGCGGCCTTGCAGCGCGACGGTATCGACCTCGTTGTTGCCTATAGTCCGCCCAACCATTCCCATGCCCTCCGCGGGGACGCAGCCGAACTACCCGCCGAATTTGGACGTAAGGTGAAAGCGCGCTGGTTGGGCGAGCGCCTGCTCTATCAACCTCTTTGGCGCGAAATCCTGCGGGCCGATTTGGTCATTACGGGGCCCGAAAACAAATACATCAACAATCTCGGACTCTTGCTGCTTTCTGCGCTGGGACTGAAAACGGTGGCGTTTTGGGGACTTGGCCCCAACATGCATCCCGATCGTCGCTCTGCCCTTTCGGAGTGGGTGAAGGAAAAATTCGTGACTGCTGTGGACTGGTGGTTTGCCTACACGGAAAGCGTCACGACAAAGCTTCGCCAAAACGGGATGCCGGCAAATAGGATCACGACGGTCCAGAACGCTACGGACACGGTCGAGTTGCGGCGGCTGCTCGACGACATTTCGGAGGGCGAGCTTGCGCAAGCGAGGCAAGCCCTGACTGGGAACGTCGCGAGCAATATCGGCCTCTACTGCGGACGTCTGGGGGAAGCAAAAGCGTTGTCCTTCTTGCTTGAGTCCGGCCGCCTGGTTAAACACCGCTGCCCGGAATTCCATCTTGTTATCATGGGAAGCGGCCCGGACCGAGCTTGGCTCAAGCAAGCCATTGTCTCCGAGCCGTGGATCCACTATCTGGGTTCGAAGTGGGGCCGCGAAAGTGCTCTGCTCTACAAGATGGCAGCAGTGTTTCTGCTGCCTGGTTCTGCGGGGCTTGCCGTCGTCGACAGCTTCGCCGCGGACCTGCCGATAATCGTTACGGATCTGCCCACGCATCCGCCAGAAATTAGCTACTTGCGTGATGGCGAGAATGGCAGACTCACCCCTCACGAGACTCAAGCCTACGCCAACGCAATCCTCGAGGTCTTAACTACGCCCGCTCTAATGGCGAGACTGCGCCGCGGGGCGGCCGGTGCCGGCTCAAAGTACACGATCGAAGCCATGGTGGAGAATTTCAGGGTAGGCATCCAGCGATGTCTCGCGGCTGACCGCCTCGCATCGGGCCTTCAGGTCGCGGCTCAACGTGAGGAGCAACGCGACTCCGTTGCCTGATTCCCAAAATGCTTCGTATTTGACCGTCGGGTGAAATCTCCTTCTCGGCGCCTACACACTCGCGCAGCAAGAAAGGACATACCTTGAGCATTAGTGTTTTCGGATTGGGATACCTAGGCTGTGTCACCGCCGCTTGTTTGGCTCACGACGGGCGTCGAGTGATCGGACTTGATCTGCCCCAACTCGCTCAGTCAGATTGGTCCACGCTATGAACCGCTTTTGCTTCCGCCTCGGACTATCCTTCGTCCTGATCGGCAAACTCATGGCGTTCGCGGCGGACTCCGTTGAGCTCGTTCCGCCGACGCTGCCAATACCTGCGAGTTTCTTCTGCATGCATATTCATCGTATGGGCACCACAACTCCGTGGCCATCTGTTCCGATCGCAGGTTGGCGACTTTGGGACGCTCACGTGGTATGGCCAGATCTCGAGCCGAGAAAGGGTCAGTGGCGCTTTGACAATCTCGATCGATACTTGTCCGCCGCAGAGGAACACCACGTCGAGGTTCTCTTGCCGCTCGGCCTTTCGCCCCGCTGGGCGTCGTCGCGTCCCGATGAACGTTCGGCGTACGGCCCTGGGTTTGCTGCGGAGCCAAGCGATCTAGAGGATTGGCGTGCTTATGTGACGGCGGTGGTTACTCGCTGCGGAGCCCGCGTAAGCGCCTACGAGATCTGGAACGAACCCAATCTTAAGCCGTTCTGGAGTGGTGATACGGACCGGCTCGTGCTTCTGACACGTGAAGCCTCGCGAATCATCCGTAGCATCAATCCGCAAGCGATCATTGTTTCCCCCTCTGCTACGGCAAGCTATGGCACGAAGTGGCTAGCTGGGTTCCTGGGCAAGGGAGGCAGCCAGTACGTTGATGTCATTGGATACCACCTCTATGTCAACCCCGACGGTCCCGAAGCGATGCTGCCAATGATCCGACAGATAAAGCAAATCATGGCCGACAATGGCGCCGGCGATAAGCCGCTTTGGAACACGGAATTAGGGTGGTCGAGACCTAAGCCATTTTTATCGGAAGAGCTTGCCGCTGCGTTTCTCGCAAGGTCTTACATTCTTAACTGGGCAGCCGGCGTACAGCGGCTCTACTGGTATGCTTGGGACAATCATAACTGGGTGTCGCTTCAAACGGTCGAGGAAGACAATCAGACGCTGAAGCCCGCGGGGTTAGCCTACGGCATCGTTCAGAAATGGCTCGTCGGTGCTCGCATGGACCGTTGCAACCAGGACACCGACCATATCTGGAAATGCCAGTTGACACGGAACGGGTCGCCGCAATGGATTGTATGGGACCCTGACGCAAAGAAAACATTCGCTGTGCCAGCGTCGTGGCGGGCTAAGAGTATCACGCCGTTACTTGGACAATCCCAGGCGCTCAGTGAATCCACCGTGGAGATTGGTCCGACGCCCCAGCTTCTTACTCAGTCTGCGCCCCAGCCTTGAGCATTCGATGACGCTCCTCCGTAGATGATTCGAGTCACATCCAATTCGTAGTTTCGACCGCACCAAATAAACCAAATCTTTCTTACTTGGAGATAGCCTTTAGGAATTTTATATGGCTGCGGCTGCCACTACCTTACTTCAACCTTCTGCAGCAGTTGGCTCTCTTGTGGTTGCGGAGCCGGTCCGCTTTTACCGCCCTGAGCTCGACGTGCTTCGTTTTTTTGCCTTTCTGAGCGTGTTTTTCTGTCACCTTCTTCCCGCCGAGCCGCCTGCCCAGGTACACGGTCTCTCGTCTGTGATCTGGAACTCGGTGTTGGCGATCAAAGACGCAGGGAACTTTGGAGTGTGCATCTTCTTTCTTCTGAGTTCCTATCTGATCACGGAACTCCTAAGACGTGAGAGCGTTCAAACGAACGCCACTCATCTCCGATCATTTTATATGCGTCGTATCCTGCGAATCTGGCCTTTGTATTTCGCGGTGCTTCTTGTGTTCATCATCGGCGGCAGTCTGTGGCCGCCGATGCACATTCAACCCGGCCGCGTTCTCGCGTATTTGCTGCTTGTCGGCAACTGGTACATGGTGGTTCATCCTCTGACCACCGGCCCGTTGCGCAGCTTGTGGAGCATTTCCGTCGAGGAGCAGTTCTACGTCACTTGGCCCTTCCTCATAAAGGCTGGCGGGATGCAATGCATCAAGGCGGTCTCCCTGGCTCTTCTTCCCGTATGTTTCGTGACCATTCTGGTAGCGTCCTTTCATCAAGTTCATCTGGATGTGACGGTTTGGCTCAATAGTGTGGTGCAATTTCAGTTTTTCGCCCTGGGCGCTCTGCTCGCAATTCACTTATCTGGGCAAAGCTTAGATCTGTCACCACGTTTCCGTGTCGCCCTACTGCTGGCCGGCACAATCCTGTGGCTGGTTGCTAGCGGGGTCTGCCGCATTAAGCGGGCTGGATTCACAGCGAGCCCAGCAGTGCTGTGCGCGGGCTACGCTGCCGCCGCGCTGGGCTCTGTCCTAATGTTCTTGGCCGTACTCGGAATTGCGCCTCGTAAGCTTCCACTCTCGTTGATCTATCTCGGAAAGATTTCGTACGGTCTGTACGTCTTTCACGAGATAGGACTATCCATTTCAGGTGCGCTTCGAGGAGCGGTTGGCCTAACATCGCACACGCCCGCACTATTTTTGCTCAACGGAGCAGTAGCCCTGGGCGTCACCATCATTTTGGCGATGCTCTCGTACAAGTATTTGGAGTACCCATTTCTTCAACTAAAGAGGCGCTTCACCTTCATTGAGTCCCGGAGTGCGTAAGAGCAGATTCCGTTGATCCTCGCCAATCGCCGCGCTGGCCTGGATCACCGCCATAAGACATTCACCGCGAGATCGAGGTTTCTCTTGTTCTTCGATACGCCGATCTATTTCGTGTTCTTGATCCTGGTCACCGCCATCTACTGGCGCTTAGGGCACCGCAGCCAAAACCGCATGCTGCTCGTGGCCAGCTACATCTTTTACGGCTGGTGGGACTGGCGGTTTCTTTTCTTGATGGCCGCATCGACGGTCGCCGATTACGCGATCAGCAAAAAGATCAGCTCGATTGAAAACCCCTCGCGGCGTCGGCGGCTGCTTGCTCTGTCACTGGTGATGAACTTTGGCTTCCTAGCGTACTTCAAGTATGTGAATTTCTTTTTGGACTCCGCGGCCCGCGCGTTGAGCGCGCTCGGTGTTCACGGTATTTCCCACTCGTTCCTGCACATCATTCTGCCGCCCGCCATTTCCTTCTACACCTTCCAAGAGGTCGCGTACATTGTCGAAGTCTACTACCGGAAACTTGAGCCTGCCGAGAGCCTTGAGTCTTATGCGCTGTTCATTAGCCTTTTCCCTCACTTAGTCGCTGGGCCGATCCAGCGCCCGTCGCACCTGCTCCCTCAAGTGCAGCGCGAGAGACACTTCGACAGCACTGCGTTCTTCAGCGGATGCCTCCTCATTGTCAGCGGCCTGATCAGGAAGTGCGTCATTGCCGATAATTGTGCCATCGTCGCAAATGCGGCATTCTCCGGAAATCTAGGGACCGGCTGGCTGCCGCACTTGCTGGGCGTCTATGCATTCGCTTTCCAAATCTACGGCGACTTCAGCGGCTACAGCGACATCGCTCGCGGTAGCGCCCAGTTGCTTGGCTTTCACTTCATGGTCAATTTCCGGCAGCCGTATCTCGCGGCGAGCTTGCAGGACTTCTGGCGCCGCTGGCACATCAGTCTCAGCACGTGGCTGCGCGACTATCTCTATATTCCCCTTGGCGGCAACCGGCACGGAGAGCTCAAAACGTATCGAAATTTGCTGCTGACGATGTTGCTGGGCGGCCTGTGGCATGGTGCGAATTGGACCTTTGTGATCTGGGGCGCATTGCATGGCATGGGTCTGGCTCTCGAGAGGCTGGTTGGATCTGACCACTTGGAAAGCTCATCTATTGCCGTAAGAGCGATACGTGCGGTAGTGCTATTTCAATTTGTCTGCTTCGCCTGGGTCTTTTTCAGGGCAGACTCCCTTTCGGCTTCCATGCGCTTCCTTGCGGGTTTCATGCATGGCAGCGACATCCAGCAGTTGTTGCCCGTCGCCGGATTTCTGGGTTTCTTCGTGGTTCTGGCAATCCTGATCGACATCATTTCCGAATGGTTTCAAGCGGAGTACGTAGTGGAGTTCTTGCATCCTGCACTCCAGACGGCGGCGGCTCTTGCGGGTTTGCTCCTGCTAGTAGCCATGTCGGCCGGAATTCCGAGTCCTTTCATCTATTTCCAATTTTAATCTTATGCGTCAGCCATCGCGAACCATCCCGACATTTTATGTGGCCCTGCTGCTTGTAGCGATCGCCGTAGGTTATTGTTCGCTGGAGATATTCTTCCATCTCTGGTCCGTTCGATATAGCCAAGGCCGTAAAATCCTTATGAGCGAGTATGGCGGAACATTGGGCCTGCGGCTGCGAGATCTGAGTTCCAACCTTCCCACAATGATTCTGGCGGGAAATTCTCTGTTGGAACGGGGAGTGGATCTGGACGAATTCCAGAAGTCTTTGTCCACAGTCTACAGAATTCAACGGTTCGCAGTTCCCGCGACCACCTACGAGGATTGGCACTACATTCTCAACGATATATTCCGCCGAGGCTCGCGGCCGCAGTATGTGGTTTTATTGATGTCGCCCATGCATCTGGCATTGAAGTACCCGATTCCAGATTTGGCGATGGTGAACCTATACCGAGGGTGCGATTTGGGGCAGGTTGCGAGCGTGGAACTCATGAGTTTGAACGACAGAGTGATGCTGTACATCACCCATTACAGCCCGTTTTGGGGTGCTCGGGAGTCCATCCGGTATTGGAAACAAAAAGCGTTTCCCGGCTACGCGATTGCTCTGAGACAACAGTCCCAGGGGCTGAAACAAAATCATACCGACGTTCAAATCGATCCAAAAAGGCTTCAAGATCTGGCGTCACTATGCGCCCAGTACAACAGCCAGCTCGTCTTAGTAATCCCACCGACAGACCAACCAGAGGACGTCAAGGCGGCACCTCAGGTTCTCGCGGCCGCCGCGGCCACGGGAATTCCGGCGCTGTTGCCACTCCAGAGCTCCAGCATCGACGGCTCCTACTATGACGATGGCCTGCACCTCAATGCGAAGGGCGCGCGGCTCTTTACTTCAGCTCTCGCGGATGCACTTCGTGAACCTATCCAGCGCACCTTTGCCGTGCTGAATCGCGGGACGCAACCAACAGACAACCATTCTCGTTAGACCACTCTGCGAACGCCAAGCGAATCGACATTGTTATGGAATCAAGTCAGTGCAAGTTTTCCGATTGGCGCGTTAATTGGGCATTGGCCATTAGGCTGATGATAAGCTCTGTGAGCAACAAAGTTGCGATTAGAGTCTCATTCCGTCGAAGCCCTTATGAATCATGACGTGGAAGAAGGTTCACGCCTCCAACGGGTGCGCCTGGTCGGTGCGAACGCAGTGGTCCAGAGACACGAAAGGCGTGTACTCCGAAACGTTGACCTGACCTCCTGCGGCGTGTGTCGCTTCCTTTTCATCGAGTCCTCCCGCCCTCTCGGGCCGTTAGTCTCGCATATCAGCTGGTACAACTGGAGGGGGTCAGGTCACTTGACTGCATGAGGCTGCACCACTGAATCATAAGAGTAGGACCCAATCGCAGAATTCCACGTTATGTTGTCCAGCGAGTCGTATTGAAAATTATAGTGCTTTTGAGGGCCATTCGGCCCCGCTGTGTATTCTGCGTAGGAGAGTCTATCGAGAGCATCAAATTGGAATTTAGATTCCTTTTCTTGGTTCTGGATCTGAATTACATTCCCTTTGGGGTCGTAGCTGTAGGAAATGTCTGCAAGGGGAATCCCATTCCCCCCGACGATCTTAATCCCACAGAGTTTCGGAATCTCGCCGACACAACCATTTGCACTTGTCCCACCATACCGGTTGCTTGCAACTGTCCCATTCTGGAAATGTACCTCATGTGCGTTGCCCAATGCATCGAAGTTGCTCTTATCAATGAGTATGTGATTTGAACGATTTATGGAGCTCTCGTACGGGCCATTGTAAGAAAGCAGAATCTTATCTCCCATTGGAAACGTTTCAGCTTTAAGCCTCGAATTCTGGTCGTATTCGAAAGACATCTTGTATTTATGACCCCGAATAACGCGACTTTCTGTCACAATCCGGCCCATCTCATCGTAATCTGTTGCCGCTATGCCCAACGAATCAGTGCTTGATGTCAATTTACCTGTTCCGTCTTGCGTCTCGTCGTAGCGGAACTCGTCGAGAATCCTTTGTGCATGACCAGGCTTCACCGATGCCTTCTGTGTGACCCGATTGAGTTTGTCATACGCACAGTGGGTCTCGTCCTGGCTTGAATCACTTGATCCAGTCAGATTGCCAGCTAAATCGTACTCGAAACGCCACTTGCCCCAATCTGGGTCAACAACCTCCGCTAATCGGCCCAAAGTGTCATGCTGATATTTCGACAAATTCCCTCTTGAGTCCTCCGCCGTTTCTAGTTGGTCGTAGACGTTATACGAGAACTTATTTAGAGAGTATGGCAAGAGTGAAAGATTCTCGATTGACTGCAAAATTAGATCGCAATCTCGTTTTACGTTTCCTTTGAATTGAAGTTGTTGCTTGACTCGGCCGTATGCATCCGCGCTACTCGCCGACAGGTGTTCATTTTCATTAACGGTGAAGGTGTTCAGTCCGTCGTAGCAATAGCTGACCTCCGCACTGCCCGCCTTCTTTACGGACTGTAGTCGTCCCATAGCCTCGTATGAAAGGTAATTCCACAGAGGCGCTTGCACGCCTTTCAAGTACGGAGTTGAGAGAGCCGTTATCTGATCCCGCGAATTGAATCGCATTTCAACAACGGTGCTCTTCCCGTCCGCGCCCATCTGTTCCGTGTACCAAGCCCGCCCAAATCCGTCAATGAAGACGCGCTTCTCTAGACCGTTCGGGAGCTGAATCTGAAGATTTTGAGGGCCTGGCGTCCCTAAGAAGTTGTAGGAAAGAATTTTAGTCGAGCCATCGGGTGACAATTGTTTCGTAGGTCGACCCATTGTGTCATAACCAAAAAACGTCGATTTACCATTGAAATCGGTCATTGTCGAAAGGCGTCCAAAAAAACCGGGCAGTGTGGAGGTGCTGTTAATCCCGTAGTATTCCAAGCCTTTTCAATCGATTCTTCCAGCTTGATCTGTCGCGACTTCACCCATGGCGAATAATGCCGTTCCGTGATCCTAATTGAAGAATGTCCCAAGAGCACCGATACCGTTTCGAGCGGAACCCCAGCCTTCAACAGGTTCACCGAAAACGTATCCCGAAAACGGTGCGCGTGTCCTTTTATCCCGGCGAGCTCAAACACCTTGGCCAAACTCCTCTGCCAATCCGCCACTGTAGATTTTGCGAGGCCGTGCCCTGACCAGAAGAAATATTTGCCGCGTGGGTTCAGCTCTTCTAATTCTTCCACGATCTTCTTCGGCAGCGGCAGCCAGACCGGCTGCCCCGTCTTTTGGGTGTAGAGCAGGAGCTTGTTTTCGTGAAGCTTGTCTCTTGAGAGCGTCGCCGCGTCCCTGATACGGAGACCCGAGTAGCGCAGCAGATTGATGAAGGCGCGAACGCGCCTTCCATTATCGACACCGTAGATTCCCTTGTTCGGATAGACCTCTGTGCCCCACAGGATTTTCTCGATCTCGCCATCTGTAAAAGGAAGCGTGGGCGTCGGTCGCGCAAGGGGAGCCTTTATGAGCTTGGCGGGATTTTCCCAGGCCCAGCCGGACTCTATGCAGAACTTGAAGAACGTTCGCAGGCGCTCAAGTTTCTTCCGCGCCGAAACGGGAGCCATCTCCCAAGATTCCCGGTATTCACGCATTTCTGCGAGCGATAGCGAGCCCACCGATCGCCTGCCGAACCGATCTTTCAATTCTGTGGTGAGGAGTTTGTATTTGTCGACAGACGCGTCCGAAAGCTTGCGAGCTTCACAATCCTTCATGAATGCCTCGCACGCGAGAGCGACGGTCGCGTCCTCATGCTTCCCCGGACCGCCTTCCCAATCACGAACCAGCTTTTGCGCGGCCTCCCAGTTTCTGAGATCGAGCGATTTCTTCAACCATTTCCCGTGGAGGGTGCCTTGCGCCCAGATCGGGCATTGGCATTTTTTTTGGGTCCGCAGCCGGTGCGGACAGGCTTTCATGTGCCGTCTGTAGAGATTCAACACACGAACAGCCTACCACAAACTGGAACGCAGGTGGAACGCGGTGCTTCACTCTAAAATAAACTACTATAATTCAACGAGATACATGGTGGAGGCGGGGGGAGTCGAACCCCCGTCCGAAAAGCGCTACGACACGAAGCCTACATGCTTAGCTCAATTCCGTTTGTTTCGCCCGCCGCGCTCAGAATGAGCAAGAAACGCAGCCAGCTAGTCCGATGGTTCTCGCCCGAGCCTTACGGACCGAAAGGCCCAGGCCAGCTCACTGTGTGACGCCTCTGACCGGGCCCATGAGCGAAGCCCGGGGAAGCGTGCGCTTAATTAATTAAGCAGCAAGTGCCAAGTTGTTGTTGGCATTTCTAGTTTCCACCAAGTTGCGGGCAGGTGGGTCCCGGCATGCCTTCGGGTCGCGACAGCTTCCGTCGAAACCGTGTCGCCCCCTCGGTACCTCTATATTCTACCACCGACCGGACCCGGCTCACCTCCAAGCGGCGGCCTCCAGGCGCATCCCTTTCCGTCCCGCGATAGGAAGCGTAGTCGCTGCTTACAATTACAACTAAGCAACAATTAGGCACACCGGTACGCCCAGGTGGTTGACTCCCGGCATCCTACCTTCCAGAATCACAAAACGGGAGATTTCGGGCAAAAACATGCCGAAACCAGGTACACCACAAGAACCCAACGCGCCCAATGCCCTCGAACAGGCCGTTTCGCGCGCCGTGCGGGACAACCTCGAGCGCATCCAACGCGCCTCGGACGAGCTCCACCAGGCCATAGGCGACGTCGTAGCCGCTTGCGGCAGCAGCAAGCCAGCCAATGCTCTTCCGCCCATGCTGCGTGCCCAGACTTCCGCGGCCTCTCTTGCCGCCGCTCTTGAGGTGTTGTCTCGGTTCGTTACCGTCTCCTTACAGCCCGGTCCGCGCTCCCCGTTTGAAGCCGAAATCGCGCGCATCGCCAGCACGATAGCCGTTGCGGAGCCTGCGTCCGCACCCGCACCACACGCGCCAGCGGCAGCCCCTGTGCCGGAAGCCAAGAAAGATCCCGTCCATGCGGCTCCCGAGCCGCCGGAACCTTCTCTCCCCGAAACCTTTGAAGAAGAAGCCGCCGCTGCTCCCGCCGCCGAACCTGAGCAGGAAGGCGAATTCAACGTCAGCCGCCTCTCCACCGAGGAGCAGGAATTGCACCGCCGTGCAAATAGAGTAGCGAAAGTTTCCATGCAAGATATTAAAATGCTCCGACCGGAGCAGGTGCGGCTTGGCCGCGAAAAGAAAGACATCTGCATCCGATTGCGTGACGACATTGATAAAGCTCATCGAGAATACGACCGGCGCTTTAAGCCCATCATGGACCACCCGGTGGATTACTTCTATCGCTGGATGGTGGAGATCCTCGCGGAAGGCGATCCGCATGCCCTCGGCGAATATCCCTACGCTCCGGCCGCCCGCCACCACTAGGCTCGGGGTCACGCCATCAAAAGGGTTTCCCTGCGAAGCGAAATCTTCTTGGTATTCGCGGGAATGCGGTGGAAAGAGACCGCGAGCTGTGCTGCTATCCCGAGTTTTGGCGATTGTCCTTTCGCTCGCGCTGTTCGGCGCCGCGCCGCTCGACGCGCTGGCGCAATCTCCCCGGCACAAAAAGAAAAAATCCAACAAGCCCAAACCCGTCCCTTGCCGCATGGGCTGCGCTCCGGATACTTCCGCGCCGGAAATCGCATCGTCCACCGCCGAGGACGAAGCCGCGCAAAGAGAGCTTTCCACTCTTGCTCGCGCGCTCCACAACGCCGCGCCGGGTAGCTACGAAAAACTCTCGGCCTTTGCCGCCAAGAACGCCGCGAATGTCTTGGGTGCCCGCGCCGCGCTGGCGCTGGGTTACGACGACTACAACAAGAACCACGCGCAGCAGGCCCTGGCCTGGTTTACCAAGGCCAAAGGCGACACCTTGCTGGGCGATCACGTTTTGTACTGGACCGCCCAGGCGCTCCGCTTGCTCAAGCGCTACCCCGACGCATTCACCGCTCTTGAGGCCGTCGAGCGCGATTACCCCAGCACCGCAATCAAGGAGCAGCTCCTCGAAGCTCTCGCGCCGACCGCCATGGACACCGGCCACGCGCAAGCCGCCATCGACGCGCTTGACGCCTATTCCGCGACTTCCAGCAAACCCGCGCTGCTTCTGGAGCGCGCGCAGGCGTACAAAGCCGCGCGCCAATTGGCCCGCGCTGCCAAGGACTACCAGACGCTCTACTACAAGTATCCCGTGTCCGACGAAGCCCAAGCCGCCGGCTCCGCGCTGTCGCAGATCGCCCGCGCCTTGGGCAAGGAATACGCTTATCCCGGCGTGGAGCTGCAAGAGCAGCGCGCTCAAATCTTTTTCGACCAGCACAAGTGGAAGGAAGCGCGCGCCGAGTTTGAAAAGCTCGTCACCATGCTGCGCGATCCCGCAAATGCCCATCGCCAGCGCGCCCAGCTGCGCATCGCGCAAGCGCGCGTGCAGTTAAAAGGCTCGTCCACGCTGGTATCCTCTCTCTCGCCGGCGGATCCCGAGGTTGACGCCGAACGCCTCTACGCTCTTTCCCAGGCTTATCGTTCCGAGAAAAAAGAAAACGACATGCTCTCCGCCATCGAGCAGGTCGAGCAGAAATACCCTTCCGGAAAATGGGCCGAAGAAGGTCTGATGGCGGCGGGGAACTACTATTGGGTAGAGCTCAACCGCGCCAAGGCCATCGCCTACTACCAGCGCCTCCTCGATAGTTTCCCGTCGGGAAAATACGCCTTCAATGCGGAGTGGCGCATTGCCTGGATCGCCTATCTCGAACGCCAGCCCTACGCCGACGACAAGCTCACTGCATTTTTCCGGAAGTATCCTGCCTCGGCGAACGCGCCGGATGCGCTCTATTGGCTCGGCCGCGATGCCGAGCGCAGCGGAAATCCCGGCCACGCCCGCAGCTACTTCCGCACCGATGCCGAGCGTTTTCCGGAGACTTACTTTGGCCGCGCCGCCGCCGTTCGCCTGGACAAACTCGGGCCGGGCGACGAGGATCCGCCGGAGTTTCTCGCCGCGATACAGCCCCCGGCTGCGCTACGCCCCTTCGACGAGCCGATTCCTCCCGCCGCGATGGACCGCTGGACGCGTGCTCAGGCTCTGCGCGCCGTCGCCTTCGACGCCTCCGCGGAGATCGAACTGAAGTCCGCTTTTTTCGCCACCGGATCTCCCCGGCTGCTCTTCGAAGCCGCGCAAGCGGCGTTTGACCAGGGGCATTTCGCCGCCGGCATGGCCTACGGACGCCTGATCGTCCCCAACTTCGATGCGCGGAAATTCTCCGACATCCCCGTCAACGTTTGGAAGACGCTGTATCCTCTTCCCTACGAAGCCGCTCTTCGCCGCG
>JBGOVR010000059.1:0-26378 GCA_041478205.1 Candidatus Acidiferrum sp.
TCGGCGACGCGATTAATGTAGTTGAACCACGATGCGATCAACGTGATCTGCAAAATGCCACGATCATCGAAACCCGCCGCTCGCAGCTTGGCGTGGTCGTCCGGCGAAACTTTGGTGGCATCTTTGGTGATCTTCACGACGTAGTCGAGCATGGTGCGTTCCAGCTCGGTGATCGGCGCTGTGCGGTAGTCCCTTTGCAGCGCTTCGACCATTTCCTGATCCAGGGTGACCCGACGCAGAAACTCTGCGTGTGATTCTATTCAATAGTGGCACCGGTTCGTCACCGAGACGACCGTGGTGATCATTTCGTGCTGGCGGCGACTTAACGGCAGGTCCGGCGACATCAGCGCCCCGAACGTACTGAACGCGTGGAAGAGCGCGTCGGGAATCAGCGAATGCGACGCCACGATACTAGACGACTGGCCGTCGTTCACCGGGTGGACCGGCGTGGCGTATTCGATGGGATAAAGACTGCGCTGGGCCTCCATGGCCTTCTTAACGCGTTCGTCCTCTTCCATGGTCACGGTCTTGATCCACGTCATTCGTTTTTCTCCTCAAATCCAGCGGCGCCCTTCAGCGGACGCGCCGGGCTCTTCCGGTTTTCAGTGCGAGCCGCCCGGCTGAGTTGCCTCTCGCGCGTCCGCTTTGGCAGCCTTGACAGCCGCGCGGGCAGCGGTTCGTTTTGGCGGTGCCGCGGTCAGCGCAACGGAAACATGTTCGTGAACGGGCTGGCGCTCGTTGTTGTCTTCCGGATGAGCCTGGCGATAGGGACCGGTGAGGGCCTGAGCCGATTCATCGGCTTTGAATCGCAGGTAGCGCTCTTTGTGCTCGTTCGCATGCGCTTCGTCACCGAGGCCGCTGTAGCAAAGCATCAGGTTGTAATGAGCTTGCAGGTCTTCCGGATCGATGGATAACGTTTCATGGAATTCCGCCACCGCGTCGGCATAGCGCTTTTGCAGGAAGAGGATGCGGCCCACTTCGTTGTGAACCACGCGGTCGCGCGGATACTGCGCCAGCACCAGCCTCAACCGGGCGATGGCATCGTCGTACTGGCCTTCTTCTTTTAGGATGCGCGCGTAGAAGAAATTGGCGCGGGCCAGGTCCGGCTTCAGCGCCAGAGCTTTTTCCAACACGACGCGCCCGCCGGCGGTATCGCCTTCCTGGACGAGCGCGCGGCCGATGTTCACGAAGCCGTCGGGATTTTTCGGGTCGATGTCCGCTGCTTTCTGAAATGCCGCTTCGGCGGCCTTCAAATCGCCCTGCAGAAAAAGACCGATGCCGTAGTCGTTCCACCGCACCCAGTCTTCTTTCGCAAGCGTCACTTGCGGCGGTGGCGCCGCGGCGGTGCGCGGAAGAACACGCACGGTCTTCGCATCTTCGGCGACCGTGATGATGGGCAGATTCGGGACTTGCGTCAGATTTCCGGCGACGTTCTGCGGAGCTTTCGCGAACATCCATTTCCTGTCGTCGTAATCCGGCGTCATGGCGCCATGCGGCTGGCTTGGGTCTTGCACTCCCGCAAACGCAAACTGGGTATTCCACCACATGAACTTCCGGTAGTTCAGCTTGGCGTGGAGCGTGATCTTGTCTCCAGCGTTCTCTGGAATGTGCAGGCGATAATGCGCCGTGTCCGCCGCGCCCGGCGGGATCAAATGGACGTACACCGACGCGCGATTTGCCCAGGCGTTTCTTTTATTGATGGGATTGCCGTGCGCATCGATAAGGAGCGATTTGTAGAAGTGCGCTCCGGCTTCGACCGGCCCCTTGCCATCGTCCTCAACTTTGCCGCTCCAGAAAAGCGTCTGGCCCTTTTCGTCGATGGCTTGCAGCTCGAGCCACACATCGAAAGCATCGATGGTGCCGCCCGGGAAGAAGTGGCCGACTTTCTTGGTGCGCACGACCACGTCCACGCGCACATCGTCGCCGCGCCGCACCGCCGCATCGACACGGCCCAGCGGCGCGGTGATCGGACGCGCTTCGCCGGCCGGGCCGGTAGGCAAACTGGAATCCGCCTCTTCACCCACGGCAAAAGACGTGGATAGCTCGGGCCGACCTACTCTGGGGCTAGCCGAAGCCTCGAATGCCTGTCCAGCCGGCGACACCGCGAAAATATCGACGCTGAGTTGCTTCTCTTGCAAGAATTTCTGGCTCAGTTCGAGTTGCGTCGTATCCGCATTGGCAGTGGGCACCGCCGTGTTCGCGCCGGGGAAGCGGTGCGAATGCACCATGCCGTTGATGTTGCCGTCGTCGTTCGAGGGCACCTGCGGCATGTGGCAATCCGCGCACATCATCGGCGTTGCCGGGTAGTAGAACGAACGCGCGCCCTGGCCGGACACGCCACTTGCTTGCCAGTTGTCGTACTCGTTCAATCCGCGCACCCAGCGGTAGTGATTCACCGGCACATCGAGGTGGACTTTATGGCAAGTCGAACAGAACTCCGCGGTCTGCGCGCGCATGAAGGGCTTCAGAAAGGTACGGCGGTGCGGCTCCGGGTTCAGATTCACCAGGAAATCATGCATGCCTCGCACCAGGGGATTCTCGCTGGCGGCGAGCTCATGCAGTTTCGGGTATTCGAGCACGAAGTCGCCTTGCCCCATGGTGCTCTTCACCTGCACCACGCTGTGGCACATCAGGCAACTCAGCCCGGCCTTGGCTTCCGGGCGATCAACGATTTCTTTGATCGGCTTGTCGAAGAGCCCGCTGAACAGCAGCGCAGGGTCGTGACAGCCCGCGCACCATTTTGAGGAGCGCACTCCTGCGACATCCTGCATGTACTCGATGCTCTTGCGGTACCACTGATTATTGAACGACGAAAAATGATGCGCCGAGCTGTCCCATTGTTTGTAGATGTCCGCGTGGCAGCGCTGGCAAGCGTTGGACTGCATGAAGTATTTCCCGGGGATGTTGCCGCCATCTTTGGTTTGCGCGGAACTCGGGAAAAACTTTCCTTGCGGGCCGTCCCCTTCGCCGTCCATGGAAGCCGGCGGCATCAGTGGGTTCGCGATGCGGTTGTAATTTCTCCACGTGACTTCCCGCGACCACCACGCGCCCGCCGCGATCGCCACCGTCACCACTACCAGCGCCGCGAACCGCAGCACTTGCTGCACTAGCCCGGTCCCGAGCCATCCGCGCGAGGCCAGCCACGATGCCGCAAGAAACACCGCCCCGGCGGCGCAAAGAGCAATGTGCGCGTAAAGCCACGCCTTCAGCCGGTTCGGCGTTCCCAGGAAAATCAGCGCGACGCCGAGCACAGCGCCCGCGGCCAGGAACGCCCAGCCGAAGCGCGCAAGCAGCGCCTCCGTGCGAAGAAGTTTAAGAAGAAATGGCAGCAGCAGAATGGTCAGCAGGGCGCCGGCAACCACGTGGAAGAGAACGAAGGCGAAGTAGGAGATCGTTGTGGAAGGGAAACCGTACAAATAGATAGCGCTCGCCACCAGGGCGACCACACTTCGCGAGCGCCAGCGTTCCATTGCGCGTCTCTCCAGTTGCGAGACCTATTTCACTTAGCCACCGCTCTAAAAAACAGCGGCCGGATGGGTGCGCATCCGGCCGCGAGTGCTTGGGGTGCCTCCGGGGGGCGCGAATGTAGGCCTCGCTGGAAGCGAACGTTTGTGGGTCTTGTATAGCTCTTGTCCGAAACCGTGGCAATACTGCAAAAGCATTAGAATCCGATTTCTGGTGTAATTCCTTTCGTTTCAGTGCATTGGTAGGTCCGTCCGGCCACAAGATCCTTGAACTCCTCCGTCCGGCCGCTGGGCCATTCGATGGTGGCCCGGTCGATCTTGTCACGTTTGCCCAGTCCAAAAGTGACCGGCAATTCCGACTGCGAGAGATAGCTGGACCCGCCGCGTACCATGCGGCTCTGGCTTTGCCCGTTGTAAAAGATGCGGACCGTTGCGCCAATCGCGTCGCGGTTTGATTTCGTTCCCACCAGATGAAAACGAATGCTGCGATTTCCCGCGAGTTGATCGTTGCGGTAGAGAAAAACCGGGCCGTTGTTCGTAGTCAGCAGAATGTCCAGGTCGCCGTCGCGGTCAAAGTCACCGAAAGCCAGGCCACGGCCGACCTTGGGCTGGTCAAATCCGCCACCCGCTTCGGCGGCCACGTCGCGAAACTTTCCGTTGCCTTGGTTGAGAAAAAACTGCGGCGGTTGCGCGTAGCCCACGTTTCCGCGAATATTGCGCACGGTTTCATCGATGTGACCGTTGGCAACCGCCAAATCGAGCGCGCCATCGAGATCGGCATCCAGAAATCCGCAGCCGAAGCCCAGAGTGTTTCGAGATGGAAGCCCGACACCCGCCGGGATGGAAATGTCGTCGTAAACCCCAGTCCGCACGGCGCGGTATAGACCGATCATCTCGTTGTCGAAGTTCGTGATCGCGATGCCCGGCTTGCCGGAATTCTCGAAGTCGCCAATATCCACGCCCATACCGGCGCGCGCCTTGCCTTCCGCGCTGAAGGCCAAGCCCGCTTCGACCGCGACATCTTTGAATTTTCCGTTGCCTAAGTTCCGGTAGAGTTTGTTCGGCTGCGTGTCGTTGGCCACCAGCAGATCGGGCCAGCCGTCTTGGTCGTAGTCAAACATCGCCACGCCCAGCGATTTGGAGCTGCTGTCGAACACTCCGCTGGTGGCGGTGACGTCTTCGAATGTTCCATCGCCGCGATTGTGAAATAGCCAGCAGGTGTCTCCGCGATACGCTTCCGGCGTGCAATACGATTTGAGTTTTCCATCGAGGCTGCAGAAAACATCGTGCTCCGGGGACCAGCGCACGTAATTGCACACGAAGAGATCGAGCAAACCGTCCCGGTCGTAGTCGAACCACAGCGCCGAGGTGCTGAACGCCTGGCGGCCTTGAAGCCCGCTGGCCCGCGTCACGTCAACGAACGTGCCCTTGCCGGTGTTACGGAACAGCCGGTTTTGCCCCACGCAGGTGATCAGAATGTCAGGGAAGCCGTCGTTGTTGTAGTCGCCGACCGCCACACCCATTCCGTACATCTCGATGTCGAGCCCCGCGCTTTGCGTCACATCTGAAAAAGTGCCGTTACGATTGTTGCGGTAAAGACGCAGCGTGGACCGCTGCCGTTTGTGCCCCGGCCAGTCCATGGCATTAATCAGAAGAATGTCCTGCCAGCCGTCGCGATCGTAATCGAGGAACGCGCAGCCCGAACCCAGCGTCTCCGGAAGCAGTTTGCCACCGTACGCGCCGCTGCTGTGTTGGAACCGAACGCCGGCCTGCGAAGTCACATCCACGAGACGGAAGCCGAGCGGCGACGCCGGAGCGCCGATCGCCTCAAAGGGAAACACCGACGCGGCAAGTCCCGCCCCGCAACCACCGGCGAGGAATTCCCGGCGCTTCACGGCAAATTCACCAGGCCGTTACGGATCGCGTACACCACCAACTCCGCGGTTTTATGAATTCCCAGAGCATCCATGATGTTGGCACGATGCACTGCCACCGTATTCACACTCAGCTTGAGTTCGGCCGCAATTTCCTTGTTGGATTGGCCCGCTACGATGTGTTGCAGGACCTCCAGTTCGCGCACCGTCAATCCGGTTTCGCGCTCTCCTTTCAGCCCGTCGGATTTCGCCAACTGCGGATCGAGAACCATCTTGCCTTCGGCCACGCGCTTGATCGCGCTGACCAGATCCAGGTCCATGGCGTTTTTCAGGATGTACCCGCGCGCGCCCGCTTCCAGCGCCTGCCGCACCAAGGTATCTTCGGAATGCATGCTGAGCATCAGAATCGCCACCTCAGAAAATTTCTCCCGTATCTGCCGCGCCGCCTCGATGCCGCTTATGCCGGGCAGCGCGCAGTCCATAACGATGACTTTCGGCCGCAGCTCGATGGCCAGGCGCACCGCCTCCGTTCCATCGCTGGCTTCGCCGACAACGGCGATCGCCAGATCGTCCTCCAACATGCGGCGAAATCCCTTGCGCACCAGTGCGTGGTCGTCCACAAGCAAAACGCTGATCTTATCCGCCATGCGCTTCCACTTTCTCTCGGGGAATCGCCAGGCGAACCACCGTGCCTCCACCTTCGAGTTGCAAGAGTTCCAACGTTCCTCCAATGAGTTCCGCGCGTTCGCGCATGCCGACAAGTCCGATGCCTTGATGTGCGCCTCGCGCCACGAAGCCCTTGCCATGATCTTCCACGTCGAGCTCCAACGCACCGGCCTGGAATTTTAGCCGCACCCACGCCTCCTGCGCGCCGGAATGGCGGCTCACATTATTCAGTGCTTCCTGGAGCACGCGATAGATGTGCACCCCGGCGCTGCTGTCCACAGGATACCCGGCACCCGACTTTTCGTAATGCAGCGCAAGTCCCATTTGGCGCCCGGCTGTTGGAATATACCAATCGAGCGTGCTTTCCAGCCCCTGCTCCTCGAGCAATACGGGATGCAGAGCTTGCGACAGGCTCCGGATATTGTTCAGCGTCGATTGCGCGATTTCGCGAACCTCCTGCAGATCGTCGCGTAGCGGAGAACCCTCGGGTACGTGATTTCCCACGCGGCCGAGCAACGATCCAATCGCGGTGAGCACCTGGCCGAATTCATCGTGCAGCTCGCGAGAAATATGCCGTAGCGTGGACTCCTGCGTCGAGATCAATTTCTGCGCCAGCTCGCTGCGTTGTTCGGAAAGCGCCGCCAGCTTCGCGAAGATCGCCCGATTGGCGCGAATCAAGTACAGGCTCGTGAAAACAATGGCGATCAGCGTAGCCGCGAGGAATAGATAGACCTGCCGCTGGACGCCGTTGTAAATCTGCTTGATTTGCACCGCCGCTTGTTGCTCACCCTCGTTGTTTTCCACCAGCAATCGCGAAACGGCGGTGCTCAGCGCTGCTTCCCGCGCCTGCAACGATAAGCGAATCTGCTCGCGGGCCTCGTTTTCTTTGCCGTCCCGCGCCAACGCGAACATGCGATCTACCGCGTCCCAGAATTGCGCGAGCTGTTGTCTCAGATACTCGCGCTGCTCCGGCGTGCGGTGCACTTCGGCGTATCGCTCTTCGAGATACAGCGCCGCGTCTAGGTCTCCGCGCACGCGCTCAAACTGAGCGGACCACGCGCTGAGTGGATACGGCTCTCCCGCATCCAGCATGTCCCGCATCGCCAGCGCCACGGTGTTCAAGTCGTTCTGCAGCCGCAGAAGCTGCAGTGAATCCTTGCGGTTGCGGTCCACCATGTCGCTCTGCAGTTTCCGCAGGCCGGAAAGCTGCACCGTGATGTAAGTCGAGTACGCGACCACCGCCGCCAGCGTGATGACCAAACCCAGCAGCAGGCCGAGCGTCGGCGATCCTTGCGAAGAAGATCGCGGCGAGGAGGAGGCTTTCTGCACGGGCAAAGAATACCTCAGACGAGTCTCTGCCGGTGCAGCAGCGCCAACCCGCCCAGCATAATGAAGCACCCGGCCAGCGGCACCAGCAAGCCGATGCGCAAGCTGCCCGCTTGCGTGGATACCAAGCCCACCACCCACGGCATCACAGATCCGCCGAGCGAAGCCATCGAAAAAAACACGCCGCCGAACCGCCGGGCCGCGGCCCCGTACCATTTGGAGAACCACGAGATATAAATCGGATAGATGCTGGCACAGCCGAAGCCCGCGATCGCAAGGCCTACAATGGCCGTGCGTGGCGAGGCCGCGGCGATGATCACCACAATGCCGAGGACCGCCAGGCCCAAAGCGCTGAGAACGACGTGGTTCTCGCGAACGCGCAGAAGCGCCAGGGAAGCGAGAGCACGGCCGATCGTAAGCCCCGCATAAAAAAACATGGGAGCGATCGTGGATAAGTTGCTGCCGCGGCCGCCAAGGCGCTTCACATACTCGGCGGCCCAACCGCCGACACCCGTCTCGATCCCGACGTAAACGAAGAACAGAACGGCGACGCCCACGGTGATGGCCAGAGCAGGTATGGGAGCGGGGCTCGAGGCGGATTCCGCCGCGTGAGAGTGGTGGTCCCCGGGAAAAGAAACGAAAACGAACGAGATACCCAGAACCAAAGCGCAAGACGCCACCGTGTAAAGCAGCACAGGCAGAAACCCATGCTGCAGCGCCAGCATGATCAGAGGCGAGCAAGCGACCGCTCCGACGCCCCAGGCGAAATTCAGCAGGCTCACGAGTCCGGCGCTGCGCTTGCCGCCGGCTTCCGCAGCGGAGAGATTCGAAGGTGGGATGGCGATGCCGTAGCCCATCCCGAACGTAGCCGTTGCCACCAGCGCCAGCGTGTGGGTGGGTGCATTCAGTAGCGCCAACCCCACCCCGGTAAGCAGGTAACCAAGCACCAACCCCGGCCGGTAGCCGCGCCAGGCGGTGAGCGCCGTGGTGATCCACGTTCCACACAGAGAAGCAGCGAATTGCACGGTAAAGAAAAGCCCGGCTTGCGAATCATTCAGAGACCATCGCGAAATGAAGAGCGGCAGGATCGGCCCGATGATCACCGTGGGTATGCCGATCAGGGCGAATCCGGAAAACAGCAAAGCTAACAGGCTAGTACGATTGCCAGTGCGGGCTGGGGCTGCCGGGGCGGTGGACATGGATGAAAATCATTGTGAAGGAGAGCGCGGCCGGAGGCAACTTTCCGTTCATGAAGGAGCGGTTACACTCGAAGCGCATTTCGGATACGCTTCTGCATCTCCATGACGACGACAATATGACCACAACAAAGGGACCTCACAACGACCATGATTGACGTCGGACTTATCGGATTTGGGTTGGCCGGACGCTCGTTCCACGCTCCTGTGATTCGCGCCGTGCCTGGTTTGCGGCTCGCCGCCATTCTGCAGCGTAAAGGCTCCGAAGCCGCCGAAGCCTATTCAAACGTGCGCATCGTCCGCAGCCTCGAAGAACTTTTGGCGATTCCAGAGATACGTCTGGTCGTCATCGCCTCGCCCAACGAAACGCACTATCCCTTTGCGCGACAATGCCTCGCCGCAGGCAAAGACGTCGTCGTCGATAAGCCGTTCGCCACCACCTTGGCTGAAGCTGTGGACCTCGTGCAATTCGCCAAGCAATGCGGCCGCCTCATCACCGTCTACCAAAACCGCCGCTACGACGGCGACTTCCAGGCTATTCAAGAACTGGTTGGCAGCGGCGCGCTGGGGCGAATCGTCCGCTTCGAAACCAACTATGACCGTTTCCGCCCGCAGCTTCGCGCGAACGCCTGGCGAGAGCAGCCCGTGCCTGGCGCCGGCATCCTCTTCGATATCGGCCCGCACCTCATCGACCACGCGCTGCTGCTTTTTGGCCGGCCTGAGGCGGTTACCGCGGATATACGCATCGAGCGCGACGGAGCTCTCGCCGACGACGCTTTCGACATCGTCTTTCACTACCCACACAGCAGCCGTGCCGTTCTTCGCTCGAGCATACTCGCCGCTGCACCGCGTCCCCGCTTCGTGCTTTTCGGTACCCAAGGCGCTTTCGTCAAACAGACTTTCGACCCGCAAGAAAATAACCTGCGCCGCGGCTACATCCCGACGGACGCCCCGTGGGGAGCGGAACCCGAAGAAAATTGGGGGGTCCTCACGCTCGCCGATGCTGCGGGCACAACGACGCAACGCCGAGTCCCATCTCACACCGGCGACTATCGCGATTACTATGCCAACGTGCGCGATGCGCTGCTGGGGCGCGCCGCTCCGGCCGTCACTTCGCAGCAAGCCCTCGACGTGATGCGCGCCCTCGAGCTGGCCCGCGAAAGCAGCGCCGCCCACCGCACCATCCCTTGGCAGGACTCGACGCAATGTTAGTTGCCGGACATTTGAGAGAGTGGCGCACAGCTTCCGCGTATAATTGAACCCGACCCCGCAGCCGTAGGGGCGGGGCTTGCCCCGCTCACTGTTGCCACGAAGGAGCGCTACGTTGATCGAACTCGCACCCTCGATTCTCTCCGCTGACTTCGCGCAGCTCGGCGCTCAAGCGCAGGCCGCGATCGCCGGCGGCGGCACGCTCCTGCATATCGACGTCATGGACGGCCACTTTGTGCCGAACATCACCATCGGTCCGCTAGTGGTCTCTTCGCTCCGCAAAGCCGTTAAGGATGTTCCGTTTGACTGCCACTTGATGATTGAAAATCCCGACGACTTCATTCCCGCCTTCGCCGAGGCCGGCGCCAATTGGATTTCCGTGCACCAGGAAGCTTGCGTGCACTTGAACCGCACGCTTCATCTGATTGCATCGCATGGCTGCAAGCCCGCGGTGGTCATCAATCCCGCGACTCCGGTGCACGCGCTGGATGAAGTTTTGGACATCGTCCACCACGTTCTGGTGATGTCCGTGAATCCCGGTTTTGGCGCTCAGAAATTCATTGCGGGATCGCTGCGAAAAATCGAAGCGCTGGCGCGCATTCGGGAGTCCCGCGGCTTGTCCTTCCGCATCGAAGTCGATGGAGGAGTCGATCTCACTACTGTTGCCGACGTGGTTCGCGCCGGCGCGGAATTACTTGTAGCCGGCAACGCCGTCTTCGCCCACGGCGATATTCGCGAAAACGCCAAGAAACTCTTGCTTGCTGCTCGTGCTGCAACCATGGCGCGCGCTTAGAGCCGGATCAGCCGCAAAAAGTGGCGCCGAGCCCTTCGACTGCACTCAGGACAAGCCGCACTCCACAGCTCGCTCATCGGTTAGCCGCGTGGCGCTTGAGGATGAGTTGCTCCATGGCGTCCGCGAATCCTTCTTCTTCGTTGGAGGCTGTGACATAGGTCGCGGACTTTTGCACCTCAGGGCTCGCGTTTCCCATGGCGATGCTGACGCCGCTCTTCACGAACATCAGCACATCATTCGGCATGTCTCCGATGGTGGCGATCTCTTCCACCGGAATTTTCAGTAGGTCGGACATCGCCAGCACCACTTCGCCTTTGTTGGCCTTGGGGTGAGTGACGTCCAAATAATAGGGTTGCGAGCGCGCCGCTGAAACTGTCGTTCCGCAGGCTTGCTGGACATCTTTCTCGCACCGTTGCACGGCATCGAGGTCGTCGCTGACGCCGACAACTTTGGCGACGCGCTCCACCAAGTTCTCCAAGTCAGTCGTAACGGCCGGTGCAAATTTCACCGTCCATTGCTCGCGATCCACGTGAGGCGCTTTCACGTCTCGCACGTACCAGACGAGGTCGGTATAAATCCACGCGTCGAGTTCGTGCTCGATAATAAGTTGAACCGCTTGTTTCACCGCGCTTGGCGATAGAAAATTCTGCCGTAGCACCGTCTTCAGATCCGGCTGCACCACCACACCACCATTGAACGCCGCTAGCGGCTCATCCAGTTTGAGTGGATCGATCAGCATGGCCATGCCGTGCGGCGGGCGCCCGCTGGTGACCGCGAATTGAATGCCGCCCTCGCGCAGCTTGAATACCGACTCCGCCGCGCGCTTCGTCAGTACTTTATCGTGCGTTACAAGTGTGCCATCCACATCGGCGATGACCAATCTTACGGGCCTGACGTCCGGTGCTGGCGCTGCGGCCATAATTTTCCTCGCTCGTGTTAGATCTTTGCAGCTTTGACCCTACTGCTCCTGGTAATTCCACGTCAACCCGCCGTCCACGAAGTACGTCGTTCCGGTCACGTAGTCCGCGTCCGAAGAAGCCAGGAAGGCCGCCACGGATGCTACGTCCTCTGGCTTTCCCAGCCGCTTCAAGGGAATGTTTTCGAGGACGGATTTTAGTTTTACCGGATCGTTCAAGAGGCTCTTGTTGATCGGCGTCTCGATGGCTCCCGGCGCGATCGAATTGATGGTGATCCCCAACGGCGCGAGCTCGATGGACAGATTGCGCGTCATCATCTTGATACCGCCCTTGCTCGCGCAGTACGAAGTGAAGTGCGGGAAGGGAAGCTCTTCGTGCACGGAGCTGATGTTGATGACTTTGCCGCCGGCTTTCGCCTGCATGCGATGTTTCACGAACGCCTGGGTGACAAAGAACGGCCCCTTCAGATTCACGTCGAGCACGAGGTCGTAATCCTGCTCGGTTACATCCCAGAAGTCTGCATGCCTTTCGAGTCCCGCGTTGTTCACCAGGATGTCCACGCGGCCGAGCTGCGCCACAGCTTCGGTGATGAATCGTTGCCCATCGGAAACCTTGCCGACGTCGCATTGAATCGCCGCCGCTTTTCGCCCGCCCTTCTGGACAGCCGCCACGACCTCATCCGCTCCAGCCTTGTTCGCGCGATAGCATAGCGCTACGTCCGCGCCTTCTTGCGCGAGCCGCTCCACGATAGCTCGCCCGATGCCCTGGTCGCCGCCGGTGATCGCCACTACCTTGCCTTCCAGTCGATTTGCCACACTCTTCTCCTTGAGTTTCTTTCACGGAATGAGATGCATGTGGGCGGTATTTGTTTCATACATATTAAATGCCAGAGGTTGCAACGCCGCGGCTAGCCTCCAATCGTGAGCAGGAAGAGGCTAAATCCGCGGCGAAAACGGTCGTCTTAGCTGAGGCGCCTACGCTACGGTCACGTCCGCACTCAAGTACACATCCTGAATCGCATTCAAGAGTTGGACGCCTTCTTTCATCGGGCGCTGGAAGGCTTTGCGGCCGGAGATGAGGCCGGTGCCGCCGGCGCGCTTGTTGATCACCGCGGTGGAAACGGCGTCCTCGAAGTCGTTTGCGCCGGAGGCGCCGCCGCTGTTGATCAGGCCGGAGCGGCCCATGAAGCAGTTGGCGACCTGGTAGCGGCAGAGATCGATGGGATGATCGCTGCAAAGGTCGGTGTAAATGCGCTTGTCGAACTTGCCGTAGCTGGAATCGCCCATGTTCAGGGCTTGGTAGCCGCCGTTATTTTCCGGAAGCTTTTGTTTGATGATGTCGGCTTGGATGGTGACACCGAGATGATTTGCCTGGCCGGTGAGGTCGGCGGAAACGTGGTAGTCCTTTTCCTTTTTGAAGGCGTTGTTGCGCAGATAGCACCACAGCACGGTGGTCATGCCCAACTCATGGGCGGCTGCAAAGGCCTGGCTGACCTCGACAATCTGCCTGCCGCTCAGATCGGAGCCAAAATAGATCGTCGCGCCGACCGCCGTCGCTCCCATTTCATACGCTTCTTTCACGCTGCCGAATAGAATCTGATCGGCTCTGTTTGGGAAGGTCAGCAACTCATTGTGATTGATTTTTACGATGAAGGGAATCTTGTGCGCGTACTTCCGGGCCACCGCGCCGAGCACACCGAACGTGGAGGCTACCGCGTTGCAACCGCCTTCGACTGCCAGCTTCACGATATTTTCCGCGTCGAAGTAGTCCGGATTTTTCGCGAAGCTCGCACCCGCCGAGTGCTCGATGCCCTGGTCGACCGGCAGGATCGACATATAGCCTGTGCGGGCCAACCGGCCGTAGTTGTACAGCCGTTGCAGATTCGCCAGCACCCGGACGTTGCGGTCCGACGGCGCCCAGACGCGGTCGACGAAATCCGGGCCGGGGAGGTGCAGCCGCTCTTTGGCAATTTTCGGCGACTTGAATCCCAGCAGGGATTCCGCCTTCGCCCCCAGATACGTTTCGATTTTGCTTCCGGTTGTGCTCGTAGCCATGGCTATCTCCTTACTTATTCTCGAATTCCAGTAGAAAGCATGCTGCCGGCGGCGGTGTCCACCAGCCACAGCAGTTTTCCGTTCGCCGGCTGAATCATTTGCGCCGGCAACTGCTCCGGCTCGTGCGGCCCTTCGAGCACGCCTTTCAGCGCGAGCGTCTTGTCCGAGCCGGTCACCATGAAAATCACCTGCGCTGCGTTGTTGACGGCCGGAGCCGTTAGCGTGATTCGTTCCGTGTACAGCTTGCCGATCCAGTTCCTCGTCACAATCCGCTGCGTCTCGTGCAGCGCTTTCGTGCCGGGGAAAAGCGACGCCGTGTGACCCTCGTTGCCCATTCCCAGCAGCACCAGATCAAACCGCGGGAATTGTCCTTCTCTCAGCGTGAAGCCCGCACGCAACGCCTGCTCGTATTCGGCCGCGGCTTTCTCCGTGTCCTTGTATTCGCCCTTGATGCGTGTCACTTGCTCCGGCTTCATCGGCGCCTTGGAGATCATCGCTTCCGTGACCATCCGGAAATTGCTGTCCGGATGGTCGGGGCCCACATTTCGCTCATCGCCGAAAAACAAATATATTCTATCCCAGGGAACCTGTGCTTTCAGCGCCGGATCGCTAGCCAGCAGCCCGTAGAGCGCCTTCGGCGTCGATCCGCCGGCCAGGGCCACGGTAAAAGAGCCTTTCTCTTTCACCGCGGTTGCCGCGCCCTGCACAAATTCCTGCGCCGCGCGCTTCGCGATGGCCGCCCCGTCCGCCAGAATTCGAACTTCGCGTTCCACACTTGCTCCGATTACGCGGTAACGGTTTTTTCCGCCGCGACGATGCGACCCCGCTTGTCCAAGTCTTCTTCGCCGATGCGCCGCCACGCCCGCCCGTCGCGACCCAGCAAGTCGTCGGCTTCCTGCGGTCCCCACAAACCCGATGCATAATTCGGAAACCCGCGCGCAGGCAAGGCGTGCCACACGTCGAGGACCGGCTGAATCACGCTCCAGCCCGCTTCGACCATGTCCGCGCGCTGGAAGAGCGTGGCATCGCCCGCCATACAGTCGTGCAGCAGGCGCTCGTAGCCGGTGTTGTGCTCCACGCCGAAATAGTTTTCGTAATCAAAATCCATATTCACAAGACCTAACTTCATCACGGAGCCGGGAACCTTCGCTCCGAAACTCAGCGAGATGCCCTCTTCCGGCTGGATGTGAATCACCAGGCGATTTGTTTCGAGATTTTTCACCGTGGTATTGCGGAAGAGAATAAACGGGGTCCGCCGGAATTGGATCACGACTTCGGTGGTGCGCTGCGCGAGCCGTTTGCCCGTGCGCAGGTAAAAGGGCACGCCGGCCCAACGCCAGTTGTCGATCTGCAGCTTCAGCGCCACAAACGTTTCGGTGTTCGAGTCTGCAGCGACATCCATTTCACTGCGGTAATCGGGCACGTTCTGGCCGCCAGTCACTCCCTGCCCGTATTGTCCGCGCACCATGTTGGTCAACACATCTTCCGGTCCGGGCGGCTGGATCGCATGCAGCACTTCCGCCTGTTTGTTGCGAACTTCATCGGCGTCAAAGGAAATAGGTGGTTCCATCGCCGTCATGGTCAGCAATTGGAACAGGTGATTCGGCACCATGTCTCGCAGCGCGCCCGCAGTCTCGTAGAATCCCCCGCGATGCTCGACGCCCACCGTTTCCGCGGCCGTGATCTGCACGTGGTCGACGTAATTGCGATTCCATAACGGCTCGATGATGTTGTTCGTAAAACGGAAGACCATCAGGTTCTGCACGGTTTCTTTGCCAAGGTAATGGTCGATGCGGTAAATCTGCTTTTCCGTGAGGACTTGCTTCAGTTCTTGGTTGAGCTGTCGAGCCGATTCCAAATCGTGCCCAAAGGGTTTTTCGACGATCACTCTGGTCCAGTGACTGTTTTCTTCCTTGGTCAGTCCGGCTTGCCCCAACTGCTTGACGATCGGCGAGAAAAATCTTGGCGCGACGGCAAGGTAGAAGAATTTGTTGCCCTGCGTATTGTGCTGCTTGTCCACCTCGTCGATTTGTTGCTGCAGGCGCTTATACGCTTCCGGGTCCTGAAAATCACCCTTGACGTAGTAAATCCTCTCCGCAAACCAGTCCCAGATTTTCAAGTCGATCTGCGTGTTCGCGTACTTAGGGATTTCTTCGGCCAGCGTTTTTCGAAAGCTTTCCGTGGTTTGATCGTTCGTTGCGAAGCCGATGATCGCAAATTGCTTCGACAGCAGATTGTCCTGAGCCAGATTGCAAAGCGCGGGAATGAGCTTGCGCTTGGTCAGGTCGCCCGTGGCGCCGAAAATCACCATCACGCAGGGTGACGCCTTAGGGCTCGAATTCGAATGATTCGGATTCATCGGAACTCTTCCTGTCTCCGGGCTCTTTCGACGAAAGAGCTTCGCTCAGTGCCCGGATTTCTTTTCGATGTGCCCGCCAAATTGGAAACGCATCGCGGACAAAAGTTTCGCCGCGAAGTCATCCTCTCCGCGTGACGTAAAGCGCTGATAGAGCGAGGCCGTCAGCACCGGCGATGGCGCCGTGGATTCGATGGCCGCCAGAATCGTCCAGCGGCCTTCGCCGGAATCCGAGACGCGCCCGGAGAAACGTTCGAGCGTGGGCTGTTCGAGAAGGGAAATGGCGGTCAGATCGAGCAGCCAGGAGGCCACCACGCTGCCCCGGCGCCACACTTCGGTAACGTCCGCCAGATTGAAGTCATATTGATAGTGTTCGGGATTCCGCAGCGGCGTGGTTTCCGCATCGGTTTCGCGCTGGGTCTTGCCGGCGTTGGCGTGCTTCAGGATATTCAGGCCTTCCGCATACGCCGCCATCAAGCCGTACTCGATTCCGTTGTGCACCATCTTAACGAAATGTCCCGCGCCGGATGGTCCGCAGTGCAGATAGCCTTCTTCGGCGGTGCCGCTGGCTTTTTCGCGCCCCGGTGTGCGTTCCACGTTGCCGCGGCCGGGAGCAAGCGTCTTCAGGATCGGATCGAGATGCTTCACCACCTCCGTCTCGCCGCCGATCATCTGGCAATAACCGCGCTCGAGACCCCAGACTCCGCCGCTCGTTCCCACGTCCACGTAATGCAGGCCTTTGGCGGACAGTTCTTTCGCGCGGCGAATGTCGTCGATGTAATAGGAGTTGCCGCCGTCGATCACGATGTCGCCGGCGTCGAGCTTGCCGGTCAGTTCGTGGAGCGTGGCATCCACAGCGCCTGCGGGAACCATCAGCCAGATGGCGCGAGGCTTGGACAGTTTTTTTACGAAGTCGTCCAGTGAAGAAGCACCGATGGCGCCTTCCCCGGCGAGTTGCTTCACGGAGTCCGCGCTGCGGTCGTAAACAACCCCTTGGTGCCCGTTTTTCTGCAACCGCCGCACCATATTGGCGCCCATCCGGCCCAGTCCAATCATGCCCAGTTGCATCGCGTGCGCTCCTCTGCGTTCGAATTGATGGAGAATACTTTTTTTGATTCTTACTTGAGAACTTTTTGCAGCGCCGATCCCAGCTTTGCTAGATCTTTGGCCACGTTCTTGCCGAGATGCACGCGCAGAGCACGCCTTCCTCGCTCCGCAAGAACGGCGAAGTCCCCGCGCGCCTGTGCGGCTTTCACGACGCCAAACGTGTATTTTTGTCCCGGCACCGGCAAGTCCACCGCGTCATCGCAGGTGATCTGCAGGAAGACGCCGCTGTTCGGCCCGCCCTTGTAGGCTTGACCGGTGGAGTGCAGGAAACGCGGCCCGAAACCAAGAACGGTCGCCACCTTTTTCTTGTCTCGCACTGCGTGCCGAATTTTTTGCAGCGTGGATTCGTTGACGGCGTTCATGGTGATGTAACCGAGCACGCCGAAGTAGTCGCCCGGGTTGATCCGCCCGAGGTGCGCCTTTAGCACGTCCGCCAGCGTCGAGCCGCCCTTCAGCACCGCGGTGTTTTTCTCGTCGGCGTACAGCTTGATCCCGCTGCCCTCAAAAAACGGCACTTCCGGCGGAAGCTTTCCCGCCGATTCATATTCACTGGTCAATTTTTTCGTTTCGATCTTGCTGGCTTCCACGTCCGGCTGGTTGAAGGCGTTGATACCGATGATGGCGCCCGCTACCGCCGTCGCGATTTCCCAGCGGAAGAATTCTTGACCGAGATTGTAGATATTGGGCAGGGAAATGCGCACGACGGGATGCCCGGCTTTCTCCAGCGCGGCCACGGCCGCGTCCTGCGCTTTGTTGGGTTTGGTCTGCAGCCGCAGATAGGCGAACACGCGGTCGTTTCCGTAGACGGCAGATTTCCCGATGCGCTCGCGATCCACCGGAACGATGCCTTTGCCAACCTTGCCCGTGGATTCGGCGAGTAATTGCTCGAGCCAAGCGCCCAGATCGTGGATTCCCGGGGACGCGATGATCGTCACTTTGTCGCGGCCTTGATTGGCCGCCACACCGAGGATCGTGCCGAGGAGCACTCCCGGGTTCACGTCCACCGCGGCCTCCGCGCCGCAGGCCTGCACCATTTCTTCGGTGTTCTCCAGGAATCTGTCCAGATCGAGGCCCATCACCGCCGCCGGCACCATACCGAAGTTGGACAGCGCCGAATAGCGCCCACCAATGCTCGGCACACCCGCGAAGATCTTACGGAATTTGTCCACCTCCGCGACCTGCTGCATCTTCGAGCCCGGATCGGTGACCGCCAGGAAGCGATTGCCGGCTTCTTTCTCGCCGACCTTTTCTTTCACGCGCTCAAAAAAGTATTGCTTGTAGATGTTTGGCTCGAGGGTGCTGCCGGATTTGCTGGACACGATGCAGAGAGTGCTCTTGAGATCGACTTTCTTCTCGGTGGCTTTGATCTGCGCCGGATCGGTGGAATCCAGCACATGAAGCTCGGGGAAGCCTTTGATCTTGCCAAAAGTCATGCGCAGCACTTCGGGGCACAGGCTCGAGCCGCCCATGCCCAGCAGCAAGGCGTGCTTGAATTTGGCCTTCTTCACATCCGCGGCGATGCTTTTCAATTCATCGATGTGCGCCAGTTGGTGTTCGTTGATATCCAGCCAGCCTAGCCACTTGCTTTCGTCCGCGCCGGTCCAAACCGATGCGTCGCCCTTCCAGAGCCGCTTTACTTTGTCATTCTTCTTCCAATCGTCGAGAGACGCTTTGACCGCACTAGAGAGCGTTTCTGGCAGCTTGTAGCTCTGGCGGTTTAGGCTCACGCATGCACCCCTGCGGTCTTGCCGGTCGCGTCCAAGAGCTGCTTGAACGCATCCGCGAAGAGTTTCACGCCGTCGACAACCAGCTTCTCCGTCACTTCCCTCATGGAGATGCCGGCCTTCTCCAGATTCGCCATCGTCTTTGCTGCGTCCTCGACATTTTCGGTCAAACTCTTTCGCAGCTTGCCGTGATCGCGGAACGCGTCGAACGTCGCCGGAGGAATCGTATCCACGGTGTCCGCGCCGATCAGCTCTTCGACGTACAGCACGTCGCGGTACTTGGGATTCTTCGTGCTGGTGCTGGCCCACAGCAGCCTTTGCGTCTGCGCGCCCTTCGCCGCCAACGGCTTCCATCGCGCGCCGCCAAAAAGCTCTTGGTACTTCTTGTACGTCAGCTTGGCATTGGCAATCGCGATGTTCCCTTCCAGCGAGGTCAACAGTGCCCGTTGACTCTCGTCCGTTACCGTTTTCAGCTTCGCGTCGATCTGGCCGTCAATCAGCGAGTCGATGCGGCTGACGAAGAAGCTCGCCACGCTGGCGATGTGGCTGATGTCCTGCCCCTTCTTGACGCGTGCCTCAAGCGCCGCGAGAAACGCTTCCGCTACCTGTTCGTACGCGGACTGCGCAAAGAGCAGCGTGATATTGATGTTGAGCCCGTCTTCCAACAGTTGCCGGATCGCCGGAATCCCTTCCTTCGTGGCCGGCACCTTGATCATCACGTTCTCGCGGTTCACGCTCTTCCACAGCCGTCGTGCCTCATCGATCGTGGCTTGCGTATCGTTTGCGAGAAACGGAGAGACTTCCAGGCTCACATAGCCATCGCGCCGTTTGCTCTGATCGTAAACCGGCTTAAAAATATCGGTCGCGTCCTGCACGTCGCGAATCGCGATCTTTTCGTAAACGCCCTTGGCGTCCAGCTTCTTCGCTTCCGGTGACTCCAGAATATCCGCGTAATCCTTGCTTCCCGATATTGCTTTCTCAAAGATCGTCGGGTTGGAAGTCATCCCGCGCAGGCCGTCTTCGCGAATCATTTTCTGAAGACCGCCGCCGGTGAGCAGATCCCGGCGGATATAGTCCATCCAGGGCGACTGACCGTGCTCCAGCAGTCCTTTCAGAGGGTTGGCACCTTTGTTTGCTCCGACATTTGGAATCGTCGCTGAGGTCGTCATGACATTTCTCCTTTAAATCAAAGTCCCCAAGGTCTCATTGTACGCCGCGTAGGCGTAACGTGCTGCACGGTTACCATCCCGACGAACTCCCGTCGAGTTTCCTTAAGCTTTTACCGCCGTCGCAAATTTTGCTTCGAGCGCTTTCACTTTGCCGAGCCGCCGGACGTGCCGCTCTTCGGCGGTAAATTTCCCTGTAAGGAACGCCTTGACAAGTTCTTCCGCCAGCGCCACGCCGATCACCCGCGACCCCAGCACCAGCACATTGATGTCGTCGTGCTCCACACCTTGGTGTGCCGAATACGTGTCGTGGCACATTCCCGCACGAATTCCCGGCAGTTTGTTGGCTGCCACGCTCGCGCCAACGCCGCTGCCGCAAATCAGCACGCCGCGCTCCGCCTTTCCGTCCAGCACCGCCCGGCCGACCTTCTCCGCAAAGTCCGGGTAGTCGGACGGTTTTTCGTCAAATGTTCCCACGTCCAACACGTCGTGCCCCAGCGAGCGCAACACCTCGCCCATCGCCACTTTAAGCTGAAATCCCGCGTGATCGGATCCAACCACAAGTTTCATCGCCGGCTCACTTTCCCAGAACTTCTTTGGCCGCGGCTACGACGTTCTCCGTCTCAAAGCCGAATTTCTTCACGAGCGCTTTGATGGGAGCAGATGCTCCAAAAGTGCGCATGCCAATGATTTTGCCCTTGGCGCCGACGTAGCGTTCCCATCCGAACACAGAAGCCATCTCCACCGACACCCGCGCCGTAACGCTCGCTGGAAAAACGCTCTCCTTGTACGCGGCATCCTGGCTCTCGAAAAGTTCCCACGACGGCACGCTGACCACCCTGGCCTTGATGCCCTCCGCTTTCAGTTTTTCGTAGGCCTCCACGCAAAGGTAGACCTCGCTTCCGCTGGCCATCAAGATCACGTCCGGTTTTCCGCCCGCGGCGTCGGCCAAAACATAAGCTCCTTTGGCCACGCCCGACGCGGGCGCATATTTCGTGCGATCGAACGTGGGCAGCGCCTGGCGCGTCAGCACTATTGTCGCCGGTCCATGCGTGTGTTGCAGGATGACCTTGTAAGCTTCCACGACCTCATTCGCGTCGCCCGGCCGCAGCACCAGCATGTTAGGCATGGCCCGCAGCGACGCCAATTGCTCGATCGGCTGGTGCGTCGGCCCGTCTTCTCCCAAGCCAATCGAGTCATGCGTGAAAATATAAATCGCGGGGATTTCCATCAGCGCGCCCAGCCGCATGCTCGGGCGCATGTAGTCGCTGAAGTTAAAGAACGTCGCGCTGTAACTCCGCAGCTTCGACACCGTCATGCCGTTCACAATGGCACCCATGGCGTGCTCGCGTACGCCGAAATGCACATTGCGCCCTTTGTATTCGCCCGCGAAGAAATCTCCGGCGCCGTCGAACGTCAAGTTCGTCTTGTTGGAGTGCGCCAGGTCCGCGGAACCCCCGACCAGCCATGGAATATTTTTCGCCAATGCGTTCAGCGTCTTACCCGAAGAATCGCGCGACGCCACGCCCTTGGCGTCCGCAGGGTAGCTCGGCAGGTCCTTGTCCCAACCATCCGGCAGCTGCCCATTCTGCATCCTATGAAGCTGATCGGCCAGCTGTGGGAACTGCTTCTTGTACTCCTCGAATTTCGCCGTCCACGCCGCGCGGGCTTCAGCTCCACGCTTGCCCACGCCATTCTTGAACTGATCGTAGACACCGTCCGGCACCAGAAACTTCGCATCCTCCGGCCAGCCGTAGTTTTTCTTCACCAGCTTGACTTCCGCCTCGCCCAGCGGTTCGCCATGCGCATCGGAGGAATCCTGCTTGTTCGGCGATCCGTACCCAATGTGACTGTCCACCACGATGAGCGTCGGCCTGTCCGTCGTCTTCAGGAACGTCTCATACGCGCGCCCCAGCATTTCCAGGTCGTTCGCGTCCGAGACCCGCGTCACGTTCCACCCGTAGCCCACAAAACGCGTCATCACGTCTTCGCTGAACGACCACGGCGCGGGACCGTCCAGCGTCACCCGGTTGTTGTCGTAGATCCAACACAGATTCGGGAGCTTCAGATGCCCCGCCAGGGAAGCAGCTTCACACGCTACGCCCTCCATGAGGCACCCGTCTCCGCAAATCGCATACGCGTTGAAATTGAAAATCTCGAAACCCGGGCGATTGTAGTTCGCCGCCAGCCATGCGCTCGCGATCGCCATCCCCACGCTGTTCGCGGCTCCCTGCCCCAGAGGCCCCGTCGTGGTTTCCACCCCGGTGGTCAAGTGCGACTCGGGATGTCCGGGCGTCTTGCTGTCGAGCTGCCGGAAGCGCTTGATCTCTTCCATCGGCAGGGAGAGCTTGTCCAGAACTTTGCCGCTCTTATCGACTTCCCGGACACCAGTCAGGTGCAGCGTGGCGTACAGCAGCATGGAGGCATGTCCAGCGGAAAGTACAAAGCGGTCGCGGTTCGGCCACGTAGGATCAGCGGGGTCATAGCGCAGGAATCGCTGCCACAGCGCATACACCACCGGCGCCAGCCCCATCGGCGCGCCGGGATGACCTGAGTTGGCCTGCTGAACGCCGTCAATCGCAAGAGTACGGATGGTATTGATGCTCAGCTGGTCGAGGTCCTGCTGACTTTTCGGCTGACTCACGTTTGCTCCTGAGCGGGAGAAATCACGCCCGCTACTTTTCGACAGGTCTTGGATGCACCGTGTCACCCGCCGATGACGAAAATTTTATGCCAAAAACGAAGCACCAGTTTGCTTGGGATACCGGGTTCTTAGGGGCAGTTCGTTCAAGTTGATTCCCCCTCCACATGTATGAATCAGGCCGGCCTCGGGACGCACACTACCGGCGAAGGGAGGAGTGTCACAAGCTACCGTGAGACCTCCTGCTTGTCAATCAGGTTACGCCGCATTAACAATCACGCGGGCCTGTACCAAACTCGGCGCGACCCTTCCGTACGGTCGGCTCACGCCTGCCGCCGGGACGAAACACAAATCTCGACAAATCCAGCCTGTTGCTCGAGAGATTTCTGTACAATCTCGACCCAGCGCTATGGCTCTCAATTCCTATCTGATTAAAAGCACCGTAGTCGCCGCTCTCGGCGGCCTGCTGTTCGGATTCGACACCGCTGTCATTTCTGGCACTACCCGCTCCCTCACTCAGGTGTATCACCTCTCGCCTTTTCTTTTGGGAGTGACGGTAACCAGCGCGCTCGTCGGAACCATCTTTGGCTCGATGTTAGCCGGTATCCCTGGTGACCGCCTTGGACGCCGTGATAGTTTGCGGCTCACGGCCATTTTGTATCTCCTGTCGGCCCTGGGCTGCGCTCTTGCCTGGAACTGGAGCGCGCTTGTCGCTTTTCGTTTTGTGGGCGGACTCGGCATCGGAGCCTCGTCCGTTCTTGGGCCCATGTACATCGCGGAACTCGCTCCGGCAAAGTTTCGCGGACGTCTCGTGGGATTCTTTCAGTTCAACATCGTCTTTGGCATCTTGCTGGCCTATTTTTCGAACTACCTCGTTGGGCTTTTCCAGTTGGGCGCTCCGGAGTGGCGATGGAAGTTCGCTATTCCCGCCGTGCCCGCGGCTTTGTTCTTCCTTCTGCTCTTCGGTATTCCGCGGAGCCCTCGTTGGCTAGTCAAAAAGCGGCGAATCGCGGAAGCCAGAGACGTGCTGCGAATCATTGGCGAGGAAAACTTCGAGCAAGAGCTGCAAGACATCGTTCAATCGATCGATACCGAGCACGCCTCCAGTGATGCGCTGTTCTCCCGGAAATATCGTTTCCCGATTTTCCTGGCGGTGTCGATCGGTATGTTCAACCAGCTCTCCGGCATCAATGCCATCCTCTATTATCTCAACGACATTTTTGTGCACGCGGGCTTCAGCAAGGTTTCTGGGGATCTCCAATCCGTGGCCATCGGCGGCACCAACCTTCTTTTTACGATGATTGCCATGTCCGTCATCGACCGCATCGGACGGAAAACGTTGCTTCTAGTCGGTTCCGTCGGCACCGCACTGTGTCTTGCCGGCGTCGCCTTCATTTTTTTCACTTCGCGCCACGAAAATCTGCTGGTGTGGCTGCTGGTCGGCTTCATCGCGTTTTTTGCTTTCTCTCAAGGAGCGGTCATCTGGGTGTACATCGGCGAAGTTTTTCCCAATCAAGTCCGCGCCAAGGGACAGAGCCTTGGCAGTTTCTCGCACTGGTTCATGAACGGGCTCATTTCCCTGACCTTTCCGCTCCTGGCCGCCTCCTCCGGTGCCTACCCCTTCGTGTTCTTCTCCGCGATGATGGTGGTGCAGTTCTTCGTGGTGTCTTTCTTCTACCGCGAAACCAAGGGCGTCTCTCTCGAGGACATGCAAAAAAAACTTGGCATCGCCTGACATGAACCGTGGCAGCTCGCCGACCGCGCATGTCGCCCTACTTGGCGCGACTGCGCGACATAGTTGCTTGCTACTTCGTGATCTTGGCGATGACCGCCGTGTAGGGCTCTATCGGCAGCTCATCCGAAAACTCTTTTAACGACAAATGGGAATTGGTAAGCAACACGGACAGCTTCGGTTTCGCAAAGTCCACGGGTAGCCAATGGAACTGCACGGTCTGCGGGCTAGCCGACAGGTTCAGAGCCACCAGGATCGCTTCGTGCTTGTATACGCGAAGGTAAGTCAACACATTGAGATTGTCTGGATCGAGCGCAACGTAATCCCCGTCCAGCAGCGCCGGCTCCTTGTGCCGCAACGCCACAAGCTGCCGGTAAAAACTCAGAACCGAATTCGGGTCTTTCGCCTGCGCCTCCACGTTGTGCGTCTTGTAACTCGGCGGCACCGGTAGCCACGGCTTGCCTTTGCTGAAACCTGCATTCTTGCCGTCGTTCCACTGCATCGGCGTCCGTTCCCCATCGCGTCCCTTTTCTAGCGGCCAGCCGCGCCTCCCAATGGGGTCTTTCACGTCGTCCTTGCTCTTCGGATCGTTGTTCTCCATCCCGATTTCTTCGCCGTAGTACAGGATCGGCGTCCCGCGCTGCGTCAAATACAGCGCCGCCATCATCTTGGCGATGTCGTCGTTGTGCAGTCCGTCCGCGTAGCGCGTATACGGCCGCACGATGTCGTGATTGCTGATGACGAACACCGGCCACCCGCCCGCCGCCTGCACCGCTCCGATGTGCTCGCGGAATACCGGCGCCGAAAATTGCTTGAACTCCGTCATCATCAAGTCCATGGGCATCTGCAATTCGTTGTTGTGCTCGCCGTAGTAATCCTTCAATTCGGACACATTCTTCGTCCACGTCTCTCCGATCAGCACCGCTCCATGCTGATCCGCCACTTTGCGCAGATCGCGCAGCGCGTCGTGCACCTCCGGCAATTTCTTGTTGTGGATTTCCTCGGTCTTGGGCATCCCGAACTTATCCGTCCCCGGAAACAGCGGGTTGTCCCGCAAGTCGGGGTCCTCAAACAAAGTGTCCACCGCGTCCAACCGGAAGCCCGCGACTCCGCGCTTGTACCAGAAGCGCGTCACGTCCAGCATCGCCTCGCGCACGGCGGGATTCCTCCAGTTCAGGTCCGGCTGCTCGGCATAAAAATAGTGGTAGTACCACTGTCCGGTCTTGGCATCGAACGTCCACGCCGGGCCACCGAATGTCGACGTCCAATTATTCGGCGGCTGGTTCGGTCCCTTTCCGTCGCGCCAGATATACCAATCGCGCTTCGCCGATGTGCGCGACGATTTCGAATCGAGAAACCATTTGTGCCGGTCCGAACTGTGGTTCACCACGAAATCCAGAATGACCTTGATGTCGCGCTTCTTCGCCTCTTTCACCAGCTGATCGAAATCCGCCAGCGTCCCGTACATCGGATCGATATTTTCGTAGTCGGAAACGTCGTAGCCGAAGTCCACTTGCGGAGAAGGGAAGCACGGCGTAATCCAGATCGCGTCCACGCCAAGCTGTTTCACATAGTCCAGCTTCGAGGTGATGCCCTTCAAATCCCCGATGCCGTCGTTGTTGCTGTCCGCAAAGCTCCGCGGATACACCTCGTAAAACACCGCGTGCTGCCACCACTCGTGCCCTTCCGCGTCGATCTTTTTCACTTGTCCCCTCGTCCCCGCCGGCACGCACAGATTTGCCGCAATGAACGCCGCCACAACGAGCGCCTTTCGCATCTTCCTCACCCCGTCCACACTCACGATTCGATCTCCCAACCGTTCCAAAGGTTGCGGTCCCCGTACCGCGCCAATCTCTCCGTGCCCTCTGCGCCTCTTTTTTTGTGTACTCTGCGTTAATTCTTTCTTTTCTCGGCAATTCGTTTGCCCGAAAAATGAAAGATGATCTTCGTGTGCGGATAGGGCCCCATGTCGTTAGGCGGAATCTTGATCCGCAACGTGTCGCTTTCGGCTCGTCGCTCCAGATCCGCCCCCTCCAGTTTCTGAATCTCGCCCGCTCCCCACACTTTCAGCTCGTATTCGCTGCCCGCCGCTCCGGAAACCTCTAGCACCAGTTGGTCCCGCGAGGGCGACCACGTTTCCGAAAGGATCCGCA
>JBGOVR010000147.1:0-10632 GCA_041478205.1 Candidatus Acidiferrum sp.
ATCGCGCAAGTGCAACCTCTTGGAGCCGGGCCACATCTCAGCCGACGCCAAAGGGTTAACCCTCCGCGTTCTATTCCACTGGTACTCGGGAGCTATTGGTCCGGGAAGTGTTCCCGGGCACAATTTGTACAGCAAGGAAGTGTAAGGATGTTTCCCGCTATGCTATTTGCGATCTCGATTGTGGCGCTCTCGCAGTTCGCCATCTATTATTGGCGAGCGGTCCTCGCGGCAGCAGCCGGCCAACCGGTCTCCGAGCACATCCTGGCAGCGGCGCGCGTGGAGAACGGGAAAGTGACTGGCCAGGACTTTGAGACTCTCGCCGGGTTGCACGCACTCACTCCGGATCTGCGTCCTGGGCGCAACGGACTGGGTTTCGTCCGCCTCTACTATCGAATCATTGATGCCATCGGCGAGGTCGCCGGCCGGCGGATGCCTGGCGTTGCCGCCTGGAGCGAACACGAGCTGGCCGTCTGCGCGCGTTATGCCGCTGTGCAGATCGACCGCCGCCTGCAGGCCAATCTCGAGCTGGCCGCTGCGCTGCGCTCCTGCTAGTCCATTTCTGCAAACTGGGCCCGGGCACGAGTTTCCTATCGGGTATCGGGCTTTCCTCTCAATACCGTTACCGACGCTTTTGGAAGCGTGAATGCTTCGCCGGGCTTCGCGTTTGCGGTCGACGTAACCGGCGGGCCGTCTGGGTCCGCGTGGCTTTTCGGGCCGTCGGCGTGCCAGACGTATTGCTCTGCGCCGAAGGTCACCCTGGTCACGGGTCCGGTGAAGTGTCGCGGCGATTTGTTGTTCGCGTCGGCAAATTCAATTTTCACTTCGTGGGCGTTCGACGGGTCTTTGTTGATCAGCATCAGGGACCACTCACCATCCGGCCGCTTCACCGCGTAGGCGGTGATCAACACGTGTCCCGCCTCGTCGTTCAAATCGGCGGCCGTGGGTGACAGCTGATGCATGCCCGCGCCATGCTTCACCCATTCGAGATTGATCAGCTGGCTGGCAAAATATTGAGAGGTGGGCTGCCGGACCTTCAGCTTCTCATTGGCCACGAAATTTCCGTACGTGCTCCAGCCGTGGCAACCCGGCCGCAATTGTTCGGGCTGAATCGGTGAATGATAGAACGCCGCGCCGCCGCTCGCGAGAAAAGCCCCGGCATTGTCCGCCAGCCATAAGGCCGCGAAGGTATCGGACATGTGCTGCGTCAACGCCCACGAGAGATTGCTCTCCGTGATCATCAACGGCACATTTTCCGGAACGCCATCGTCCCGCCACACCTGCAGCATGTGTTGCACCAGCTCGGGCTCGCGATAGAGGTCCGGCCAGCTTACTTCGCACGGCGGAAACGGATAGTGCTCGTAGGATACGAAGGCCAGATCGCTCAATCGGCTGTGGTCCTTCAAATAGTCAACAAAGCGGCCCATCCAAGAGGTTCTCCCCCTGGCATCCGGCCACACCTTGAGGTCTTCATTGAAGCCTTCAAACGCCGGCCCGCCGAGCCTCAGCTTGGGGTCCACTCGATGCAACGCCGTCGCCCATTGCAAATACAGCGCGGCATAGTCTTCGGGCAAAGTTTTCTTGCCATCCGGCTCTTCGCCGATTTCGACATAGGAAATGGGATAGCCTCGCTTCTTGAGGTAGGTGAGTTCTGCGGCGCTGTCCCCCGGGGTTCCGTACAAGAGCGACGTCGGAATCATCGCGGGCAAGTGATTCGTAATGCCGCTGGTAAAAAACAGATCGAAGCCCGTTTGGTCGCGCTGCGCGTCAATGTCCGCCGCCGTATGCCACGGGTCCATCGAGGAAACATACGTGGCGGTCTGGTTCTGCGCCGGGGCATGGGTTACGAGGTCGATGAAGTCTCCGCTCGCGGTGAAATTCCCTGCGTACAGTTCGTTGACCGCGTACCCAACGCAGTTGCGTGGATCATCACTGCCGTGCGTGTCGCAGGTATTCGAGGATTCGGTCATCCAGATGCGCAGATACCGCGTTTTCACCGGCGTGGGCGAAAGCTTCAGCATCACCGCGCCGCCCTTGCCGTCCGGCACTTCGCCGCCCGGATACAGCGTCCAGACTCCGCTGGTCGGCTTGTTGAAAGCATCGTCGCCGGCCCAATACTGCACTACATATTTGCGTGCGTACGGGTTCGCCCATTCGATGCGCACTACGCTGATGTCCTGTGGCGTTCCGAAGTCCACTACGATCCATTGCGGATGCAGCGCATCGTCTTCGCCGGTGAATTTCTTCGCCAGGTAGGGATTGCTCTTCCAATAGCTTGCCGGATCGCCGTCCGTTAATCGCGAATATTTATTCGCAGAGTCGTCACTATGGGTGTTTCCCCGATGCGGCAGCGGATAACCGAACGAGTGTCGAAGAAATTCCGTCGGCTCCGAACTTCCCGTAAAGTAGCCGCTCTGATGCCCTGGATCGCTCCACGTTCCGTTGGCATTCCAGTGCCAAGCAGCAATGGTCAGCTCGGTATTCTGGCGGTAGGTGATCGGGCCCCAGCCGGCGGAGAGCGACTCCTTCACGATGGGCTCGCTGTAGACCGTATCCGCCAAATTTGCCGGGAGGATGTCCATCGAACTGCCCAGCGCGAGATCCGGATCGAACTGGATCGCGTGCGCCGGCGTTGTGTCCACGCGCACGATCTGCGCGCCAGCATGTTCGGCGGAGAAACCACCAAGTGCCATCAACAAGATAATTCCGCAGTTCCATTTTGGCGTGCGGGCAAACAAAGCTCTTCTCGATCCCATGGAAGCATCGCCTCTGGACACGAAAAATCACCGCGATCCACGCCGGGTATCGCGTGACCCCGCGTCATTATATCGTTTTAATAGCGCCTAAACACGCTTTTCTGGAACCGTGAGGATTCTACACAAGAGCGACAAACATGCAGGCAGCTTTTTTCTTACGAGAGCCCCGATTGGCCCGACGTATCAGTTCCTGCTAACGTTAAATGCTCTAGTCATAGAGCAGGGGAGAAAACATGGCGACATTTCGATTGATCGAATACAAAGACGCAAGCTCGGAAGTGCGGGCCGTCTACGACGACATCATGACCACGCGCAAAATCGATTGGATCAACAATTTCTGGAAGGCCATCGCCCATGACCCCGCGACGTTGAAACGCACGTGGGAAAGCATCAAGCAAATCATGGCCCCCGGAGCGCTTGACCCGCTCACCAAGGAGCTGCTCTACGTCGCCGTCAGCGTCACCAACAATTGTCAATACTGCATCGCCTCGCACACCGCTTCCGCGCGCAAGAAAGGCATGACCGACGCCATGTTTCACGAGCTGCAAGCCGTGATCGCCATGGCTAATGAGACCAACAAACTCGTCACCGGCTACCAAGTCGAGGTTGACGAGCAGTTCAAGCCGCCACTCGCCGACTAAATTCTTACTAACCTCGAACACCTGTACGGAAGGCCAGTATATTTCCATTGTGGTACGCCCGTACTATGGCTGGCGTGTCCCTGTGAACAGACTATAGATACATTCGTGGGAGAGTCCTGATTCAGCTGGGCCCAACGAAACTCCTGTTTTGCAAGTGAGAGCGCCATGCCGCCAACTGCCAAAGAACTCGATGTGATTACATCCCCTCCGGAGACGTCCGGCGCGCGTCCCGCCGACACCCCGGGCCGGCCGCAGCCGGTCGCCTTGGAAGTGCCGGTCTCGGTGAACGGCGCACGCACGGTTGCTGGCAGTGACAAACGAGAACCTTTTTCGGAATCCACCATGACCGTCCTGGTGTTCGGCAATGGCGCGGTGATTCGTCTGGCATCGACGGTAGTGCCGGGGCAGTTGCTTTTTCTCACGAACGATAAAACGAAAAAGGAAGTCGTCTGCCAGGTCGTGAAGTCCAAGAATTACAGCAACGTAAGCGGCTACGTGGAACTCGAGTTCACCGAAGCGGTCACGGGATTCTGGGGCATGCGATTTCCTGGAGAGCGCGGCCCGGCACAGCCCAGTGCGCCCGCGCCGGCGGCGCCCAAGGTTCCCTCGCCCACTGTGACTAGCGCGCCGAAACCCGTGGCATCCAAACCGGCGCCACCGCCGGTAGTGATGAAGCCAGCGGGAAGCAGCACTACCCAAGCGAATTCCCAAGTCAATTTGCCACGCGCTGCGGAAACGAAGCCGGTTACTGCGCTGCCGAAACCTACCGCGCCGCTCAGCCCACTTGGAGCGACGACAACCACAAGTCTTCCGCGGGCGTCGGAAGTCAAGCCTGCGGCACCAGCCGTGACCAAGGCGCCGCCTCCCCCCGCGCCAACTGCCTCTCAGTCTTCGACAGATGCGCTGAAACGCGAATCCGCGCGCTTGCAGGAACAACTTTCCTCGCTGCTCTTTACTCCTGAAGCTCCGGCGAAGCCCGCTCAACCAGCGCCCACGAGAACGGTGCCGCCGGCCAAGAGCACTCCTCTTAAGATGGAATCGACGCTGGACGTCGAAGAAGTGAAGATTCCCTCGTGGCTCGAGCCACTGGCGCGTAACGCGGCAACGACGCCGCCGGAGGCCGCCGCGGAAGACGAACCGCTGCCGATCGACGTCGACAAGGCACAAGAATTTGAACTGGAAGACCTAACCGCTGCTTCGATAGCCCAACAGACGGGGACGGCGGTGCCTGCGGAATCGACCCTTGCCGGCCCACTCGTGAACGACGAGATGATCGAGCCCCGGCCGGTTTCCGCGGGGAGCAACAAGGGAATGTTGATCGGCGCAATCGCGGCGGGCCTGCTAGTGCTGGCCGCGGGTGGTGCGTGGGTTCTGCGCAAGCCCTCGAATCCCGCGGTGCAAGGTGCGGTGACCGCGGCCACGACGCCGGCAGTTGGTGTGAATAGCGCGGTACAGCCGCAGCCGCAACCGCAACCGCAACCCCAACATAGCGCAGCCGTGCCAACAGCGCCCGCAGCTAGCCTCGCCCCTGCAACGTCGCAAGCTGCCGCTCCATCACATGTGAGCGCGCAACCCGCAGCAGCCACCGCGCAGTCTGTAAAAACAACTTCCAACACGAATACACCAGAAGCGCTATCGGCCTACAAGCAATTGGCGGAACCTCAGCCTCAGTCCAAGAAACCTGGTCTCGGCAAGGTCCACTTGGCGACACCCACCGCCGTCAGTCGAGGCGGCTCTTCACGAGGTGCCGGAGACGCGGAGCCTGCGTTTGCGCTGAACGAAGGCCAAGTATCGCCGAGCGGCGACGCTCTCGGCGGAGGATTTGGGGGGGGCAACACCAAGCAGCCCGTGGCCCCTGCCGCTCCACTGCCGGTGGGGGGTGATGTCAAGGCCGCGCACATGCTTTCTTCTGTGTCGCCCGTCTATCCGATGCTGGCGAAGAGCCAGCATGTCGAAGGCGACGTGCGCATCGATGCGCTCGTCGATGCCAATGGGCATGTTTCCGGGATGAAGGTCGTCTCCGGCCCAACGCTCTTGCATCAGGCGGCTATGGACGCACTTCGCCAGTGGAAATACCAGCCGGCGGTCCTCGACGGCAAGCCCGTGCCCATGCATCTGACGGTCACGATCCAGTTCCGCTTACAATAAAAAACGGAACTCGTTCGACGGGTCTGTTGGCGCCCTCATCGAAATCGTTTTGCGTAAACTCCGGACAAATGGCGCAAGCCATTTTGGACGCGCATTCCCATCTGGGTCACACCCTTCGCCGGCGCTACCTCAACCATACTTAGAAGAGACACAAATTTGACAAAGCTGAGTGGCAGGTCGCGGTTAAGCTTTCCAGTAGGACCTTATCTTGGCCGATGGATGAGGGCAGCCTTCTTTACACCGTGACCGCATGAAACAGGAACCGGCTGCGGGTGGTTAGGATCACGAAGAGTCAATAAGGATCAGATTCATATGAGCGTGCAGCAGAGCCCGAATAACCAACTGAAGATAACGAAGAGCGCGCTAGCTATGCCGTGCTTGCCCGCGCGCTACGCACGATTTGGAACCTTTCAGATCGATTCGGAGCGCGAGGAATTGTCTCAAAACGGCGCGCGCGTAAAAATGCAAGCCAAGGTGTACCAGACTCTTCTGATTCTGGTGAGCCGGGCAGGAGATATTGTCACGCGCGAGGAAGTGGGCAAGCGCTTGTGGCCAGAACGCTTTCCGGTGACCCTGGACGCCAACGTCAACACCGCCATGAACAAGCTTCGGCAGGCCTTAGGAGATTCGCCGGAGAATCCCGTATACGTCGAAACGATTCCGCGGCGAGGATACTGCTTCATCGCGCCGCTGGAATTCTCGGAAATTGCCGCACCGGCTGCGGTCAAAACCGGCGAAGCGGCCGTACAGACGAGTACGGAGACCACCCATTCGGAGGCGAGCAGCCGGCAACTGCGGTACACCCTGCCGATGGCGTTGCGTATCGCGACCCTACTCCTCGCCGGTATGGTAGTGGGCGCGCTGTTGGTTCTGGCTTGGTATTCTTTCTATGGCCGAAACCACAAGGCCTTGAATTCGACCGAAGACATAACTTCCCGGCCTGCCGCGGAACTGCACGCCTTTCGCAGATGAACCCGCGCGGCTCGGGCGGCCCGGCTAAACGGCAGGTTTAAGAGGACGATCCCGCTTCTGGCGGAGTAGCTCGGCGCTTTGTTGAGCCGCTTCATTCACAAGGAAACCCATCTTTGGATGCGAAGGTTCGAAATCGGGCGGGATGCCGTGCGCCCGAAGCTCTTCCGAGGTGACTGGACCGATAGAGCCGACCAGGATTCGCGCGAAGGCGGAGCGGACTGCTTCCTCGAGTTTCATTTCCGCCGCGATCTTTAGGAGATGAATTACCTGCACCGACGTGGTGAACAAGGCGACATCTATTTCGCCGTGCGCGATGGCTGAGACTGCAGCGCGGAGCGGGCCCACATCGTCAGGCAACGCCCATTCGTAGACCGGGACTCGAGTGACCTGCGCGCCGCGTTGCGCCAATCCCACGAGCAATTCCGCGTTGGAGGCGCCATATTCCTGAACGGCAACCCGCCGCCCGTTTAGCGGCAGCGAATCCGCTTTTTGATCGAGCGCCTGAAGCAATTCCCGCCAGGTATTCGGCTCGGGCACGGCCAGAGTAACCGGCACGCCCATTTCCTTGAGCGCGGCTACAGGTTTGGGCCCGCGGGCCACCAACGTCACCCGTCGCAGTGCCGCAACGAACTGATCGCGCGGGTAAACCGTTTCCGCGACGCGGCTGAGCGCGCGCGCACCCACGCCCGTCAGGAAAATGACCATATCGAAGCCATCTGCAGCCAGCGTGCGCGCAAAGTCCTGCGCTTCTGTGTTGGATTCCAAGGGAATTTCTTGCATGGACGGCGCGACGGTCGCCACGCCGCCGTAGTTCGCAATCAGCTTGGCCATCTCCGCAGCCCGGCGGCTTTCCAGGGACAACACCCGCAGCCCCGCAAATCCACTCAACGGTGTTCGATTTTCCACGCCGCTATCATCACATTTTTTTGAAATCCCGGCCATCCGGCCCGGGAGACCTAGCGGATTGCGCCGAGCTACCACACAAACTTCAAAGCAACCTGAATCTGCCGCGAGGTCGTAGCCGTCGAAGTAATCACACCGACACCGCCGACGGGCGCACCGGTTCCGTCGAAAATCATGTTGTTGGAGGTCGGTGGATTGTAATTCGGGTGATTCAGGCTGTTGAACATTTCAACGCGGAACTGCACGTTAAATTGTTCGGAGATACGTTTGATCGGATTGTTCTTGAACAAGGAAAAGTCCAAATTGACCAATCCCGGTCCCAGCAAACTGTTTCGCGCGGCATTTCCCACCAGGTTCGCGCAATATACTGTGCCCGCTGGCGGCAGCTGCAACGTACCGGGAAAGGAATTGGGATCGCACTGCGCGGCCATGGACAAAGGCGCAGTCGGCAGAGTGAAGCAGCTCAGATTGAGGTAGTTAACTCCTCCTTGGATGGGTTTGCATCCGGGCACGTAGTTGGGGAAGTCGAATGGGTCGGTATTGTTCATTCCGAGAGGATCCGGGCCGATGATCGGCGTAAATGGCACACCGCCATTTGCCTGAAGAATGCCTCCGAACTCCCAACCGCTCGCAGCCCACCCGAGCGCACCGCTGAGGTTCTTGGAACTTGGCACATCCCAGGTGTAGCTGACCGTTAAGGTATGGGTCACGTTGAAATCAGAGGGAGCGCGTCGCGTTTTCTGGTCAAAGAAGAACAGCGACGAGATTCCGTTTTGGAACTGGTCGCCGTCGGTCGTGCCCGAGCTTGTGTCGATGCTCTTGCCAAAGGTATAGGAGGCCTGCGCCTGGAAGCCATGGCTCATCTGCTTCTTAACCTGCAGCTCGAGGGCGTGGTAGATGGCGCTTGAATTCCAAAGCGTGACTGACACGCGCCCAAAGTTCGGGTTCAGCACCGGCAAAGGATTCAAGGGATCGGGAATCGGCCACAGATACCCCAACGGCGTTTTGGTTAGCGGCAGTACGATGGAGGCGTCATCGCCCTGAAAGATGTTGTGCACGCTCCGCGAACCCACGTAAGCGATCATCGCCGTCGTACCGGGGGCGACCTCTCGCTGAACGTTCAAGTTCCACTGCATTACGTAGTTGCGCGGAGGATGCTGTTCAATAAACGCCACGCGCTCCGTGTTGGTGGCAGCCGTAAATGCACCGAACGCCCCGGTGGGAAAGAAGTTGGGATCGCCTGAAGTGTTCGTGCCATTGCCGGACAGCGCAAAAGGAACCGTCCCGTCAACGGTGTGCCGCAGCGTGAGCGGCAACACCTGCACGTCGAACATTCCGAACCCTCCTCGAACAGCGGTCTTGCCGTTGCGGAAGGGGTCCCATGAAAATCCGATTCGCGGTTCAAAATCCCGCAGCGACGGATTGGCAAACAGGGGAGACCCCGACACCGGCGCCGCGTCGGTGAGATGGTGCAGCGTCGCGAGTTGCCCATGAACGTCCGACGGCACGGTGGCCATCTCATACCGCAGCCCCACGTTAAACGAAAGGTTCGGACGGTAACGCACGTCATCCTGCACGTAGGCGCCGAAGAGCGTCTCTCGAATCCCGCGCGGGGTCACATGGCCCGGAACGTCGATGCTGAGCGAGATCGGCTGAGTCGGGTCGTTGGTGATGAAAGCCGCCACGGAAGCAAAGTTGAAGACCCCTCCCGGAAATGAGCTGGAGAACGAGTTGTCTTCGATCCGTTCGACGTTGGCTCCAAACTTCAGCGAATGGATCCCTTTGACCAGGAATACGTTGTCGTAGGCTTGCCAGGAATTCCAGTGAAACACCTGAGGCTGTGTCGTGCTCAGCCCGCCGGTAAATCCCGTCAGACCGCCCACATTGATGGAACCCGCCGTTTCGCCGGGTGCGAAACCCAGGCTCGTATCCTTGGCCAGCGGGTTGACGGCCGCGCCTCCCGCGGGAGCGGCTGCCAGCACGCGGTTATAGCCCACGCGGAAGGAGTTCGCCAACCTGGGACTGAAAACATGGTTCTCTTCCAGAGTAACAACTTGGCGCCGCGTCTTGAAGAAAACGATCTTGTTGTTGAACTCGTCGTTCTGTGAAGACGGGGAATTGTCGAACATGTAGCTGCCCGCCAGGTTATCCGCTTCCGAGAACCGATGGTCAATCCGCGTGATGAAATAGTTCTCGCTGGTAACGCGCGCGCCGCCAAAAATGAAATCGGCCACGTCGCCTGCGCCGGGAGCACAGGGGTTGCCAGACGCGTCGGTGCACTGGATGGGACCATTGGGTTTCGGGAAGAAGTTCAAATAGGGTTGAATCAGCGGGTTCACCCCCGGGTTGGTGGTCGCCGAGCAATCGGTTGAGTTGGTGAAATCGCAAAGGATGCCGTTCCGCGCGTTAAGCGAGGGTACCTGGTCAACCTCACTCAATCCCAAGTTCTCGCGCAGTCCTTCATAGTCGCCGAAGATGAAGGTTTTGTCTTTGCGTATCGGCCCGCCCCCCGATACTCCAAACTGGTTGCGCCTGAATTCGGGCTTAGCCCGCAATCCCGGCGCTGCCGGAAAATCAAAGGGATTCCGCGCATCGAGCGCGCTGTTGCGCAGAAACTCATACGCGCTTCCGTGGAATTGGTTCGTGCCGGAGCGGATGATCGCGCTTATGACTCCGCCGGATGTGCGCCCGTACTCCGTGGAATAGTTTGTGGTTAGGACGTTGAATTCCGCAACCGCATCCACTCCCAGATTGCCGCCCAATATGCTTCCCGGCGCCTGGTTGGAATAATCGTTGATGCTGACTCCGTTCATTAAATAATTGTTCTGCTGAGGGCGGCCGCCCGTGACGCTCAACTCCACGCCAAGCCCCCGGCCAAGCCGATCGGTGCTGGTGACGCTTACCATCGCACGAATGGCCGTAACGCCCGGCTGCAGAGCCGCGAGATCCGTCCAGGATCGGCCATTTAACGGGAGTTCGCGGACGGTGGTGGAGTTCACTACGCCGCTGATTGTGGACGACATCAGTTGCACGTCGGGGGCGATTTCGGAAACCTGAACCCTCTCACTTACGCTTCCCACCTTCATGCTGAAGTTCAAGACTTGCTGCGCTCCCACAGTCAGGACGATATCGCTTACCAACTTGGTATCGAACCCCCCGGCCGAAACCCTGGCTTCGTAGCTTCCTGGCAAAAGATTCGGTGCATTGTAGATACC
>JBGOVR010000238.1:0-4640 GCA_041478205.1 Candidatus Acidiferrum sp.
GTGCGCGAACCCGCTGCGTCCTTGCGGCTCCAGCCGGAATCCGATTTTGTAGTACACGCCCACGGTCACCACCGGCGCGGACGCGTCTGGCGCGACCACTACCTTCAACCCATTCGCCAGCGTGGTGCTTTCCATTGCAATCTGCAGTCGGTTCACCCGTTTCCCCCTGTCGCTTTAGCTTTTGCTTTCTTGTCTCCCGAAGCCTCTCCGATGGTTGCGAGTGCCTCCGTGGCATTCCGCGCCAACAAGCGCTCCGCCAAGCGGTTCAACGCTTCGTAGGCCTCTTTATATTCCAGCGAATACTGCTGCAACGCACCCACGTGTGTGGCGACCACTCCATAATCTCCTCGTGCCAGGGGTCCCGTCCACGCGGCTCGCGGCCCCAGCCGTTCACAGTTCTGGAGCACTTGCCGGGTCATCGGCAGCAGGGCCCGCACGGCCTCACCTCGCTTCATGCCCAGCGACATCATCAGTTGGACGGCGGCTTCCACGACAACCAGCGCGTGTCCCGCGGCGAGGGTACACGCCGCGTGATACAACGGCTTGTCTGGCGCATCGATTTGCATCGGCGCACCGCCAAGCGCTCTTGCGATCTTCCTTGCGGTCCGCACGGCCATGACGTCGCCCTCGATGGCGAAAACCCGGCCTTCCAGCGGAGGCACGCTCACGCCGCTGAAAGTCTGCAACGGATGCATCGACCCTATCGCCGCACCGCAGTCACGCAACGGACTCAGCACGCTGGCATCCCGAGCGCCGCTGGTGTGCAGGACAACTTTTCCTCGCAACTCCTCGGCGCCAATTCGTGCCAGTTGTTGTGCTACTTCGGCAATGGCGCCGTCGGGCGTCGCGATTAAGATTACCGTGGAGGTCAAAATCCGCCGGGGCATCCCGGCGTGGGCCGATCCCGCACCAATAAATCGTACCGCTCTCCGCGCGCCGGCTTCACTTCGCGCAACGACCGCGCCGATCCGCCAGCCCAATTCGCGCAACCTTCGGCCCAGTGCGCGTCCCACACGTCCTGGGCCCACGATCGCCAGCGTCTCCTGCATCGTGTGTTAGGATAACCCGAGGCCAGCGCTTAACACCAATCACCATGCACTTTTTGGTACTCGTCCTGTTTGGATTCATCGCCTTTTTCTGGGTTTTTCACGGCCTCCGTGTAGCCTACGGCTCGCTGCATCTCCCCTGGATCAAAGACTTCGCAAGCGCGGAGGATGCCGATTGTCCGCGCATCTCGCTGCTGTTTGCGGCCCGCGACGAGGAAGAAAAACTGCCGGCGGCGCTCGCTACGTTGGCCGCCATCGACTACCCGCATCTCGAAATCGTGGCGGTTGACGATCGCTCGCAGGATTCCACGGGTCGCATTCTCGACGACTTCGCGGGCCGGCACAGCCGGCTGCGAGTGGTGCACGTCAACGGATTGCCGCCGGGATGGCTTGGCAAGCCTCATGCGCTTCAGAATGCCTACGAAAATTCAACGGGAGACTGGCTTCTTTTCACGGACGCGGACGTGCGCTTTGCACCGGAAGTCCTTCGCCGCGCGGTCACATTGGCCCAGCAACGCGATCTCGATCACCTGACGTTGTTTGGCGACGTCGAGATGGTGGGCTTCTGGGAAAAAGTCTTGATCACTTTTTTCGGGCTGGCCTTTCATATCGCCACCGATCCCTACCGCGTCAGCAATCCGCATTCGCGCGCCTATGTGGGCGTTGGCGCCTTTCAACTCATCAAACGCTCGGCCTACGAAGCCTGCGGCACGCACGGCAGGCTGGCGATGGAAGTGGTAGACGATATGAAGCTGGGAAAACTCGTGAAGCAATCTGGATTTCGCACTTGCGTGGGAGTCGCGCAGGATGCGGTGGTGGTGCGGTGGCACGCGGGGCTCGGGAATTTGGTCCGGGGCGTGACGAAGAACTTTTTTGCCGGGTTGGGATACCGCCTGCCGTTCGTCATTGTGGCGATCGCCGGGATGTTGTTGCTGAACGTGGCGCCGTTTGTGGGCGTGATTTTCGGGCACGGGTGGGTGCGGGTTTTTGCGGGGATCGCGGTGGTGATTGCACTTGGTTTTCATGTGGGAGTGGATATGGTGATGCGGGTTTCGCCGTTGTACGCGTTGACACATCCGTTGGGGGCCGTCCTTTTCAGTTACATGTTGCTGCGGTCGACGGTGGTTACGTTGTGGCATGGGGGAGTTACGTGGAGGGGGACGTTTTACCCGTTGGAGGAGTTGAAGCGGGGCGTGGTGTGAAGAGCGGACGGGGGCCGGAGACACCGAAAGAAATTGAGAGCGACCGCCGGTGGCGGAAGTGGTGTTGCAGGTGTTACGCAAAGATGCCGGCGTGACCAGAGAATGTGGTTAGGGGGCGGCGTCGGCGGCGGGAGTGGGTGTTTGTTCGGTCGAGAAAAAACCGGCTAGGTCGCGCTGCTTCAAGGAACGGATACGGTCGCGGAGTTGGGCGGCTTTTTCGAATTCGAATTTTTTGGCGGCTTCGCGCATTTGCGTTTCGAGTTGCTGGAGTAATTGCGCCAACTGCTCTTCGGTCTTGACGTTCGAGGCGGCAGCGTCCAGGGCGACATCGTCGATCGGCACCGTCACGTAGTCGGCTTCGACGATTCGCGCCAGCTCCATGTCTACCGACTTCACGATCGATTCGGGCGTGATGTTGTTCTCTTTGTTGTAGGCCACCTGCTTTTCGCGGCGGCGGTCGGTTTCGCTGATGGCTAGGTTCATCGAGGCGGTGCGCCTGTCGGCGTAGAGAATGGCGCGGCCAGAAATGTGGCGGGCGCAGCGTCCGATGGTCTGGATGAGCGAGGTCGCGCTGCGCAGGAAGCCCTCTTTGTCCGCATCCAGAATGGCCACGAGCGATACTTCCGGCAGATCCAAGCCCTCCCGCAACAAGTTGATGCCGATCAGCACGTCGAATTCGCCGCGCCGCAAATCGCGCAAGATCTTGATGCGGTCCAGCGTTTCCACTTCCGAGTGCAGATACCGGCAGCGCACACCAATCTCGGTAAAATATTCGGACAGATCTTCGGCCATGCGCTTCGTCAGCGTGGTGACCAGCACGCGCTCGTTGCGTTCCGCGCGCACGCGAATCTCTTCCAGCAGGTCGTCCACTTGCCCCTTGACCGGGCGAATCTCCACCTGCGGATCGACCAAGCCCGTGGGCCGAATTACTTGCTCGACAAAAACACCGCCGGATTTTGTCAGCTCGTACGGCCCGGGCGTGGCCGACACGTACAGCGCCTGGTTGATGCGGTGCTCGAACTCCTCGAACGTCAGCGGCCGGTTGTCCAGCGCGGACGGCATGCGAAAGCCGTAATTTACCAGCGTCTCTTTCCGCGAGCGATCTCCGGCGTGCATGCCGCGCACTTGCCCGACGGTTTGGTGCGACTCGTCGATGAAGAGCAAGAAATCCTGCGGCAAGTAGTCCAGGAGAGTTGGCGGGGCTTCGCCGGGCAAGCGGCCGCTCAAATGGCGCGAATAATTCTCCACTCCGTGGCAGTAACCCACGGTGCGCATCATCTCGATGTCGAAGAGCGTGCGCTGCGTAACGCGCTGGGCTTCGACGAATTTTCCTTGGCGTTCCAGTTCTTTCTTCCACCATTCCAGCTCGTCGTAGATGCCGATGATGGCGCGCTCGCGCTGCGCTGCGGGCATCACGTAATGCGTCTTCGGATAGATGGGCACGCGCGACAAATCTTCCCGGCCGGCGCGGACTTCACCGGTAAGCGGATCGATCTGGCGGATGGCGTCGATCTGCTGGCCCCACATCTCGATGCGGTAGCCTTGATCTTCGTAGGTCGGATAAATCTCGATCATGTCGCCGCGCACGCGAAAGGTGCCGCGGCGCAAGTCTTCGGAGCGCTCGTACTGAATGTCCACGAGGCGACGGAGCAGGGCCTCGCGAGGGGTCTGCTGGCCTTTTTCGATCATCACCAGCATTCCGTAATAGGCTTCCGGCGAGCCCAGGCCGTAGATGCAGGAGACCGAGGCGACGATGATCACGTCGCGGCGCTCGAACAGCGAGCGGGTGGCGCTCATGCGCAACTTGTCGAGCTCGTCGTTGATGGTGGCTTCCTTGTCGATGTACAGGTCCGCGGAGGGAACGTAGGCTTCCGGCTGATAAAAATCGTAGTAGCTGACGAAATATTCGACGGCGTTTTCGGGAAAAAAGCCTTTGAACTCGTGATAGAGCTGCGCGGCGAGGGTTTTGTTGTGGGCGAGAATCAGGGCGGGCCGATCCACCGCCTCGATGACTTTGGCCATGGTGAAGGTCTTGCCGGAACCGGTGACGCCGAGGAGCACCTGGTGCTTTTCGCCCGCTTCGACTCCGCGCACTAGCTGCTCGATGGCGGTCGGCTGGTCGCCACGAGGCTGGTAGCTACTTCGCAGCTTGAATTTCATGAGGGAAGTCTCCTGCAGGTTCGCGAGCGTCTGCCGAAACCTTCATTATACTCCGGGACGCAAATCGGGGCGGGTGACCTTCAAAGCGGGTGGAGGGCGTTGCGAATCGCGCTCACCACGTATCGCCGCCGCCTGATGGCGGCCACGATCCCAGGCAGCGGCGGATCATCGCGATTTGTCCGACGTGATAGCTGTTGTGCACCATGGTCTGCCAGAGCACGGCGTTCACCGA
>JBGOVR010000180.1:0-8512 GCA_041478205.1 Candidatus Acidiferrum sp.
GCCATGAGCCTCGCCTCGATTTGCGGCCTGGGACAAATCGTCCCAGCCCCCATTCAATCCGTGCTAAAACATTTTCGCGCGGAGGTAGACGCCCACGCCTTGAAAGGCCAATGTCCCAGCGGAATCTGTTTCACCGCCGCTGCCAAGGCAAGCGAGGCGCAACGCGTCGGCATTCGCCCGTAGTATGGTTGGTAGCGTCGACTTCCAGCCGGCGGCGGTGTGTTACAAGTTTCTAGTTTCTAGTTTCTAGTTTCTAGTTTCTAGTTTCGATTTTATTATGAGCGCAACCACAACACCTCCCGGTCTGATCGACCTCACCATCGACGGCCAACCCGTCCGGGTTCCCGCCGGCACCAGCGTCTTCGACGCCGCCCGCATGAACGGCGTCGCCATCCCCACCCTCTGTCATCTGCAAAACGAAACGCCCGTCGGTGTCTGCCGCCTCTGCCTCGTGGAAGCCGGCGGCCGCGTCCTGACCGCGTCCTGCGTCCGCCCCGTCGACCCCGGCATGAAGGTGGTCACGAATTCCGACAAAGTCCTCAACGCCCGGAAAACCGTCCTCGAACTTCTCATGGCGGATCATCCGACCCCATGCGCCCGTCAGGAACATTCGGGTGATTGCGAGCTAGAAACCCACGCCAAGGCCGCGGGCATCAACCAGCCGCGTTTCGCCAAACGCTCGGTGTCGCGCGGCAAAGATGAATCTTCCCTGGCCATCGCCGTCGATCACGATGCCTGCATCCTCTGCGACCGCTGCATTCGCGGCTGCGACGAAATCAAAAACAATTTCGTTCTCGGCCGCATGGGCAAAGGCTACGCCACCGACATCGCCTTCGACCTGAACTCCCCGATGGGCGAGTCCACCTGCATCTCCTGCGGCGAATGCATGGTCTCGTGCCCCACCGGCGCGCTCACGAACAAGAGCGTCGTCGGCACCGCCATTTCCACCGGGTCCGGAGCGCAAGGCTTGGAAGCTGAAGAGCTCTTGAAATTGCCGGTCTTCAAGGGCGTCTCCGGAACGTTCCTCGAACTCAATCGTGGCGCGATCGTGAAGCGAAATTTCCGCCGCGGCGAAATAATCTGCCGCGAAGGCGATTTCGGCTCCACGGCTTTTTACATTGTCGAAGGCAAAGCCCAGGTTTCCATCTCCTCGCCGATCGCCCACGTCAAAACGCAAGGCGGCGCAAAAGGGTTTTTCAAGCGCCTGACCAGCACGCTCACCCCGCGCGAAAACGACAAGCGCGAAGGCGAAACTCGCGACCGCACCATTCCCATCGACGCCTCGGTCGACCTGTCCTACGAACACCCCGTCGCCGAGCTTGGTCCCGGCGACCTCTTCGGCGAAATGACTTGCATGAATTTCTATCCGCGCTCTGCCACCGTGCGCGCGGAATCCGATGTCGTGGCCTACGAGATGCTTCGCAACGTCCTCGACATCATGATGAAGAATAAATCCTTCCGAACCGCGCTCGATCAGAACTACCGCCGCCGCGCTCTCGAAAATCATCTTCGCGGCGTCCCCATGTTCGCGGACCTCGCGCCGGACTTTATCGAGCACCTCAAAGAAAGCGTCGAGCTGCAACGCTTCGCGCCGGGCCAGGTCATCTGCCGCCAAGGCGATCCCGCGGACAGTTTTTATCTCGTGCGCATCGGCTTCGTGAAGGTTTCGGAGAATTATCCCGGCGGCGAACTCGTTCTGGCATATCTCTCGCGCGGCGATTATTTCGGTGAGATTGGTCTGCTAGGCGGCGGTGTCCGCACCGCAACGTGCACCGCGCTCGATCACGTCGAGCTGGTTCGTGTCTCCGGCGACGACTTCCGCCAGATGGTCGAGCGCTTCCCCAGCGTCCGCCAGGGCCTCCAAAAGGTCGCCGAAGAACGCCGCGCCGCAAACCAGCAGCGCATGCAAATGGTTCACAACGTCCCCATCGATCAGTTCCTCTCGCAAGGACTGATGGAAGCGCAGAGCCTCCTCATCCTCGATCTCGAGAACTGCACGCGATGCGACGCTTGCGTGAACGCCTGCGCCGATGCTCACGACGGCGTCACCCGCCTCGTGCGCGAAGGTCTGCGCTTCGATCAATATCTCGTCGCCACCAGTTGCCGCCAATGCCGCGATCCCCTGTGCATGGTCGGCTGCCCGGTCGGCTCGATCCGCCGCCGCAATTCTCTCGAAGTCATTATCGAAGATTGGTGCATCGGCTGCGGCCTCTGCGCCCGCAATTGTCCCTACGGCAACATCAACCTGCATCCCTTCGAAGTCATCGCGGACGATCCCGAGCGCCCTGGACGCAAGAAAGCCGTCGTCAAGCAAAAAGCCACTTCCTGCGATCTCTGCACGAACCTGGAAGAACCAAGTTGCGTCTACGCCTGCCCCCACGACGCCGCCCATCGCGTCGACCCCCGCGAATTCTTCGCCAACATGCTCGGCCAAGGCTCCGTAAAATGACGACTTCTCGTGCCAAGTGGCATAGGCTTCAGCCTGTGCCCGCTGAAGCAACACCTGGTAGCGTCGGCATCCCTGCCGGCCCGCGGCCAACTTCATGCATAACCTCGACGTCTGAGAAGGACCTTCTAAAGTGCGCATAGACAGATCCCAACGCGCCTGGGCCGTAGCCTCGCTAGTAATTCTAGCGGCGTCCGCGGCAGTCTATGTCTTCTACGCCGTAAACTCCCCGCAAGGCCCCCGCGGCGGCAGCACCATCGGTCTCGCCTTCGGCATCCTCGGCTTCGCCTTCATGATCTTCGCCGGTCTCCTCGGCGCCCGAAAGCGTGTCCACGTCTGGCGCCTCGGCCGCGCCCAAGCCTGGATGCGCGGCCATCTCTGGCTCGGCCTCCTGAGCCTCCCGCTCATCCTCTTCCACGGCGGCTTCCATTTTGGCGGCACGCTGACGAAAGTCCTGATGTGGCTCCTCATCATCACGGTAGCCAGCGGCGTCTTCGGCGCGGTCCTGCAAAACTATGTCCCTCGCCTGATGACTGCGGACGTTCCCCTCGAAACCATCTACGCGGAAATCGGCAACGTGCGCACACTCCTGCGCGAAGAAGCGGACAAAGACGTCGAAGCCCTCTGCGGCTCCCTGGGCCTCTCAAAAGGCGCCCAAGACGCAGGCCAGCGCGCCGGCGGGTTTACCGCCATGCGCTCCATGACCACGATAACCACGACGGGAGGCGGCGCCGCAGTCGCTGCCGCAACAGAAATTCTTCTCCTCTCGGAAGAAGAAAGCGCCCCGCTGCGCCGCTTCTACCTGAATGAAATGCGCCCTTTTCTCGAGCTACCCAAACAGCGCGGATCCCGCCTGGCAAACGCCGACAAAGCCCGCAACGCCTTCACCGGCCTGCGCACGCTGCTGCCCCCCGCAGCGCATGCCACGCTCGAAGATTTACAAGACATTTGCGACGAAGCGCGCCAACTGTCCCGCCAGGAGCTTTTGCACCACTGGCTCCACGGCTGGCTCCTCCTGCACATCCCGCTCTCGCTCGCGTTAATTTTGCTAGGCGCCATCCACGCAGTAATGGCGCTCCGCTATTCTTCGTAGGGGCGCAGCATGCTGCGCCCCGATTGAGCAAGCTGTATCGGATCATCGACGACTCTGGGGTTGAATAACAAACGACCGTGGCCAGAACACGCACAACAAAAAAGCTCGCCCAGCGCATCGACCTCAACTATTTCAAGAGGCCGTCCCCGTACAAGCGCGCCAAATTCTGGCTAAGGCTCCTCCTCCCGCTCCTCGCCCTAACCTGGATCGCCTGGCGCACCTTCGCAAAAGATTCCCGCGTCTACTCCAGCGGCCGTATGAGCGCCGCCCACGCCGTTCTGGAAAAAGAGTGTGCCACCTGCCACCTCCAACAAGCCGGCGTCTTCTCCGCCAAAGCCACGGACAGCGCGTGCCTCTCGTGCCACGACGGACCGGTGCACCACGCTAGCCAGGTGAAAACGCTCGAGTGCGCCACCTGCCACACCGAACATCGCGGTCGCAGAAACATCACCGCAGCAGCCAATCAAACCTGCGCGGAATGCCACAGCGATCTCAGGACCAACGGCGGCTTGCCGAAGTACGTGGCACACATCAGCAGCCTCCAGGACGGCCACCCGCAGTTCGCCGCACTCCGTGAAGGCCAGCGCGACCCGCAAACCATCAAGCTGAACCACGCCATCCACCTGAAACCCATCCGCCGCGGCCCCAACGGCCCGCTCGTTCAGATGGAGTGCTCCGATTGCCACCGGCCCGCCGCCGTCTCTGCGCAATGGGCTTACGCCGACACGAAATATGTCACCGCGAAGCCCACCTACACCGAAGAAGGCGAACTTCGTGCCATAAAAGCAGAAACGCTCGCCGCTCATTCTCCGATGACGGGCCGCGAATTGATGACGCCGGTGAAATTCGCGACGGCCTGCGCGTCGTGTCATTTGCTCGCATTCGACAAGCGCTTCGACGAAGGCGTCCCGCACGACAAACCCGAAGTCGTGCATGCATTTTTGTTGAAGAACTTTCAGGAGTACATCGCGGCGCACCCCGGCGACGTGCGCGTGGTGCGTGATCCGAAGCGCGATCTCACCGGCAAGCCGATTCCACCGGAAGTACGCATCCTCACTCCGGCACAGTGGGTCACCGAGCGCACCGCCGACGCCGAAGAACTTCTCTGGCGCAAAACCTGCAATCAATGCCACACGCTGACGCAGGCGAACGGCAGTTCCTTGCCCCAAGTGCAGGACTCAGCCCCGCAGGTTCTCGCTCCGCTTCCGCAGGTCGCGCCGTCGAACGTCACAACCAAATGGATGCCGCACGCCAAATTCGATCACGACGCGCACCGCGGCTTCACCTGCATAAGCTGCCACGAAAAGGCGCTAGCCAGCACGCAAACAACGGATGTGCTGCTGCCGGGTATCGCGACTTGCCAAACGTGCCACGCGCCAGGCCCCGACCACGCCGAATCGCGCTGCTTCGAATGCCACACCTACCACGACTGGTCCAAGCGCAAAGAAGTCACCCCGAAGTTCACGCTCCCCTCGCTCCGCACCGGCGGCCGCTGAACGCAACACGCGCCGCCCGCGGAAACGCAACCCTCGCGGCACGCGCGCTTTGTTCTCTCTGTAGGCGCCGGGCTTCAGCCCGGCGAACCACCCAAGACTTTTGTAGGGGCGCAGCACTGCTGCGCCCCATCGCGGGATATTTCAGACTCGTGTGCCGCTCACCGGTTGACAAGCGTCATCATATGCTCCGGATAACGCTCGCCGGCCGCCGCCCCGTGCGGCGCCACCTCGTCAATCCGCCGCAAATCCTCCGCCGTAAGCTTCACGTCCAACCCCCCGGCATTTTCCTCAAGATACTTGCGGCGCTTCGTCCCCGGAATGGGAATGATGTCTTCGCCTTGCGCGAGCAGCCACGCGAGCGCCAGTTGCCCCGGCGTGCATTTCTTTTCCTTGGCAATGGTTTCTACTCGCGCCACGAGATCCAAATTTTTCCGGAAATTCTCACCCTGAAAGCGCGGTGAATTCCGCCGGTAATCATCCGGGGCAAAATCCTCAAACCGCTTGATCTGCCCGGTAAGAAATCCACGCCCCAGCGGACTGTACGCGACGAACGCAATGCCAAGCTCATACGTGGTGGCGAGAACTTTATCTTCGGGATCGCGCGTCCACAGCGAGTATTCGGTTTGTAGCGCGGCGATGGGATGCACAGCGTGCGCCCGCCGTATCGTGCCCGGACCCGCTTCGGACAGGCCGATGTGCTTAACCTTTCCCGCGCGCACCAAATCGGCCATCGCACCAACCGTTTCTTCGATCGACGTGTTCGGATCCACACGGTGCTGGTAATACAGATCGATCGTATCGACCCCCAGCCGCTTCAGACTGGCATCGCAAGACGCGCGCACGTATTCCGGTTTGCCGCTGACGCCGCGAACGCCCGGATTCGCTTTGTCGCGCACGATGGCAAACTTCGTTGCCAGAAAAATCTTGTCGCGAATGCCGCGAATGGCCTTGCCGACCAGCACTTCGTTGTCGCCGTAGCCGTACACGTCCGCGGTGTCGAGAAACGTGATGCCCAACTCAACGGAGCGATGAATCGTAGCGATCGACTCGGCGTCGTCGCGCGCGCCGTAAAACTCCGACATGCCCATGCAACCAAGTCCCAGCGCCGAAACCAGCGGTCCGTTCTTTCCCAGATGACGTTTCTGCATGATGGCTCCCTCAGATGAATTTTCTAATGAGATGCCCTGCCCGCCGCGAAAGTTACGACGGCGGCGCTCCCCGCGAGCGGCGCCGAATTGGCTGCTCATAGGGGCGCGACACGTTGTGCCCGGCGGTTGCAAATGCTGGCACGGAATCGCGCCGACTCGATTATCCTGAAAGAACGATGGAACGCGAAGAAAAGCTGGACGCGGAGGAAAGCCGCGACCAGGGCGACACCGGCATCACCGCGAGTGGCCCTCACGGCAGCGCACAGCATGCCGCGGAATCCGGCGGCGCCGCGCCCGGTACGGGCGGTCAAGCGGACGCCGCGGGCTCGCGCGAAACGAAAATCGAAAAAACTCCCCAGCTGAATAAGTGGCAATCCTTTTGGCGCGGCGCGCTCCGCGTGGACACCGCCAAGATGCAGCCATGGATCGCGTTGCGCAATGCCGCGGGCGTTTCCGTCCCGCTGGCGGCAGGGATCGCCATGGGCATGCCGCTCGGCGGGCTGGCGGTGGCCAGCGGCGCGCTGAACGTGGCGTATTCGGACGGCCACGACCCCTACCGCCAGCGCGCCAAGCGCATGCTGGCATCGAGCGCGCTGTGCGCCATCGCCGTGATGGCGGGAGGACTCGCCGGTCATCACAACGCCGCGGCCGTCGCGCTCGCCATGGTGTGGGCTTTCGGCTCGGGCATGGCGATTGCTCTCGGAACCAACGCCGAAGGCTTGGGCGTGATCAGCTTGGTTGTCCTGATCGTGTATTCCGCGCAATCGCTCACGCCGGAACGCGCGTTGCAGGCTGGCGGCTTGGCCTTCGTGGGCGGCGTGATCCAGACGCTGCTGTCGCTGGCGCTGTGGCCGGTGCGCATCTACGAACCGGAGCGACGCGCGCTGGCGAATTTATACGCGGCGCTCGGGCGGGCCGCGTCTTCGCCCGCGGAACTCATGAAGGCGCCTCCTCCGGCGGAGCCCAGCACGCGCGCGCAAGAGGCGTTGGCGGCGCGAGCGTCGGATCACAGCATCGAGAGCGAAAGATTCCGCGCGCTGTTGGGCCAGGCCGAGCGCATCCGGCTGCGCTTGTTCACGCTGGGCCGCCTGCTCCGACGCATGCGCCGTGAGAAATTCGGCTTCGCGCCCGCGGAGATGGTCGAAAGTTTTCTGGAATCCGCCGCCCGCGTGATGATCGCGATCGGTGAGTCGCTCGAGCGCAACGCGCCCTTGGCGGCCAATGAATCCTGGCTGAGCGAAATGAGCGCGGCCATCGACTCTCTGCGAGGAAGCGAAACGCCGCAGCGCACTTTTCTTGCCGCGGTGATTCGTGATGCGCTGTATCAAATGGATGCGCTGGCGGGGCAACTGCGCGCCGCGATGCGCATGACGGGAGACGCCACGCCGGCGGGCCTGGCGGCGATGGAGCAGCGGGAAAAGGCGCGGCCGTGGCGCATGCGTTTTACCGGGAGCCTGGCGCGCGTCACTGCCAATCTGAGCCTGCAATCCGCGGTGTGCCGCCATGCGATTCGCCTGGCGAGCGCCGTGGCCCTCGCGGAAACGCTTTCGCGCGGTCTGGGTGCGCCGAGAGCGTATTGGCTGCCAATGACCGCGGTGATCGTTCTGAAGCCGGAGTTCACCGTGACGTTTACGCGCGGGCTGTTGCGCATCGCGGGCACCATCGCGGGACTTTTGTTGGCGACGGCGATGTTTCATTTTCTGCCGCCGGGAATCGGGTTGGAGGTTGTGCTCATCGGTGCCTTCGTTTTTTTGCTTCGCTGGGTCGGGCCAGCAAATTACGGAATTTTCGGAACGGCCGTGAGCGCCTTGGTGGTGCTGATGATTTCCTTCACGGGCGCGGCGCCGAAGGATCTGATTCTGGCGCGCGGCATCAACACCATCGCGGGTGGGGCGCTGGCGTTGGCGGCATACGCGGTGTGGCCGACCTGGGAACGAACACAAGTGGCAGAAATGTTGGCGCGATTGCTGGATGCGTACCGCGCGTACTTCTCCGCGGTGGTAGACGCGCTGACGCGGGAAGGCGAAGCGAACCCAGCGGAACTGGACAAAGCGCGGCTGGCGGCACGACGCGGACGGACGAACGCTGTGGCCTCCGTCGATCGCATGCAGGCGGAGCCGGGAACCCGCGCAGAGGAGGCGGAGCTGTTGCTCGGGATGCTGGCGATCTCGCACCGCTTCGTGCACGCGGTGATGTCCGTGGAGGCAGGCATTCTGCCTGGCAAGCGGCCGGTGGTGCGGCCGGAGTTTCGCGCGTTTGCCGCCGACGTGAATAAAACTTTGGAAGGGCTGGCCGCGGAACTTCGGAAGGCGCGTCCTGCGGGCCAGAA
>JBGOVR010000087.1:0-19937 GCA_041478205.1 Candidatus Acidiferrum sp.
AGCCCGGTCAGCTCAATGCTGCGGCCCATGTTGACCGGATTGATCGCCGAGGTCGCCAGTTGATACATCCGGGCGTTGCGCCGCGCCATCACCGCGGCGGCGATCAGCGTCATGCCCCGGCAAACCATATCCACGGGAATCACGTCGAGGCATTTGCGTTCGTTTGTGGGGAGTTGACGAAAATTCGTGCCCAGCAAATAGGAAAGCGGGCCGGAAGTGTTAATGCCTTCGTTCCAGCCGATAAAGGGAGAACGCATCGAGCTTTCGACGATCGACGGACGAACGACGGCAATCGGGAGTTCACGCCCGTGCCGCGCCAGGATGGACTCACCGAGGCTCTTGGTAAAGGTGTAGATGTTCGGCCAGCCGAGATGCCGCGCGCGGCGCATGCCCGCGCGGATAAGCCGGTTGCGCGACCAGCGAACGCGGTTGCGTTTCAAAACGCCGTCGAGTTCCGCCGCGGGCACGGAGGATTCGTCTCCGCCGCGGCCGAGTTGCTGGCGGCGCAGGGCCTTAGTCAGCTCCGGACTCTCGGAGCGCTCTTCGACACGCCCAATCATTTCCCGCAAAGACTCAATTTCGCGCTCGGCATCGAAATCGGAATCGCCCGCGGGATTGTAGTTGTCGTGAAGCTCTTCGCCCACCCGGCCGTCGCGCATGCCCACTACGTAGCAGGTCGAGAGGTGCATCAAACCCGCGTGATTGCATTTGCGAAGGAAGTCGAGGAGATGAAGCGCCGAATCCACGTTAGAGGCCAGCGCTTCCCGAAGATCGGGATTGAAATCGGTGAGGCCCGCGCTGTTGACGATCAGGTCGAGCGACTTCGCCAGGCGTGCCTGAGTTTCTTCCGTGAGGCCCAGGCCGGGCTGGCTGACGTCACCTTCGACGACTTCGACTTTTTCTTTTAAGAATGCGCCGAGATGGCGGCCGGAGCGTTCCTGCAGAGTGTCAAACGTCGGTGACTCCTCGACAATCTTTTCGAAGCGGCGCTGGGCAGAGGTGGTCCGGTTGCGGCGGATGAGCAACGTAATCTTGCCAATATCGGAAACATTTTCGAGAAGATCGACGAGCCAGACTTTGCCGATGAAGCCGGTGACGCCAACGAGCAGGATATGACGATTGGCAAGCGTCTCTCGAACAGAAAGCCGGTCGACGCGCGGCACATCGCCAAACGCCGCGACACCCCTGCCTGTGGGAGGTATGGGGCGCGCGGCGGTTTGCGCGGCCGATTCGAGACGCGCGGACTCGTTCGACCACCCTAGCTGGCCAAGCAATTTTCCCCGGGCAATGCGGCCGTCGATGGAACCACTCGCCAGCCACGCAAACGGTCCGCGCGGACGCACCACGGGATCAAGCAGCCGGCCGGTGGCGTGACCATCGCGAAATTCCAGCCGATTGCAGACGAACGACTCGATGCCGAAGTGATTCGCCAGCGGGCGGAGGATGTGGTCGAGCAGTTGTCCCACCAGAACGACTCGCTCGCCGCGTCGAACGGCTTCGAGAAGCTTTTCGGCCGCTTCCCGGCGAAGCTGCGGCCGGAGGACGTACTGAAAATATTCTTCACCTAGAAGATCGAGCCGGTCTTGACTGACGCCGCGCAGCAGCGTGTGCAGAAACCGCGTAGCGAACGTCCGGTTTGCGGCGTAAGCAAACGGCCGCAACAACGCCATTCCGGCCATCCCAGCCCGGCGCGCCCAGCGCTCCGCAAAGCTCTGCGCGTTCCACGTGAAAAAACCGACGGGACGCAACGCACCGACTTCGAGCAGCGAACCCTCAACGCGCCAATAGGTCACGCCGCCCGGCGCCCCTTTAGGGACACTCTTCGAGTTGGCTGGGAGGTTGGTCATGGCAACGAACAACTATTCAACGGTAAACCACAAAGCGTGAGTCTCCAAGGTCGCGCAAGCGGTGTTGGGGACGCACCCTCACCCTGAATGACGTGTCACGATTTGGCTACCGAAAGCTGCCTCCACACTGCCGTGTGGCATCCGGACGAAGCGCGCCGTCGGCTGCCTGGGAAAGTGTAAAAGTAGCATTCTCAGAGACTTCTAGCAAGAACTGCGGATTCCAGGTAGTGGGTCAGTTTTCAGACTAGACGCCCCAGCCGTAGCGTTCGGCGTGTTCCAGGGTGCGCTGCATTTCTTCGCGGAGCATCTCGGTGAACACCGATCCGCTGACGATGCGCCCGCCAGGTCCGGCAAGGTCCGAGGTGCGGTAGCCGCCGCCCAGAACGCGGAGCAAAGACTGGTCGACCCAGTCGGCTTCCAGCGACAGGCCAAAGGCGTCGCGCAGCATCATCGTGGCACTCAGAATGGCGCCTATGGGATTCGCGGAATCGGTGCCCGCAAGGGATGGGGCGGAGCCATGAATCGGCTCAAAGAGAGGGGCGCTCGACCCAAAGCTTGCCGAGGGAACCAGACCGATCGAGCCCACCAGCGCCGCAGCGGCATCACTGAGAATATCGCCGAACATGTTGGTGCTGAGCAGGACGTCGAATTGCGACGGCTTCAGCGTGAGCTGCATGGCGGCGTTGTCCACGTACATGTGCTCGAGCCGAACATCTGGGTAAGCGGCCCCGACCGAAGTGACAGTGCGGCGCCAAAGCTGCGAGCTTGCCAGAACGTTGGCTTTGTCGACGGAGCACACGCGTCGCGAGCGGTTCTCCGCCCGGGCAAAAGCAAATGTCGCGATGCGTTCGATTTCCGGTGTGGAATACGATTCGGTATCGAAGGCCCGCTCCACGCCCTTTTCCACCGTGTTTCCGCGCTCGCCGAAATACATCCCACCCGCGAGTTCCCGCACGATTTCGATGTCGAGATCGCCCAGGCGTTCCGGCTTGAGCGGTGAAATCCAGCGCAGCGGTTCAAGAAGCTTGATCGGACGAACGTTTACATAGAGCCCGAGACCCTGGCGCAGTGCCAGCAAGCCGCTTTCCGGGCGCTTTCCAACCGGCAGAGCATCCCACTTCGGGCCGCCGACCGCGCCGAGAAAGACCGCGTCGGCTTTTCGGCAGGCATCCAGCGTCGCATTCGGAAGAGGTGTGCCGGCGGCATCGATGGCGGCGCCGCCAATCGGAAGCTCTTCAAACTCAAACTGATGGTTGAACTCGTGACCCGTTTCGCGGAGCACAATTGCGGCAGCGCGAGTGACTTCCGGCCCGATGCCGTCTCCCGGCAGCAGAACAATGGTCTTTTTCATGAAAAACCCCGGTCAAGGAAAAATCGTAGCACGCCGCGGTGGCGTCTTGCGGCAAACTCACTCCCCCGTGAGTTTATGGTCACTGCTGCTGCCTCCAGGGACATGGAGGCGGGCAGGTCAGGCTGCGGACGACGCTTCCGATGCGAGCGCGGTTGCTCCGCGGCGCATCACTTCGTGCGCGATCGCGACCAGGTCGCGTTGTCGCACTTGCTTGGACTGGTCGGCGAGCGCGGTCACCCGGCGATAGCATTCGGCAAGGTCGGCGTCGCTCGGCTCGTAGCCCAGGTCACGCAGGCTCACGCGCAGCGCATTGCGGCCGGAATGCTTGCCAAGAACGAGCGAGCGCGAAGGCACGCCAACCGCCTGCGGCGAAATAATCTCGTAGGTCAGCGGGTTCTTGATGATTCCGTCCTGATGGATGCCCGCTTCGTGCGCGAAGGCGTTAGCACCCACAACCGCTTTGTTCGGCGCCACTTGTGCCCCGGTGATTTCCGTCAGCATGCGGCTCGTGGGGAACAGCTCTTCCAGACGTATGCCCGTCGTCACGCCGAAGCTATCCTTACGCACGGCCAGCGCGACGACCACTTCTTCCAGCGAGGCGTTCCCGGCGCGTTCGCCGATTCCGTTGATCGTGCATTCGATCTGGCGAACGCCGGCGCGAATCGCGGCCAAAGAGTTGGCTACCGCCATGCCCAGATCATCGTGGCAATGGGCGCTGAGCGTAATGCCCGCCGGATCGCCGAGATATTCACGCACCTGCCGGAACATCGCGCCGTATTCTTCCGGAACGGCGTAACCCACCGTGTCCGGCAGATTCAGCGTGGTGGCGCCGGCATCGACCGCGACCCGGCACACTTGGCACAAGAATTCAATATCGGTGCGGCCCGCGTCTTCGGCCGAAAATTCAACTTCGCCCACGTGCTGCCGGCCGAACCGTATCATCGAGCCGATCGCTTCCAGCGCCTGTTCGCGCGTCATATTCAGCTTCACGCGAAGATGCAGGTCGGAGGTGGCCAGAAAAATGTGCAAGCGGGACGCTGCGGCGGGCTCCAGAGCTTCAATAGCCGCGGTTACGTCGTCCTTCCTGGCGCGGGCGAGGGCTGCGATCGGCACGGTGCGCACTTCCTTGGCAACCATGCGTACGGCCTCGAGATCGCCGCGGGACGCAATGGGGAAACCCGCTTCAATCACATCCACACCGAGGATCGCAAGCTGCCGCGCCAGGCGGATCTTCTCCGCGGTGTTCATGGAAAAGCCGGGCGATTGCTCCCCGTCGCGGAGCGTAGTGTCGAAGATGCGTACAACGTCCATAGAGTCTCCCTGCGTTAGTAACGCAGACTGGCACCCCTCTAGTCAAATTTATCTTTATTCTACTTTTGATAATACTATCTTATACTGACCGGGAGGGGGAAATCGCCGTGGACCTTGGGGAACTCCAGGTATTTCTGATGGTCGCGAAGGAAGGAAGCTTTTCGCGCGCCGCCGAGCGCCTGTACCGCACCCAGCCGGCGATCAGCCTGGGCATCCGCAAGCTGGAAGATTCCTTGGGTCAACCGCTGTTTGTGCGCGGCTCGCGGCCCGTTCGCTTGACGGATGCGGGCGTCCTGCTAAAGGAATACGCCGAGCGGCTGTTGAACCTGCGCGACGAGGTCAAGAAAGGGCTCACGGAGCTGGAAGGGCTGAAGCGCGGCGAGTTGTCGCTTGGGGTTAATGAAAGCTCGATCCATGCCCTGCTCCCGGCGCTGGCGCAGTTTCGCGAGGCGCACCCCGGCGTGCAGGTGCGCGTGCACCGCATGTTCTCGAGGGACATTCCGCATGAGGTGCTGAACTACCGGCTGGACGTGGGCGCGGTTTCCTACGTGCCCCGCGAACCACAGCTCCAAGCCACCGAAATCCTGAAAGATGAGCTGACGCTCGTGGTTCCCCTCAAGCATCCGCTGGCCAAGCGCCGCGAGGTTGACGTCGCGGATCTGGGCAGCGAGATCTTCATCGGGCACATCGTCGAATCGCCTTTCCGGCGGCGGGTCATCGAGCTGTTTGCGCGGCATCGCACCGTGCTGAACATGCCCATCGAGATGCCCACCATCGAAAGCATCAAGCGATTCGTGCAGATGGGCATGGGAGTGGCCATCGTGCCGCGCATGTGCGTGCAGTGGGAGATCGAACGCGACTGGATGAAAGAGGTAAAGGTGCGGCAGTTGAACATGCCCCGGCACGTCTACCTCGTGTCGCGACGCGGCGCGCGCTTGCCGCACGCAGCCGCGGAACTCATGCGCATCTTGAAAGAAGAGAAGACGCCAATTTGATTGGCGTCGTAAGCTGCGTCCGAAAGCACGGTTCCCCGCATCGGATTCCACGTTTTTCTGCTAAGTTAGGAACCCTCGTGCGTAGGGAGCTCCAGGCCGGAAGGCCGGAGACTCGGAAGGAAACAGGATGACAAGCGGGCTGGCGATCCTCGCAATTGGTTTTCTTCTCGGCACACGGCACGCCACCGATCCGGACCACGTGATCGCCGTCTCGACTATCGTCAGCCGCGAACGCTCCATCTTCAAAGCGGGGCTGATCGGCATCTTGTGGGGCGTCGGGCACACTCTGACCATCTTGGCGGTTGGCGCCTGCATTATTCTTTTCGGGCTGGTGATTCCCGCACGCGTAGGACTGACCATGGAATTTTCCGTGGGATTGATGCTGATTCTTCTTGGCCTGCTGAATCTTACCGGTGCAATGAAGTGGATGGGCCAGAAGTTTTCACCAGCGCACCCGCGGACCACGGGAGAGCACGCCCACGTTCACGAACATGGCGCCAAGATTCATTTGCACTGGCATGCGCATGCTCCGGGAAGCGAGCACCATGGCGAGAGCCTTACGCCTCCGAGTTGGCTCGACGGGACCTTCGCCCGGCTGGGTTGGTACCAGTCCCTGCGTCCTCTGCTGGTCGGCATCGTGCACGGGCTGGCGGGCTCGGCGGCGGTCGCGCTGCTGGTGCTCAGCACCATCCGCGATCCGCGCTGGGCAGTTATGTATCTCTTCATCTTTGGCCTGGGGACGATTGCCGGGATGATGCTCATCACGGCGGTGATCGCGCTGCCGTTCTCGTTTGCGGGCTACAGGTTTGCGTGGCTGAACAAAGGCCTGGTCACCGGATCCGGCCTGCTGAGCCTGGGATTCGGGTTGTTCATTTGCTACCAAATCGGATTTGTCGACGGCCTGTTCACCAACCATCCCAACTGGACGCCCAGCTAGCCCACGTTTCCGACCTCGGCGTGTGGGCACCCCAAAAGAGCGCTCCGAGAAGAAATGTGGATTTGCGTGTTCGCCAAATCGAGAACCGGGAGGCGAACTAAGTGGGTTCGGCCAGGGCCTTTTCCACCGAGGGATAGACCGGCAGGAGCTTGAGCAGACCGGAAACCTGCATCACGGCCGTGCCTTGTTGCGTAAGGGCGGCCAGCGCCAGCGTCTTTCCGTGGTTGCGCCGGCTGACGAACAACGAAACGAGCGCTCCGACTCCCGCGGAGTCCAGGAACGATACTCCACTCATATCCAGCACCAAGCGCGAGGCCGGCTCCGCGCGCATCGTGGAAATGAAGTCGTGGACCGTCTCGAGGCTCAACTTACCGCTGAGACGCGAGACCAGTAGATCGCCGTTCGTGCCAGCTTGTCTTGCGATGTCCAGTTGCGCGGGTTGCATAAGCGGTGAAGGGTAGCGCAAAAGCCCAAGCCTCAATGTTAAAATTATGTAACAGAGCCTTCACCCCTAAATCTGCAGCACTTCGAGAGTCGATTGTGGCCCCGTATCAATTACGCCATCGTTCTGGTACTAACTAGATAATACTGATTGACGCCATGACCTCGAAAGACTAAGGTGTGGGCGCAAAAGCTTCCCTCCCAGAAACGTTGTTGGCGCCGTTTTTTGCGGCCGAGGAAGATCCATGCCCCTGCAAGTTTTTCTCTCTTCCCCAGTGCTCCGCCGCGGCGCGTTCCACAACACGCGCCCGCAAGCCGCGGGCTTCCCCTTGGTCTTGAGCGCCGCACTGATCGGCGCCGTTTCCGCAGGCGCACAAACCCCGCAACAACAATATGTCTACGGCTCGGTTCCGCTGAGCGCCACAAGCTCGGAAATCGCGGGATTCGCGAAGGGCCCGGCCGGCATGCTCTCCGGCATCGGCTCGCCTCTTCCCGATGCCCGGGAAGGCGGCTTGGTGGCCATTGATGTGAAGGGGCGGTTTCTGTTCGTGGTCAATCCGGTCAGCAACGACATATCCATGTTTCAGATCGATCAGAGCGGCGGAAGCCTCACGGAAGTCTCTGGCTCGCCCTTCGCGGCGGGGCCGACGGAAAACCCCACGACGTCGCCGGCATCGCCGGTGTGCCTGGCGACCGAAAGTTCCGGGCAGTTTTTGTACGTTGGCTATCGCAACGGAAATTTTCCCGGAGCGAGCGCGATTATCGTGTATCGGATCGACGCCACAACCCCGGCGCTTGTTGCGCCCTCGTCCTCGAATCCCGCGGGCAGCACGGATATCCCCTCTGCACCGGTTGGCATCGTCACCGATCCGAAAGGCCGCTTTCTGTACGTCGGGCTAGGAGGGACCACGAGCGTATATCCCATCGACCCTTCGACAGGGCAACTGATCGGACCAGGCACGACCGGAAAAACGAATCCCGGGGAACGAACCATCGCGATCGACCCGCAAGGGCGCTTCTTTTTCGACGGCTGGGGTTCCGAAGAGGGTTTCATCGAGAGCGCGCCGGTCTCACCTGCGGATGGCACCGCGACACCCGTCCTGCCCCCGCTCACCTTGGGCCAGCGTAATTTCCCGACGGCGATGCTGGTGGACAGCTCCGGAAAATTCTTGTACGTGCAAGAGAGAACCGGCGTCTACGCGTATGCCATCGACGCAAAGACCGGGGCCTTGGGGCAGCCGCAAGGTCCGCTGCCAACATTGAGCTTTCAAACCGGCAGCGCCGCGGCAGATCCCCAAGGCCCATACATTTATTCGCTGCAGCCCGACGGCGTCCACGGATTTCAGATCGACCCGCAATTCGGCGCGCTTTCCCCCGTACAGGGTTCGCCGTTTTCGGTCGCGCCCGAAGGAGGCTTGGGCGGACTGGCCATTTCAGGCGCGCCCGTGCAGGCTGTTAGCGGTCCCGTAGCTGCGATTTTTCCATCGTTTGAGGACTTTGGAAGCGTCGTCGTCGGTCAATCCAGCAACACTCGCATGGTAAGTCTGACAAACACGGGCGATCAGCCATTGAGCCTGAATGCAATCGCCCCGTCCGGCGCCGACGCTTTGGACTTCAGCGCCGTTCCTAATTGCCAGCTTCCTGCTCTGCTTTTAGCGAACGCGACCTGCTCCATCAGCGTGACTTTCAAGCCCACAGCGGTCGGAGCGCGGCGGGCCAGCCTGACCACTTCCGACAATGCCGCCGGAGGCACCCAATCGATACCCCTCAGCGGGACGGGTGTGGCGCCCGAACCCGCCGTAACGCTGCTGCCGGGAAGCGTTTCGTTCCCGAGCACGGCGCAAGGGGTGACGAGCACCTCTCAGACCGTCACGGTCACGAGCTCGGGCGCGGCCTCCCTGCATATCTCTTCTGTTCTGGTCGGTGGGACGAATCCCGCCGACTTCGCTATGATCAGCAGTTGCAATGGCGCGTTCCCGGTTGGCGCAAACTGCACGATTGGCGTGACGTTTTCACCGCTCGGAGATGGGCTGCGCACGGCTACGATTTCGATAGCGGACGACGCGCCGGGCTCTCCGCAATCCGTGGAACTGAGCGGGAGCGGTATTGGTCCGCCGGTGCCGCGGCCTGGAGTGGCTCTTGCGCCTAGCGCAGTCTCCTTTCCAGCGACCGTGCTAGGCACCACGACCGGCAGCGAAACGGTCACGGTCACGAGCGCGGGTACCGCTCCGCTGCACATTGCAAAGATCGATCTCGGTGGAGCAAACCGCGGCGACTTCAGCATAACGGACGGCTGCACTCCCCCGGCCACCTACACCGTACATGCCAGTTGCACGCTAAGCCTGATTTTCACGCCGTCGGCTGCCGGTACGCGGACGGCAGCGATCACGATCACGGACGACGCCCCTAATTCTCCGCAAACCATCGCGGTTGCGGGCACAGCGAACCCCGTGCTTGTAGTAGGGGCAGTTGCGGGAGGCGCTCTGACCGCCACCGTTAGCCCCGGGCAAACCGCAACCTACAACCTGCAACTCATGCCGGGCTTTACAGGCAGCGTCTCGCTTGGATGCGGCGGCGCGCCCATAGCGGCGACCTGCAGCGTGCCACCATCGACGAAAGTGACCAACGGAATCGGCGTTCCGTTCCGTGTGACCGTAGCGACTACCGGAGCCGGCGCGCTGATGCCGTTTTCAAACACGCCGCGCTTTGCACCACTCACGGTATTGCGCTTGGCGTTGCCGCTGGTGGTTTGGGCGATGGTCATGCTGGTGCGTACCTTCCGGAGAACGCCATGGACTGCACGGAGCGGGCGAGTGCTCTGCGGTGGTGCGCTAGCGGGTCTCGCAGTGATAGCCATGTCTGCCGCGGCAGGTTGCGGCGGGGGAAGCACGATTGCGCAAAGCGTCCCAGTCACTCAACCGAGTGCGACGGCGACGCCGCAAGGCACGTACACAATTACGTTGACGCCGACGGCCACGACCACAAGCGGATCTCCGCTCGGTCCCGTACCGCCCACGCAACTCATGCTCATCGTTAACTGACGCCGAAGATTACAAGCCATCTATCGCGCCGCCGTGACGCGGTAGACCACGCCCGCGCTGTCATCCGACACCAACAGCGCGCCATCCGGCGCAACAGTGACTCCCACGGGGCGGCCATAAACGTTGCTCTTTGCAAGATCGGGAACCAACCCGGTCAAGAACGGCTGAGGATCAGCGGAGGGCTTGCCGTCCTTGAAAGGAACAAACGCGATCTGATAGCCTGCGCGCGTGGAGCGGTTCCACGAGCCGTGCTCCGCAATGAACGCCCCGCCGCGATACATCTCCGGAAATTGCGTCCCGGTGTAGAACGCGAACTGCAGCGGCGCTCGATGCGCGCCAAGAAGCACGTCGGGAATAATGGCCTTGGCCACCAGCTCGGGCTTTTGCGGATTCACGCGGGGATCTACGTTGTCGCCGATATAGCTGTAAGGCCATCCGTAAAAGCCGCCCTCTTTCACCGCCGTAAAATAATCGGGTGGCAGGTCGTCGCCGAGGCCATCGCGCTCGTTCACGACTGCCCAGAGCTGGCCGGTCGTGGGCTCCAGAGCAATTGCCGACGGATTGCGCAAGCCCGTGGCGTAAAGCCGCGCGTTCTTGCCGTCCGGATCGCAGATGGTGATGGCGGCGCGGCGCGAATCGCTCTCGATGCTGGCATTCGATTCCGAACCGATGCTGATAAAAAGGTGCTTGCCGTCCGCGCTATAGACCAGACCACGTGTCCAATGGCCGCCATGCGGCAAATCCATCAAATGCTCGGCATCACCCAGCCGCTTGGACGTTTTCGCATCGTAATGGAACCGCAAAAGCGCGTTCGTGGCGCCTACATACACGTAGTCATCGTGGAAGACAATTCCATAGGGGCGATTCACGCCGGTGGCGAACACCTCCCGCGGTTGCGCTTCCCCGGTGCGCTGAGGATCCCGCAAGATGAAGATCTTTCCGGCGCCAGAGTCCGCCAAAAAGATATCGCCATTCGGCGCCACCGTGATCCACCGCGGTTCCTTGAAGTCCGCCGCGAAGATGTTTACGCGAAAACCTTGCGGAACCGCCGGCAGAAATCCTTGCGGTGGCTTGGTGTCCTCCGGGGGATTCCCCGACGATTTGGTGGCAAACGGAGCCGGAAGCTGTGGTTTCTTTCCATTGGTCACTTGAGCCGGCAGCATCGACGGAAGAAAAAGCAGAAACCCGAACACAACAGCAGATGAAATCCGCGCAGACATGGTTTCTCCTAATGGACTGGCGCTAGCGAGCACCCCTAGGATGCCTCAACCCTGCATTCCGTTCCAAATCCGCCGGTAGCCACAAACACGCACGTGAATCGCGAGCAGCCGCAACGCGCTTGGCTAGTGCCTGACTGACAACACTGTGTTTCGCGGAGGCTCTCGCTTCGGTACAGTAAAAGATACGAACTCCGGGGAGTCCCGGAGTATTCGCCCCGACGACAACAAGCGAGGTACGATGAAAATTATCGCCAATCTGGCGTGTTTGTGTTTTCTTTCGGGCGGCGCCGTTGCCGCACAGCCGGCCCGCAGCCCGGCGGCTTCCAAGCCGGTTACCGTGGACATCAAAAACGCACAAGGGCAGAGCGTCGGAACCGCCGTGCTCTCCGCAGCGCCGCACGGCGTGAAGATCAAGCTGGATATCAAGAGCCTGCCGTCTGGCGAACATTCTCTTCACATTCATCAAATGGCAAAATGTGAAGGACCCGATTTCAAGTCCGCCGGACCGCACTTCAGTCCAGCCCACGCCGGGCATGGCGATCACGGCGGTGCAGTGCCCGCTGGAGATATTCCCGATTTTTCTCTAATCGTGGCCGCGGACGGAACCGCCCACGTGACCGTAGTAGCGCCAAACGTAACCTTGGGTAGCGACGACCACTCCGTCTTCAGCAACGGCGGAACCGCCATGGTCATTCACGCGGTCGCGGGCGAGGCCTCGAGTAGCGCACCACCGCGCATCGCCTGCGGTGTCATCACCAAGCCAGAATAGCTGGCAGATTCGCACCTCGCGTCAGCGAAGCGTCCGCCAATCGGGCTAACCGGAACTGCCCCGGTGACATCTAATCCACCCGTGCGGACGTATACCTGGGTAGGCGTCGGCAAGGAGAAGAACCGTGCGTAGCCCCATGATCGGCCGAGGCATGGCCATCGCTTTGATTGTAGCTTTTGTCGCCTGGAGCGCGGTCCGATCCATCGGAGCCAAGCCCAATGAGCCGAAGTTTCCCTTCCCCAAGCCGCTTGTCGACGCTCCACTCGCTTCCACCAAGAGCCAAGCGACCGCCGTGCTTGCAGGCGGATGTTTTTGGGGCGTGCAGGCGGTGTTCGAGCACCTGAAGGGAGTGACCGCCGTAGCCGCGGGCTATTCGGGCGGCCACGTCGAATCTCCCGGATACGAAATGGTGAGCAGCGGCCTTACGGGACACGCCGAGTCGGTAAGCATCACCTTCGACCCTTCGCAGATTTCCTACGGCCAAATCTTAATGGTCTATTTTTCGGTAGCGCACGATCCCACACAGTTGAATCGACAGGGACCGGACGCCGGTTCGCAGTACCGCTCCGCCATTTTCTATTCCAACGACGAACAGAAACGCATCGCGGTCGCCTACGTCGAGCAACTCGACGCCGCCAAGGTCTATCCCACGCGGATCGTCACGCAAATCGCGCCGATCCAGGCGTTTTACCGTGCCGAAGAGTACCACCAGGACTATTTGAAGAGTCACACGCACGAGGCCTACATCGTTTACAACGATCTGCCGAAACTAGGCCACCTCAAAAAAGAGTTTCCCGAGCTCTACCGGGAATATTGACAGCCGGCATTTTATTGACGCTTTGCAACCGCGCACCGGATGGCGCGCTATTTAGAATCCGGCCGCTCGGTGACGGCCTTACCGCCGAAATGTGGCAAAGCCGACTTTGCGCCACCTCCGGCTTCCCCTTCCAACAGGGCGCCGATGTTGGAGTACGCGTAAATGGTGGGAGCATGGTTCTGCATCAGGCCGCCGGTGTCCGCCGTCGGGCCATAGTTGCTGTGCACGTCGCGCCCCAACATGCGCAGCATGGCCATCTGCTGCCCGCGATGATGAGCAGTGTGCGTCAGACGCCGCGTCATCACCCACGCGCGCGAACGGTTGACGTCGAAGAACGTCGTATCCCCCTCCCACCAGCTCTCGTCTTTGGCGCGCAACGCCGCAAGGCGCTTCCCGCTGTCTTTGGCATAGCGCTTCACGAATTCCATCCGCGTTTCTTGCTCCGGTAAAGGAGGCGCGCCAACGTCGATGCCGAGTATGGTGCGGAACCACAAATCCTCGCTAACGCATTGATGCACCATCTGTTCGTGAACGCTGCGGCCGCGCGAGTCCGCCTGCCGCGGACGGACCGGCAGGTCCTCATCCAGGAATTCGCTCCAAACACTAACCACTTTGACCCGTTCCGTTTCATACGTCTCGACCAGAAAATCGTATTTCATGGAAGGCTGCCCCTAGAGAAGGTTTCGAGGCTATCTTCCCTCTGCGTCGCTCAAGGGTCAATCGCTCACCGGCAAGACCCTTCTTCGGCCTCCCCCCAGGCCTGCCCGCTAATCGCTGATTTTTAACAATTGGTGGATTGACTTAGCCGGTGCGAGGGAGTATCTACGGCCTTGCACGCATCTTGTCTTGTCCAGGACCCTGGGCAACGAATGCGCGCCCACATTCCGATTTCCAGGAGGATCTATGTCCAACGCTGTGCGCCCCATTCCTGAGGGATATCATTCCATTACTCCGCAAATCACATGCCGCGATGCTGCCGCCGCCATCGACTTCTACAAGAACGTCTTGGGCGCCAAGGAGCTGATGCGTATGTCGGGTCCGGACGGCAGAGTTATGCACGCGGAGCTGCAAGTCGGAGACTCCCGCCTGATGGTGAACGACGAGTTTCCCGGAATGGCCACCGCGCCGCCCCCCACCGCGGTCCACTCCAGTTCCGTGTTCATCTACACCGAAGACGTCGATGCCCTTTTTGAGCGGGCCGTTCAGGCCAGCGCCCGCGTGGATATGCCGCTGAGTAACATGTTCTGGGGCGATCGCTACGGCAAGTTCACCGACCCCTTCGGCCACCAGTGGGGCGTCGCAACCCACGTCGAGGACGTCGCTCCGGAAGAAATGCAGCGGCGCTCCGAGGAAATGACCAAGCAGATGGCCAAGGCCGCCGGCCAATCGAATTAACCCACCTGCGGTGTTGAAATAGTGCCTCGCCCCTGGAATCCACGGGGCGGGGCACTATTTTTCGGCACAAGTAGCAACGAGGCGCCAGGCGGAGGCTCCTTCTGCCAATCATCGGCGCCGTACACGGCCGCGAGTAAATTGGCTGCCATGGGGGTTTATAGATCGTGTGAAGCCCGAGTTCTCGCCGATTGTCAGGAAGCAGCCTCGGAGATAGAGTTTTCTTGCCCAGGCGAATCATGCCGGAATCGGCTGGCACGATTTGCGCATTCCTCGACTCATTAGCGAGATCGTGATGCCGCGCTCTTGCGGACAAATCGGCAACGACTGGAGGAAGAAGATGTTGAAGAAACGTGCCCTGTGGACGATCGGTGTGCTACTCGTTTTTGCTTTCAGCGTTTCTCTCTACGCCCAGGAAGGACGCTGGAACTATCTTGGAAGCGCCCATGTAGATGGAAATCAGGATCACGACAATATTAAGGTGGGCCGGCACGACGGGAGGTTCCGCGCGATTCAACTGCGTGTGAGCGACGGCGCGATTGAGTTCGATCGCGTGGTGGTCCACTTCGGTGACGGCAGCCACGAGGAACTCGTGATCCGCGATCGTATCCCCTCAGGCGGCAGAACGCGCGCCATCGACCTGCCCGGTGAACGCCGCACCATTGAAAGCGTCGAACTGTGGTACAGCAAAGGCAGGTGGGAACACCGTCCGAAGGTAAGCCTGTACGGAATCCGCTGAGCGTGAGTGGCGGAATTTGCCCGACCGCCTACGTTCCGTGCAATTTGCTTATTGCGGACGTTCGACGCGGAAGGTGTAGCAACCTGCGGTTGTGCTGTTCACCTGGATGTAGTCAACCTCTCGCCGCTCGAGCAGTTGCTCGATGACCGGCTCAAACTTTCCATCCGCTACATACTCCTGCGCAACAAGGCGCCGGCCGCGGGCATAGGCTTCCAGGGTGCGCGGACTTCCCCGGAGTTCCTCTGGGAATCCAGCATCCTCCGGGTAGCGGGCACAATCCTCTGCGTGTACGTACACCGGACCAGGCTGCGGCAGCGTTTCAACGCCCGCGAAGCGATCGTAGGTGAAGAGAATCCTGCGATCCACGCCCACCGCAAATGTGCGCAGGCAGTGCCGGCACGGCGCAGGATCGTTCGCCGCTTCGGAATGCACCGGGAATCCATAGACAGGCGCCTGCATCTTCTCCCGAACCGAACTTGCCACTTCTGTTGGGATTGCCACTACACGAAATGACCGCATGATTTTTTCCTCGCGTCTCTTTCAAATATAGAGCGCCGCGCGCTCTATATGCGAGCAATTGTGAAACGAAGTTCTTTGCCGTTCTATCCGCTTTCCGTATTCAAACTCGAACGAAATCCGCCCTGCTGATGGCACGGCTACGCGAACTTCGTGACACCGTGTAGGGGCGCAGCATTGCTGCGCCTCAGCTTGGCATTATTCCAGATCTGTTGCTCCATCCTTGCGGCGGACACCTCTTGGCGGCTGGGCTAAATCCGTCCTTCCGGCCAGTAGATGGGAAGTACGCTGAGCGGTAGCCTAGGCAGCTGAAGTGAAATCCATGCTCCTTTGGAGAACATTCGCTCGCTTCCGGGAAGCTGGCGTCCAGCCGCACAGGTACCGGTATCTTTCCTGGAGAACGCCAGGTTTCCTGTGCATTTTATTGGCGACGTTGGGTCTCGCCGGTTGCGTAGGTTCTGCTGGTTCGCCAGGAGCCGTTCCAAACACTCCCCCAAGTACGGCGACCGTAGCGGTCGCGATCAGCCCGAGCTTCGCCTCCGTGCAGACCGCTAGTACCCAGCAATTCTCCGCCAACGTCACGGGAACGTCGAACACTGGCGTTACTTGGTCGGCTACCGGCGGCACGATTTCTCCGGCCGGCCTCTTCACCGCGGGGAGCGCCGCAGACACCTTCATCGTCACGGCTACCAGCATGGCAGACAGCTCGAAGTCCGCCCACGCATCGGTGACGCTCACTGCGCCGGCGCCTCCTCCTCCTTCCGGAACCGCATCTTCCATCTCGAAAGATGGCGTCACGTGGACCTTCAGCCAGCCGGTCCCAGTGGGGCAGTTTGTGAATGGCGATTACTACGTCGTGGGCCCGGTCACCATCACCGCCATCGACCCTCCTCCCACGGCTGCTTCGCCCTACTTGAACGGATCGGTGGTGAATCTGCCCACTGCAAACGGCAAGAGCGGTTTCGATTCGAGGCTCAACGACGGGACCGACCAATCGTGGTGGTTTGATGCTTCCTTACGCTCCTATCCGCCGATCTCGTTAAAGCCGGGGGACTCGCTGGTTTCGTCCATCAGCCTCGCCCAAATTCACTCGCTGCCGGAAGTGATGCGCTCTTCCGACCTGAGTGCCAGCCCGGTGCGGACGATCTCCGTTCTCACGGTGCTCTCAGCAGCGCCTTCTGCCGACGCCTTCAGGCCGTCCTACTGCGACCGAAATCAAGCGATCTACCATGCCAATGGATTACAGCGAAATCTCCTGCCTTCTCTAGCGCCGCCGAATCCTTCGGCCACGCCGACGCTGGCGCAATTCGAGGCTTGGTACAGTAGACCCTGGATTGATACGAACGCGTTTCTGTTCGACGCGCCGGCCGAGTACATGCCCAGCTACGGCCAGCACATCGCCTTCGCCGACTCGTATGCAGCTCTCCTGCTGACGCTGAATTTTCCCGCCAATCAAAAAGTCAACCTCACGAACTACTTCGTGCAATACGGCATCGATCTATACGGCTGCGTGCAGGCGGGCTACGGTTGGCCGGCGTTCGGGGGACATCGCAGCGGCAGAAAGCTGCCGATTATCTTCGCCGGAATCTTGTTGAACAACGACGGCATGAAAAACGCCTCGACGGCCTTCCCGAACAAATTCGGTGAGGACATGCAAACGGTCTACGTCAACAAGCTCCCTCCCGCGGGCACCTATCAGCACGCTTGGCAAGGCGCAACCGTCATTTATGCCGGCCACTACGGTGTGACGACTGACGGCACGCCCATCAGCGCAGGCTTATACGGGCCGTACGAACAACTGCAACCGTCGGCTTGGCCGCTCATAAATCCCAACGAGCAGCTAGGAGAAGCCTATCGAAGGTGTTGCACGTCTGTCTCCTGGGTGGGCGAGGCGCTCGCGATCCACATTCTTCACGCGGAAACCGTTTGGAATTATCCCGCGTTCTTTGACTACGTCGACCGCTGGATGACGGAAGACGATACGCAGGCTGTCGGTGAAATTAAAGTGCAAAGCGGCTTTGACTACAGCGCGAACTGGGAGCGCCAGGGCCAAACTCGTTTCTGGCTGCAAGGAGAGTTTCCTCAGTATTCCTTTATCGACGATATGTGGAAGACCTACCGATGAGCACGGTGTTGGATCTCACGGCGCGAACTCGCTGAAATTATTGCAGGGGCGCAGCGTGCTGCGCCCCTGCTTGGCACTATTTCAACCCTGATGCTCGATTGGCGGCGTCAAAGTCAAAAGAATACCGGCGCTCTCGCGCGAGAGTGGACGCCGCACCGGTCGGTGCGATTTTCGATTGTCAACCTTGCCGCTACGGCTGCGGTTTTTGGGATGCTGGTTTCATTTCAGCGGCATTGGCGCGTGCCGCTTTGGGCTTGGGGGCGGCAGCGGCCACGATTTGCTTCGGATGCCAGAAGTCGGCCGCCACTTCGGCGATCTCTTCCGGCGGATTGCTGAGTTCGGGCGAGAAGTGCATGAGCGCGGACTCGGTGCTTTCCACGATCTCCGCGTTCATCTGCTGGAACTTCTTGTAGCCTTCCTCGCCCAGAATCTCGCGGGCGGTTGGGTTCTTATCGAAGCCGCCCAACGAACCGCGCAAGGTTGAAACATAAAAAGTGGTGCCTTTGCTTCCCTCAACCACCTGGGAAACAAACTGCGGCTGCGTGTTCGCCGCTTTTTCTCCGGCTTCCTTGGTTTCTTTCAGCATCGCCTCAAACTCCGCGATGTGTCCCGGACGGAGGTGCACCGCGGTGGTGCGTATTACCCGGGAGTCCCCGATCAGTTTCGCGTAGGCGGCCGGATCGGCAGGAGTCTTCCGGCTCAGGTCCCAGCGCCGGCGGCGCAGTTCACTTCGTAAGCTGGCGGTACAGTTGTCCAAATCGCGAAGCATTTTCTCCGTGGCTTCCTTGCCGTAAGCCTTTTGCAGCGCGCCTATGAAGGCCTCGCTGCCCTTGTCGATATCCGAGTAGTCTTGACGGGTGCTAGTGAAGGTAAAAGTATCGCCTTCCCCATACACGGTTTCCAGGGCCAACCAACGGTCGCCGTTGTAGCGCCGATTGGCGTCGGCTATCTTCTTTGCAATGATGTTGAACTCCGCGGCTTTTTCTGGTTTGACCTTGACGATGGTCACGTCAAGGTAATCTCCCTGTGCTTGGACTGCTACGGGCGCCGCTAGACACACCACGACACCCAGGGCCCATAAGGCTTTCCTCAACATGGACTTCCTCCTTAAGTGAAACCTACCAGGAAGGGGTAATGCAGCGGACTCTACACCCCGCGATTGACAGGGTCAAGGCTGTGACGCGATCCGCTCGTATCGCGTCACAGGTGCCGAAGACCCGCCTTTCTTGAGAAGGGCCAAGGCCCAGAACGCGTGCCAATTTGGTGTCCGCGCCCCTTATGCACTCAAACCACTCTCCTTTGCTGTGGGGAGCCGTCTGATTACAATCATGCTCGACGAATGTGCATGGGGAGGAACGGGCGACATGAAGGAAACACCTCAGGAGTACATCCAGCGGATACTGGGCAACCTCGCGGGGCAGGATGGCTTGAAAGTCCAGGCGGCGACGGCCAAGAAACTCGAGCGGCTGGTGAAAGGCGCGCCCGCGGCTAAACTGCACAAGCGGCCAGCGCCGGACAAGTGGTCCGTTGTCGAAATCCTCGCGCATCTCGGCGACGCGGAAATCGTCATCGGCTGGCGCATGCGGTCGATTCTCGGGGCGCCCGGAACGCCCATCCAGGCCTTCGACCAAGACGCCTGGGTCGCCGCCGGGCACTATGCCAAGCGCGACCCGCGGAAATGTCTGGAGCAGTTCCGTGCGGTGCGCGAAGCGAATCTCGCGCTGCTCAAATCGCTCACCCCCGAGCAGTGGAAGCACTACGGCATGCACACCGAGCGCGGCCAAGAAACCGTCGAGCACATCGTCCGCCTAATGGCCGGCCACGATCTCAACCACCTGCAACAGATCGAGCGCATCCTCGCCCCGAAAAAGTAGCCGGTACCTAGCCCGACCGTGTGGCTACCCCCCTCCCCCTTTTTTCATAAGTGTTCATTCTAGAGGGAGTTAAAGTCCTTTGTTTTGATACACTTTTGCAAGTGTTCATTCTAAAGGGGCTTAGGCGCCGCTTCTGTTGCCGAGTTTATAGACAGCTATGTGGACCGTGTGCGCCCCCGGGAACGAGGTTTAGTTGGGCAGCGGGGAGTACGGCGGCGACGGCCATCGGCAAAGGAGAACGAACGCCAGGACGGTCGGTCCTTGGAGAGATGGGCAGACATAGGAGTCTCTGGATAGAAGAAATTGGGTTTTTGGAGATTTCTTGCCTGGGAGGCGAGTGACACTTTTGAACAAGGAAATTCTAGCAAGGTAGTAATCGCCTTGTCAAGTAAAACGTGGTGTCTTGTCAAGCCTCGTTAAAAATGTCCCCTTTCTTAACTCGATAAAAGTGTCCCCTTGGGGGGATGGCAAGGGCTTGGCGTTGGGGGCGCTGGAGCGGAGCCGGCAGGCGGAGCGGAAGCGTCCCCAACGGGGTGGGCGACCGACGCTCGCTGCAGCAACT
>JBGOVR010000121.1:0-14260 GCA_041478205.1 Candidatus Acidiferrum sp.
ACGAGACGTTCGCCGCAGCGGCCAAGAAACACTTTGGCGGCAGCTTGGCGGGCAAACTCGTGGTGACCGGCGGAATGGGCGGCATGGGCGGCGCGCAGCCGCTGGCCGCAACGATGAATGGCGGGGCGTTTCTGGGGATCGATGTCGACCCGGAGCGGATCAAACGGCGGGTGAAGACCGGCTATTGCGACGTAATGGTGACGAGCCTGGACGAGGCGCTGCGCATTCTGAAGAATGCGGTGCGCAAGGGCGAAGCAACGTCGGTCGGACTGGTCGGCAATTGCGCGGATTTGATCCCGGAGCTGGCGAAGCGCGGCGTGGTGCCGGACCTGCTGACGGATCAGACCAGCGCGCACGATCCGATCGGCGGATATGTGCCGAACGGGATGACGCTGGAGGCGGCGCTCGAATTACGGAACAAGAGTCCCGAGGAATACAAAAAGCGTTCGTTGGCGGCGATCGCGCAGCACGTTCAGGGCATGCTCGATTTGCAGAAGCTCGGAGCGGTGACGTTCGACTACGGCAACAACATTCGGACGTTTGCCTACCAGCACGGCGTGAAGAACGCGTACGACTTTCCTGGCTTTGTTCCGGAGTACATCCGGCCGCTGTTTTGCGAAGGAAAAGGGCCGTTCCGGTGGGCGGCGCTTTCCGGCGAAGCATCGGACATTGCGCGCACGGACCAGCTGGTGCTGGAAATGTTTCCGCACAACGAGCACCTCAGCCGCTGGATCAAGCTGGCGCAGAAGCGCATCAAGTTCCAGGGATTACCGTCACGCATCTGTTGGCTCGGCTATGGCGAGCGCGACAAGTTTGGATTGGCTCTCAACGACTTAGTGGCGCGCGGTGAACTGAAAGCGCCAATTGTGATTGGGCGAGACCATCTGGACTGCGGGTCAGTGGCCTCGCCGTACCGCGAGACGGAAGCGATGCTGGATGGCTCCGACGCGATCGCCGATTGGCCATTGCTGAACGCGCTGGTGAGCACCGCGAGCGGCGCGTCGTGGGTGTCTATCCACAACGGCGGCGGCGTAGGCATCGGGTATTCGCAACACGCGGGACAGGTTACCGTAGCCGACGGAACCAAGGAGATGGCGGTGCGCATCGAGCGCGTGCTAACGAATGATCCGGGCATGGGCGTTGTTCGTCATGTGGACGCTGGCTATACCGAAGCGACGGACTTCGCGCGCAAATCTGGCGTGAAGATTCCTATGTTGTAGCCGACATCCGGTACGGACAGGGTGTGCTAGCCGCCGCGTTTTTGGGCATAATACGAACGTCTTGGCAAATTCCCTTCTCATTACTGGCGCGTCACAAATGCTTACGCTGCGGGGACGCGGACCGCGGCGCGGGAACGCACTTTCCAATCTTGGCATCGTCAAGGATGGGGCGTTGCTTCTTCGCGACGGCGTGATCGCCGCGGTAGGCTCGCGCGCCAAGGTTGAAGCGCTTTCCGAAGCGGCCGCCGCGGAAAAACTCGACATCGGCGGACGCGTGGTCTTGCCGGGTTTCGTCGATTCACATACCCACCTCATTCACGCCGCCAGCCGCGCCGAAGAGTACGGGCTCAAGATCGCCGGCGCGAGCTATGAAGAGATAGCGCACAAGGGCGGCGGGATCCTAAACTCCGTGAAGAAGCTGCGCTCCGCTACGACCGCGGCGCTGAAGCAACGAGCCCAGGCCGCGATCTGCGAATTCGTCGCGCACGGAACGACAACGATCGAAGCCAAGAGCGGATATGGGCTTGATATCGAGAGCGAGCTGAGGATTCTGGGGCTTCACAAGGAACTGAGCGCGGAGCAGCCACTGGACATCATCTCGACGTTCCTCGGGGCGCACGTCGTTCCAGCCGAGTATCGCGGCAAACCGGACGGCGCGGAGCAATACGTTGCACTGCTTGTGGACAAACTCATTCCGGAAGTCGCTCGGCAAGGGCTCGCCGAATTCTGCGATGTTTTTTGCGACCGCGGCGCGTTCTCGTGTGAACAGTCCAAGCGGATTCTGGAAGCGGGCAAGCTGCACGGTCTGGCGCCGCGGCTGCATGCGGAACAGCTCGCGCGCACCGGCGCGACCCAGCTTGCGGTGCAACTCGGCGCCGCGAGCTGCGATCATCTGGAGCAGGTCAACAAAGGCGACATCCGGGCGCTGGGGGAGTCTGCTACGGTCGCGACGCTGCTTCCTGGTTGCGACTTTCATCTGGGATTGCAGCAATACGCTCCTGCGCGCGCGTTGATCGAAGCGGGCGCCATCGTCGCGCTCGCGACGGACTACAATCCGGGCACCAGCCCCACCCTGAGCATGCCGATGATTTTGTCGCTGGCCTGCACGCAATTGCGAATGACACCGGCAGAAGCCATTGCCGCAGCGACGATCAACGCGGCCTACGCGCTGCGTCGCGAGAAGCAGATCGGCTCGCTGGAAATCGGCAAGCTGGCCGACCTCGCCGTCTTCGAAGTAGAGGACTATCGCGAAATTCCTTACTACTTCGGCGTGAACAAGTGCTGGATGACGTTCAAGAAGGGCGAGGTCGTTTCTACAAGAGCTTAGTCACGCGCACCCGCGACCGCGTCGAAGGAACCGAGTGGCTGACCGCAGCGAAATCCCCTATGATGAATCAAGCGTAACGTTAAGGATTTCCTTTCGATGAAACGATTGATTGAGTGCGTGCCGAATTTTTCTGAAGGCCGGGACGCCGCGAAGGTGGATGCGATCGTCGCGGCGATGAGCGGTTTAGCGGGCGTGTGCGTGCTGGATCGCGAGATGGATGCCGACCACAACCGCTGCGTGGTGACGCTCGCGGGCGATCCCGACGCCGTGGCGGAAGCGGCGCTGCTTGGGGTTGGCAAGGCCATGGAGCTGATCGACTTGACGAAACATTCCGGGGCGCACCCGAGGGTGGGCGCCACCGACGTGGTGCCGTTTATTCCCATCAATGGCGTCACGATTGAAGACTGCGTAGCCCTGGCGCGGCGCGTTGGAAAGGAAATCTGGACGCGTTACCGGATACCCGTGTTTTTCTACGAAGCGGCGGCCCTGCGGCCGGACCGCGTAAATCTTGAAAATATTCGCCGCGGGCAATTTGAGGGGCTGCGCGACGAGATGAAGCGCAACCACGAACGGCAGCCGGACGTCGGCGAACCGAAGTTGCATCCCACGGCGGGAGCGACGGTGGTTGGCGCGCGGAAGTTCTTGATCGCCTACAACGTCAACCTCAATACGTCCGATTTGGGGATTGCCAGCAAGATCGCGAAGGCCATTCGCTTCTCTTCCGGCGGGCTTCGCTACGTCAAGTCCATGGGTGTGGAGTTGAAAGCGCGCAACCTGGCACAGGTATCGATCAACCTTACCGATTTCGAGCAAACGCCCATGCACCGGGTCTACGAAATGGTGAAACGCGAGGCGGCGCGTTACGGCGCGGTCCCCGTGGGAAGCGAAATTGTCGGCCTGATTCCTAAGAAGGCCATCGAGATGGCGGCGGACTATTTTCTGCAAGTGGAAAACTTCTCGCCAGAACAAGTGTTCGAAAATAGATTGCAGGCTGCGCTGACCGGCCTGCCGCTCGATTCATCGGCGAAAGACGGCAAGCTGGCAAGCCTGGCTCGGCCATTTCTGGAAGCCGTGGCCGCTCCGGCGGCGACACCCGGAGGAGGCAGCGTGTCGGCGTTCGCGGGCGCGCTGGCGGCGTCGCTGGGACAAATGGTCGCCGGGCTTTCGCGCAAGAAGAAATCGCAGGCGGCTTTTGTCGACCGGCTGTCGGAAGCTCTCGAGGAGATGCGGCGCGTTGCCGCCGAGCTTACAGAAGCAATCGATCGCGACGCCGCATCCTACGAGGCGGTGATGGCCGCATTCAGGCTGCCGCAGAGTGACGCTGCAGAGACTAAATTGCGCGCGGAGGCCATTCAAACGGCCACACGGGGTGCTGCGGAGGTCCCGCTTCAGGTGGCAGAGCGTACAGTTGCGCTTTTCGAACGGATTGGACAACTTGCGTCTATCGCTGCCGCATCCATGAAGTCAGACTTAGAGGTGGCACGGCTGATGGCCGCCGCCGGGGCCAAGGGGGCTTTGGCGAACGTCGAGACCAATCTCGATGGCATAACCGACGTCGGCTACGTCACATCGATGCGAGAGAAAATTTCCGCGCTGCGTCACCGCTTAGGCGGGGCATCCCACACCCTCGGCGCGTAGAATAGAAATTCTCTCCGGGATTTGAGAGGAGAACCACTACATGAGACCCTTCACGAAATTGTGCGCGACTCCGGCAAAGTTCGGTGCAGCCACAAGCAGGGCCGTGGCCGTTTGTATTTTGGCCGCGATGATTCTGTTTGCTCCGAAACCCGCGCGCGCCGGGCGGCTGGGCTCCGATGTCATTGCGCTATTCCCCAAAGATATCGGGGAATTTGCTTACGCCGATCTGAAGAAAGCCCGAACCATGAAGTGGTTCCCGCAGCTTCAGGAGCAGATGCTTCCCGACCGTTTCCGGCAGTTTGAAAAGTTTCTCGCTTCGGCAGGCGTGGACCCGAATTCGCAGGTCGAAGAACTTGCGTGGGGACTGGTTGCGGAAGGCGTGACGAGCAAGACCGAAGGAACGGGATCTTCCGCGGTGCCGACCGGCGAGCAAATTGTCGGTGTCGCCCTCGGAAATTACAATCCGGATTCAACGGAGGCGTATTTCAAGAAACAGAAGCTGCCGACCTTCAAGGCGCGGAACTACACCCTCTATGCGTTCGGCACGGGTGCCGGCGCCAACGATCTATTCTTTTTCTTCATTGATTCGAATACAGCAGCGTTTGGCCACCGTGCACTGCTGGAAAAGATGATCGAGGTGCGATTTGGTACCGAGGAAGGCCTGCTACGGAACGCCACGTTCTTTCCGCTGGTCAACGAAGCCAACGGCAGCGGGGTGGTTTGGGCGGTGCTCAATCCGGCTTACACACGGCTGGCGATGCAGCAACTCGCCCCAGAGATTCAGCAGTTCCCGGAAGCCGCGAAGCTCGTGACACGGATGAAGAATATGATCATCAACGTGGACTCCAGCAGCAGCATCGACGGCAAGTTCCAGGCGGTTTGCGGTTCCACGGACGACGCCAACGCACTGGGACAACTGCTGCAGATGGGACTCCTCTACAAGCAATATCAGGCTAAGACAGAGAACCCAGACATGGCGCAACTGCTCGATCAGGCGCGCGTGACGCCATCGGGCGACCGCATCGTCGTACGCATGACGCTGACCGACGATCAGATGACGTCACTGATCCGGCGCAACACATTTGCGCTGAAGATGTAGAGATTGGCAGGAACTTCGCTTGCAGGGCGTGAGCCGGACAGTCGAATCTGTCCGGCTCTTTCCGTTTCAAGGGGACTTATCTGCTCGGCGCGTCTTGGCCAATGTACTTTGTGAAGCGCGTGACCGCTACGCTGCCCTGCGTTTCGTACTGAACCCGGTCGACGCCGCCCAATACGGCCGGTCCTCCGGACACACCCCCGACTTGCGCGGCAAATCCAGCGATCGTGTCGAGACCAACAGCTGGGCACGTCTCACCTTCATGCGAGAGCGCGACCTCGATGCGATCCGGGAAGCGCGTGAGCGTGACGCTCAAGTGCGGATGATCTTCTGTAAGATGGTCGAAGGCTTCCTGGCAGGCGCCCACGATTGTCGATTGCAGTTGAGAGATCGCTTCGTTTTCCAAACCAGCAGCATCGGCGAGACAACGCGCGGCGCCTCCCACCGCGGCCGCCAGCCTTGTGTCGGCGTCGATTTGGAGACGAATGCTTCTTGCGTCAGTGGTCACGGGTGTTCGCAAGGGCCACTTCGCACGCTTCCCGGCAGTCCGGGCAATAGTAGAGACCGTCGGCGCAGAGCCTCACTTTATTCTGACCTTTGCAAATGGTGCAGTATTTTTCGCATGCGCAATGTTCTTCTGTTTTGTCGCAAACGGAGCAAACGACCGGAGCGGGCATTTGGGCCTCCAAGAAAACTTTACCTGACAGAAGCATCGCGCGGCAAGGCGGACATCCGCGGCAAGCGGCGAGGGATTACCCAGGCCACGTTCCAGTCGTCGGATGGAGCGATTTCTTCGCTCCTGGCCCGACTTCTTTGACGCGTTGCGGAGTGCATGCTAGTATCAGTTTCTGCCTGAGCTCGCGGAATGGAATCGCTCAACTCGCCCATTATCACCGAACTTCGTAGGACGCCACTCAACGCGCTGCACCGGCGCCTCGGTGCGAAAATGGTCAATTTCGGCGGCTGGGACATGCCGGTCGAATATCCATCGAGTGGCGGACTGGTTGCAGAACATAAAGCTGTGCGCGGGGGTGTGGGCGTTTTCGACGTCAGCCACATGGGAGACATTCGAATCCGGGGCGGGCGAACCGCCGGTGGGGTGCTGGCGGCAGTGCAGCACATCAGCATGAATGACGCATCGCGGCTGGCCATCGGGCAAGCGCATTATTCGGCGCTGCTCTACCCGGAAGGAACGTTCGTGGACGACGTTATCGTTCATCGTCTGGGGGAAGATGACTTTCTACTGGTCATCAACGCGGGCACGCGAAAAAAAGACATTGACTGGGTGCGCGCGAACACAAAAGACTTCGACTGCGTGGTTGAAGATTTGAGCGACGCCTACACTCAGCTGGCGATTCAAGGTCCTCGGGCGGTCGACGTATTGCAGCGGCTGACCGACGCGAATCTCGGCGGCATCAGGAATTATTGGTTCACGCACGGCACCGTCTGCGGGCTGAAAGATACACTGATTGCGCGGACGGGCTATACCGGCGAAGATGGCTTTGAGATTTACGTGCCGTCCGACAAGACCACGAGCGAAGACGTCTGGACGAAGGTGATGGATGCCGGCCGCGAGTTTGGCATTGTGCCCTGCGGCCTGGGTGCCCGCAACACGCTGCGACTGGAAGCGAAGATGGCGCTCTACGGTCACGAGATCAGCGAGAAGATCAATGTTTGGGAAGCGGGCCTGGATCGTTATTGCAAAATGGAGAAGGGTGAATTTGTGGGTCGCGGCGCGCTGGAACGCGCCAAAGCGGCGGGATTGACACGCACGCTGGTGGGAATCGAAATGATTGAGCGCGGTATCGCACGCGACGAGTATCGCTGCTGCAACGAAGCGGGCGAAGCGATCGGAGTAGTTACGAGCGGATCACCGTCGCCGACGCTGGGAAAGAACATCGCACTGGCCTACGTCCCGCCTACCATGGCGGCGCTTGGAACAGTAATCTACGTGGAGATTCGCGGCCAGAAATACAAAGCGCAGGTGGTTCCGACACCGTTTTACAAGCGGCCCAAGAGGGCGGCGGCACCGCAAACTGTAAAGGCGGTCTGATACAAAGCTAGTTCAGAGGTAACCCCGACGATGTCGGGTCAGCAAGGAGTCAGCACATGGCCTATCCGGCAAGTTACCGCTACACGAAGCAACATGAATGGATTGACGTGAAGGGCGACGTGGCTACGATCGGAATTACCGACTACGCCCAGCATGAACTTGGGGACGTCGTGTTCGCGGAGTTGCCGAAACTGGGGGCGAAGATTACATCCGGCAAATCGTTTGGTACGGTGGAATCGGTGAAAGCCGTCAGCGAAATTTACGCGCCAGCCTCGGGTGAGGTTGTCGAGGCCAATGGGGAGCTGCAAAATACCCCGGAGAAGATAAATTCAGATCCCCACGGCGGGGCGTGGCTTATCAAGGTACGTCTTGCTAATCCAGCGGAACTCAAAGACTTGATGGACGCGGCTGCCTACGAAGCATTCATCGCGGAAGCAGACAAGGGCAAGGAAGTCTCGGCCTGATGCGCTATCTCCCAAAGAGCCCTGCCGAGCGGCAGGAGATGCTCGCCGCCATCGGCGCGGAATCGATCGACGATCTTTTTTCCTGTATTCCGGAACGCTACCGCCTGCGGGAAGCGCTGAAGCTGCCGGGACCTTACTCCGAAGCAGAAGTGATCCAGTATTTCAAAGAGCGTGCCGCGGAGAATTCCGTCGGATACACCAGCTTTCTCGGCGCTGGAGTCTACAACCACCTGCGTTCGGTGGTTACGGACGCAATTATTCAGCGCGGCGAGTTTCTAACGTCGTATACGCCGTACCAGGCGGAAATTTCGCAAGGCACGTTGCAGGCCATTTTCGAATTTCAGACGCTGATGTGCCAGCTCACGGGACAAGAAGTCGCCAATGCGTCGATGTGGGACGGCTCGACGGCGACGACCGAAGCCGTGCTCATGGCTGAGCGGGTTACTGGGCGCCGGCGCGTTCTGGTTGCGCGATCTTTGCATCCCGAATATCGCGACGTGCTGAAGACGTACGCGAAAAACTCCGGGCTGCACGTGGAAGAGATTCCTTTTGGCACGAATGGCACGCTGGATCAGAAGGCCCTGCAAACCGCGATCAAAGAGGATGTCGCCGCGGTCGTGGTGCAATCACCGAACTTCTTCGGCGCCATCGAGTCCGTGGCGGCCCTGGCTGGCAGCGTGCACCCATCGGGCGCGCTGCTCGTGGTTGCCGTAACCGAAGGCGTTTCGCTCGGGCTGGTCAAGCCCCCAGCCGAAGCCGACATCGTCGCCCTCGAGGGACAGAGTTTCGGCCTGCCGCCGAGCTATGGAGGTCCGTTTGTCGGCGTAATTGCTTCTCGCGACAAGTTCGTGCGGCAGATGCCCGGGCGTCTCGCCGGACAAACCACGGACTCCGAAGGCCGTCGGGGATTCGTGCTGACGCTCGCGACGCGCGAACAGCACATACGGCGCGAAAAAGCCACGTCGAACATTTGCACGAATCAAGCTCTATGCGCTCTGGCCGCTACCGTGCACTTGACTTTGCTAGGCAAGGAAGGCTTGCGCGAAATGGCGCAGCAGAATCTCTCGAAGGCGCGGTTTGCGCTGGGCGAGCTCTCGAAGATCCCCGGTGTCCGGCGCACCTTTGACGCGCCATTTTTCAACGAATTCACAATCGAACTCCCCCGGTCGGCGCGAATCGTGAATAGCCACTTGCTGCGCGAAAAGATCATCGGCCCCTTGCCGTTGGGTCCGTCGTATCCAGAATTGACCAAGCATGCGCTCGTGTGCGTTACGGAGACCACGACACGAGCGGACATCGAGAAACTCTCGGCTGGGGTGCGTCGTGCGCTGGAGCAGCCGCTGTAGCGCGGAAGACCGAACAGCCAGGATTGGTTGTTCCACAGGAACCGACTTGAACGATCGAATCAAAAAGGCATCCCGGCACACCAGTCAGAGCGAAGGGCTGATTTTCGAGAAATCCTCGCCCGGCAAACGCGCCTTCGAATTGCCACCGCTGGACGTTCCCGCCGCCGATCCCGCAATGGCGCTGGGAGCGAGCCATCGCAGCGAAGGTGTCGTGGATTTTCCTGAAGTGAGCGAAATTGAAGTCCTGCGTCACTTCACGCGGCTTTCCACCTGGAACTTCGCGATCGACCTCGGCATGTACCCGCTGGGTTCCTGCACCATGAAGTACAACCCGCGCGTCAACGAATTCGTCGCCCGGCTCGACGGCATCGCCACCGAGCATCCCTACCAGCCCCAGGAACTTTCCCAGGGTTGTCTGAAAATCCTGCGCCTGCTCGAGCAGTGCTTGCTCGAAATCACGGGAATGGACGCAATCACGCTGCACCCCGCGGCCGGAGCGCAGGGCGAGTTGACGGGGCTGCTGCTGATTCGCGCCTACCTGGAAAAACAAGGCGACGCGCGCAAGAAAGTGCTGATTCCGGATTCGGCGCACGGAACGAATCCTGCCACGGCCGTTATTGCCGGCTACCAAATCGAAAATATCAAGTCCGAATCGCACGGGCAGATCGACGTCGATAAACTGAGCGCGCTGGTTACCCAAGATGTTGCGGCGCTGATGATCACAAATCCATCGACGCTGGGCATCTTCGAACAGCGCATTCCCGAAATCGCCGAGATTCTCCACGCCAAAGGCGCTTTGCTCTACATGGATGGCGCGAACATGAACGCGCTCACCGGCGTGGCGCGGCCCGGCGACCTAGGCGTTGACGTGATGCACTTGAACCTGCACAAAACGTTTTCGACTCCGCACGGCGGCGGCGGCCCAGGCGCTGGCCCTGTCGCGATGAAGAAAATTCTCGAGCCCTTCCGCCCGGTGCCGATCCTCGTCGAAAAAGAAGGCGGCCGTCTGGCGCTCGAGCCGGTTCGACCGCATTCCATCGGAAAAGTGAAGGCCTTTTCTGGAAATTTCGGAGTTCTGGTGCGCGCGCTCGCGTACATTCTTGCCTACGGTCCGGGCGTGCGGCAGGCGACCGAAGATGCCGTCCTCAACGCGAATTACATTCGCAAGCATCTCGAGGGCGCTTTCGATTTGCCCTATTCCCTGCCCTCTATGCACGAAGTTGTGTTCAGCGACGCCATCCAGAAACGGAACGGCGTGACCACCACGGACATCGCCAAGCGCCTGATCGACTACGGCTTCCACCCCTACACGACGGCGTTTCCTCTGATCGTTCCTGGCGCGCTGATGATCGAGCCCACAGAATCGGAATCGAAAGAAGAGTGCGACCTTTTCATTGATGCCATGCGCGCGATCGCGGAAGAAGCGGCGACAACTCCGGAGCTCGTCAAGACTGCGCCGCACACCACTCGCGTGCGGCGCCTCGACGAAGTCGGCGCGGCACGCAGGCCCATCTTGCGATGGGACCCAGCGCGAGAAAATAATGCGGTAGAACAAGCGAAGCAAGAGCGTCGGTCTTCACCCAAGCGCGTGGATCCAATCCCAGTCGTGCCGTTGATTCGCAAATAGCAATTCTCTTCAGGGCATAGTCATACCTGCGAGGAAGGGCCATTTTCTTCTTTCCTGCTACGATTAGTAATCGGGCATGACGACACTAACGTCATGTGCTGCTGTCTCATCCCGGCTTCTCGGCCAAGACGGTCACCGGCCCGCTCGAAACTATCCAGGTTGCTCCAACAATCCTGAAAGCTCTCGGACTGGATCCCCACAAGCTCCAGGCTGTTCAGAAGGAAGGCACTCAGGTTCTGCCGGGAGTCAGCTTCGAAGGCGACCAGGAGTAGCCATCCGGAATCTGCAGTCGCTGCGCAAACTGGAAAGGGCGTCCCGGTGCAACGGGACGCCCTTTTTTCTGCGACTGAACTTGTCTTGCCCGCCCGGGCTTTGAGTACTCCCTGCCGCCCCTTCGTCTATTTTGCGAGCCGTACGCTGTCCAGAATCGCGGCAAATGTCTTGTCGTAATCGGAGTAGGCTGCCTGCGGAGCAGCGCTTAAAAACGAAAGCAGGCCTTGCGGCTGCAACACGGTGATCAGCCAATCGGTTTCTTGCCCGCCCGCGGGAGAATCATTGCTCAGGTACGTCGAAAGCCCGGGCTGACCGTTTAACTTCACCGCTGACGGCTGCCGCACGACGCGCATGTTGGGGTTCGACTTTTGCAAGTTCTGTATGAGCTGCTGCGTGGCGTTGGCCAACGCGTTTGAATCATTAGAATCGCCCTGCGCCGGCGTAACGCTAACGATCATCCCGTAGGCTAAAGCGCCCTGGGCGTCGCTTCCCTGCAACACGCCGCCGGGCGGCGCAAACGAGGCGCTGCCACTGTCGCCGGATTGTCCCCAGTTGTCGGGATATTTCAAAGTATAGGAGTTTCCTTGAAACTCCGCAAAATGGCCCGAGGGTGGCGGCGGCACACCGCGACCTCCAGCCGCGCCGGCTGCGGGAGCAATCTTCTTCGCCACAGGCAGAGCGAGAACGTCACGCTTGATCGCCTCAAAGTCCGCGGAGTCTCTCTTCCCATTGGCTGGCGGCCCGCCGAGCTTGTCGATTTCCTCATCCACACGCTCGACGCGGTGCTCTGGGTTCGGATGATCGGATAAGAACTGCGGGGGGTTCTTGCCTTGGGTCTCCGCTTCTAACTTCTCGAAGAACTGCGACATCGCGCGTGGGTCGTAACCTGCATCGTAGAGAACCTGCGTCCCCATTACGTCCGCCTGCGTTTCATCCGTCCGCGAATAACGCAACAGCAGCCCTCCTGCTCCCAGGGCCACACCCTGAGTAAGCAGCGCCCCGCCCGTGCTGCCCCCAAACAAGCCGCCGAAGAGGCCCGCCGCACCCTGCGCGAGCTGTGCTTTCGACGCCTGCGCCGTTCCGTGCCGCAGGGCGACGTGCGAGAGTTCATGGCCCATGACGGCGGCCAGTTGCGCCTCATTATCCGACGCCTCGATGGCACCGCGGTTCACGAACACATACCCGCCGGGAAGCGCAAACGCGTTTAGCGCCTTGTCGTTTACGCAGTGGAATTCCCAGGGATACTCCACTCCTCGCGTAGGAAGCTTTGCCACCAGTCGAAGGCCCAACTGCGTCAGGTACGCATCTACCTTCGGCTCGTTGCACAACGGCATTTGCTTCTCCATCATCTGGGCATTTTGCTTCCCCACCTGTATGTCCGTTTGGGGAGAATACATATTCCAGGGCGGCTTCAATTGACTCCGCTGCGCCCACAGCGACGGTGCGCAAAGCGGAAAAGACGCCAGCGAGAGTGCCGTGAGCCGCGCACGAGGTGAGGTGAAGAAGTCCATGACAGGACTACTTTACACCGGCTGGCGGGCAAAAGAAAAAACCCGGGTGGAATCCACCCGGGCGGGATGAGAGAGAAGTAATTGGAACCTATCGAGCTATGCGAGGCACGGCTTCCGGTGATACCGCCGCTGTCGGAGCTTCCACCGACTTGCCGCTGCGCGCCTCTTTGGGTCGCGCTGCCACCGCGGGTTCCAGCCGGCGAACCGGCATGGCAAGATTTTCGCCTTCGCGGATGAAAGTCAGACGGTCCTGGCTGTTGTCCCAATCGATGCACACGAGATCGCCGAGATGCACTTGTTCGGTCGCCAGCAGATTCGCAAGCGGATACACGACATGCCGCTCGATCGCCCTTTTCAGGTGCCGCGCCCCGTACCGCTGGTCCGTACCTTCTTGCAGCAGGAAATCCTTGCCGGCGGTGGTCACCCGGAACAGAAACTGACCTTTGGCTGTTTCCAGCACTCGCCTCTGTACCTGTCCCAGTTCGATCTCCAGCACTTCTTCCAATTGCCCACGCCTCAACGGGTGGAACACGACCACTTTGTCCAACCGGTTCATGAATTCCGGCGAAAACTTCCTCCGCGCCGCTTCCACCGCTGTCCGCTCTACCTTCTCGTTCAGTTGATCGGCGGGCTTGTCCTTCGGCTGGATGAACCCCATCCCGCCATTCATGAGCTCCGAGATTTCTCCGCTGCCCAGGTTGGAGGTTAGAAAAATCACAGTTTGCGACAAGTCTACCCGGCGATTGTCGCCCAAGGTCAGAGTCGCCTTATCCAGCATGCCTAGCAGCAACTGCCACAGCGCGTCAGAGGCCTTCTCAATCTCGTCAAACAGCAAAAACGACAGCTTCAGCTTCTCCGTGTGGCTCTTCGCCAGCTCTTCCTGGGTGATCAACGGGTGTGTTTCCCTGTGTCCCAAATACCCCGGAGGTGATCCAATCAACTTCGCAATCTCATGAGAATGCTGGAATTCCGCGCAATCCACCTTGATCACCGCGCGCGCATCCCCAAACAATATCTCCGCGGCCGCTTCCACGATCCGCGTCTTGCCCGAACCCGTGGGCCCCAGGAACAACAGGTTCCCTACCGGTCGCCCCGGGGAGTTCAACCCGGCGCAGAACACCTGGTACAGATCGACCAGCGCTTGCACGCCCTCTTCTTGCCCGACGATCTTCTCCCGCAGAGAACCTTGGAAATCCCGCGTATCGTTGCTGCGGATGGTGGGATCCAATTGCTGTCGAACGGCGGCTCTCATCTCATGCTTCCTTCACTGCGCTCAGATCTCCTGAACGCCTTGCGAGTCTCAGCAGCACGCTAGGCTGAGCTGTTGCATGGGAAGTGCCATTCTCTTACCTGTCTTACCTCCCCGCAAAACGAACTAAACTCAATGACATACGAGAGTTGCACTTCTGGAAACCGTCTCACGCCTTGAGAAAGTGTTCCATCAGGGCACAAAGTGAGAGCGGCGAAACAGTTTGTGTCAGTTTGCGGGCGACAAAAAGGGGCGTTCCCAGAAGCCAGGTCCAACAGGGAAATGAAAGTATCGCTTTAGGTAATCCAGGTCAGGGCTCAGCGTGCCGCCATTACCGCAACTCCGGGCCGCTCCTCGGCAGGCACGGCCACGCCATCGCGGAACACCACCAACCGGCCTGAATTTGCCGGGACGCGCTCCCCCGGCACGACAATTCCCACCAGATTCAGCGGGTCC
>JBGOVR010000244.1:0-4302 GCA_041478205.1 Candidatus Acidiferrum sp.
AAACGGCGCGCAGAGCGTAGTCTTCTTCCTTGGAAACCCGAGTGGCGATTCCTGCCAATTGCAAGATAGGTCCCGTGATCAGGCGGACCAGCCGCGAGGAAACGAAAAACGTTGCGAGAACGGACACGAAAATGACTGCCGCGGATATCTGCGTGTACTGCCGGATCTTGGCATGGAGCGCGTCGAGATCCGAGATGATGGCAATCGCGCCCGCCGTTTCGCCGCCAAAGGAAATGTTCCGGTAGAGAGTGGCGGATTCCGCCTCGAATCGCGCGCCCTCCTCCTGAGGCGACGATATCCGGCAGTCGGGACCCCCGGTTGCGCGCTGATATTCAGCGAATAGCTTTCCGTGCTTGTCGTACAAGCAGGCCGCGACGATGTGGCGCTCGGCGCGCAGTGCCGCCAGGATATCCAGCGCGGACTGATGGTCGTCGAAGGCCAACGAAGCGGTGGTATTCGCGCCCAGGGTATCCGCCAACGCCGCCAGCTCGCTGGTCATCGCGTCGCGGTAGCTGGCTCTTTCGTAGATCTCAAAGGCCATGCACGCCAGGCTCAGCCCCAGCAGGCTGGTGGCGAGAATGACGAACGTCAGCTTTCGTTGAATCGAGGAGTCTCGATAGAAAGACATTTTAATTTCCTCTCGGATTGCCAATCACCGTTTTTGCCAGGGCCAGGAGCTTTGCGCTGATCTTCAACTTGGCTTTCTCGGCGGCGTCCAGATTGATCTCGAAGCGGATTTTGTTCTGCTCCCGGCAAAATCCGATGATTCCCCCCTCCTGGGCAAAGTGCTCGGTTTCTCCGACCGTGAGAACGGCACTTCCGCTGGCGGTCGCAATTGCCGCGCTCAACCGCTTTTTTTCGCTAGTCCCGAGGAACAACAGTTGGCAGCCCTGTTCTTCGCGCGGCTCCTTCAAGTGCCGCACCCGCAGCGTTCGCCCCCCGATCGTCTTTCCACTCAACCCCTCGTCCAGGACCCCGTGAAATGGATCTTCCCCCATCGTGCAATACGTGAACGGGGCGCCCGCATTCTCAAAAGCCTCCGGAGGCCATTCCACGAATTGCGCAAAGTGAAACAGAAAGGCTGCCTTGACCTGATATTCGCTGGCGGCGTTGGCCTGCCCTGGCGCCGGACCCGCGCCCGCGAGCGAAACGAAAGCGGCAAGGACCGTGGCTCCCAGTCGCCGGCGCACGTCGGCCACCCGCCAGCAGCGGGTGTCCGCTTGACGTGCCCTGCATCTCCGCCGCTTGTCGTTTACCGGATCCAAGAATTCCCGCTCCGCGATCAAATTTGCCAAGGGGTCAAGGCTTCCCCCGCCTGCTTCGGCCATCGCTGTCCGTCAATTTGAGATGAGCCGAGCTTCGTCGGCGGATTCTTTGTCGTTCGTGGAAACCTGCGAATTCGCCTGGTGCGCGGCCCTTACTCGTTCTCCGAACCGCCAGGTGATCTTGCCGAGAACGGTACGCCCGTCCTGCTGCAGTGCACCTGTTCCGTTAGCCGTCGGCAACGAGTAGCTTTTGTCCAGCAAGTTGTAGACGCTTACCGACAATTCCAAGTGATGCCGTTCCGGAGTGAAAATACTAAAATCGAATACCGGAAATCCGCCTAACCGGTTTCCAACACTGGTCGTCCGCGAACTTTCGTATTGCGCGGCGGTACTGGCATACAAGAATTTCTTGAATAGCGGCACACTCAGATTGAGCTTCACCAGGTGGGCAGGAGAATTGGAAAGGATCTGCTGGGTCTGTCCGTCTTTGGCTTGCGTGTAGCCGTAGCTCACCTTTCCCATCAGCCCGCCGGAGAAGCGGCCCTCCAGTTCGACTTCCGCTCCAGTGCTCCGCACATTATCTAGGTTTGAGAATACAAGGTTCGCGTCGCTGGTGATCAGATTGCTGATATTGTTGCGGAACACGTCCACGGTGGCGCGATAACGTTGGCTTAGACCTTGCTCCCAGATGCCCTCGACGCTTTTGATTGTCTCTGGGAACAGAGGCGGCTGGATTGGGGCCACGCCGACCGTTTCAAAGGCATTGGGCGGACGGAATGCGCTGCCATACAGCACTTTGAAAACGCTCTTCTCAACGGGATGATAAATCAGGGCAACACGCGGATTTGCGGTCCAGTTGAAGCTGCCATACTTGTCGAACCGAATCCCGGCGCTCAGGGTTAACGGGCGAACGATGGTATACGCATCTTGAGCGTAGAATGCCCAATCCTGGGAAGTGCGCTCATCCGGCGGGAAGACCGTTGAAGGATTGATGGTATAGCTCGCCTGGTATTGCTTCACGTTATCGCGCAACTCGGTGCCAAAAGTGACTTCGTGCTTCTTGAAGAACGTGTGGTTTACCTGCACTTCGTCACCCCACCACCTTCCGATGCCGTAGGATACGACCAGTGATGAAGCAGCCGAAAAAGAAAGAAACGCGCCCTTGAACGCGTAGCGGTCATAGTAAGAACGGTTCAGCAGGTTCCAGTTGTGACTGAAGCTGTGCTTGTAAGTTAGATCGATGTAGTGATGCTGGTCGATGGAGTGTAAGCGAGAATCGGTGAAGGACGCCGTGCCGGTGGACGCGCCGGTTCCTTTGTCTCGGTAGCCGCTTACAGCCTGCAGTGTGAAACCGTCATGGCTCAGCGAAACGAAAATATCGCGTGAATCGTCCGTGTCGCCGTACGTCGGAGCGTTCGTAAAGGTGTCCAAGGACATGGGTCCCAGACGATTGTAGAAAGAGGCGGAAAGCAGCGTTTCCACCCCATGGAAGTCATTGCCATAGGTCGCCCTGCCCTTGTAGGTGCCAAGGCTAGCCGGCTCGAAGGAAAACTCCAGGTTCTTGACGTCTTCGGGTTTTCTGGTGATGACGTTGATGATTCCGAAAAATGCATTGGCCCCGTACAGTGAAGAACTGGGGCCGCGGATCACTTCGACCCGTTCGATCAGATCGATGTCCACCCAGAATTCCGTCCCGATCATGGCTTGATCGTAGAGATTGTCGTTAATGCGATGCCCATCGACGAGCAGCAGCACTCGTGTGTTGAAGTCCGAAGGCCTTCCAAACCCTCTAACCCCCACGTAGCGGTAGATCCGGTCGTACGTGATATAAAGACCGCGGACGCTGCGAAGAATGTCGGCCAAGGTGCGGTATCCGTACCTCTGTATTTCGTCCCGCGTGATGACCGTCACCGACGCAGGCGCCTCACTGGTGCTCTGCGCGTGTTTCGAGGCGCTATAAACCTGCACGTTGGACAGTTCCTCAAGGCTCATATCGTCCAGCTCCTTGGCCTTCGGCGCACCTTTGTTGTCCGATCTGGCGCTGGCCGAACCTTGCGAGTCTCCGCTTGAGCCGCGGTCTTGCGCTAGCACCGAAATGGGAAACCTGGCCAGCAGGCAAAACGTCAGTGCCGAGATCGCGAACAGAACTCTCATGCATATCTCCATCTGGAAGGGGTGTTGACGATGATCTGTGCCCAACTATCGAGAGGCGCTTCCGCGTTCACAGGATAGGCGGCGGGATGGAAAGCCAAGAACAAGAAGACGAAGGCGGAATGGCTGAAACGCTCTCTTCCGCCGGCTCATGTGCACGGTTTCCCCCGCTGATGCGAATGCACGTGCTGGACCGAAGCTGGACCTGCGTTTCGCGAAAAACTCGCTTGCAATCAGCACGTTGATCTGAGGGAATCGGGCAATAAGCCTCTCCGATGGAGCCGTGAACATGCTTTGGTTCCAAATCGGGCCACGGCACCGCGCGCTGTTCAAAAGAGACTTCCCTCGCAAGCGGCTCCAACCGGGCGCCCATTTCCCCAGTCCATTTGCTCCACCTTCCGGCGCGTGGCTAACCCCCGTTTGCCAACACTGGTTGTCTATCGAGACCTTTCCGCCAGTCCCCCAGGCGGTAGGTGGGTCCGAGGGCTGCCCCTAGAAGCTCCACGCGATCTTGGCGCAAGCGCATCGTTCTCGGTTGGCATTATTCAAAGCCACTAGCTCTGCAATCGGAAACACCAAGTGAACTCAAGGCGTGCTTTCCCGTTAATGAGGATCGGCGCATTCGAACCAATGAATAGGAAAAACCACTCGGAATTTCCCTCCAAACCGCCGGTGGTGTTTCGGTCCTCGCACGAGAATGTAGCCGAGCTGCTTGCCTCGTCCGTGAACCTGCCTGCCTGGCGAGGCCAAGTCCCCTGCATTCCAGGCGGTCAAGCCTTAAGGTCCTCCTTTCCCTTGGTCTGAGTTCGACTCCCACATCAGCTTGAAGACCACCGACCGGCGAAGCTCTCCTGATATGAAAGACAAGCCTTGGGTCTCCCGGTGC
>JBGOVR010000060.1:0-26021 GCA_041478205.1 Candidatus Acidiferrum sp.
GCACATTCATCTGAATGGAGGCTTCCAGCCGGGAAAGATCTACGAGTACGTCTACGTCGCGGCCGACCCGGTGATCGCCGGGGCCGGGTTCGCCGCCGTGCGCGACTTTGCGTCGTACGCCAAGCACGATCGCGACGCGATCGCCCCTGCGGCGCGCGTTTACGGCGAAGGTATCTCGCAGAACGGGCGCTTTCTGCGCGACTTCCTCTATCAGGGCTTCAACGCGGACGAAGAAGGAAAAATAGCGCTCGATGGAATCCTCGCGCACGTCGCGGGAGCGGGCCGCGGCAGCTTCAACTACCGTTTCGCTCAGCCTTCGCGGGACGCGCAACCAACTTCGTCGGTCTTTTTCCCCACCGACGTATTTCCCTTTACCGATCAGCCCGAGACGGATCCCGTCACGGGAGACAAGGGAGGACTGCTCGACCGCGCCGTGGCTGGCAAAGTAGCGCCTCTAATCTTTCTTTCCAACACCTCGTACGAGTATTGGGGGCGCGCCGCATCGTTGATTCACATTACCGCCGACGGGAAACGCGACGCGCCGATCTCAGCGAGCGTCCGCATCTACCACTTCACCGGACTGCAGCACTTTTCGGTTCCCTTTCCGCCTGCCAAGGGCGAAGGCGATCTGCTCGGACAAGAACCGCAATCGCCGCTTCCGGTCAAGTACTTCTGGCGCGCCATGGTCGCCAACATGGACGCGTGGGTTCGCAGCAACACTGCGCCGCCGGAGAGCAGCTATCCGAAGATCGCCGACGGAACGCTCGTGCCACTGCAGGAATACGCGTTTCCGGCAATCCCGAACGTGAACAAACCCCATGAAGCGAATGAAGCTTATCGCGTGGACTTCGGGCCGAACTGGCGCGACGGAATTCTGAGCATCCAGCCGCCAAAGATCGGCGCGCCTTTCCCGGTGCTGGTTCCTCAAGTCGATGCCGATGGAAACGAGCGCGACGGCGTGCGCCTGCCGGAGATAACTCTTCCCCTTGCGACTTACGCTGGTTGGAACCTGCGCGATCCTTCGATTGGCGCGCCCGACCAGCGCGTGTCCTTCGAGGCGTCCTATCTGCCATTCGCGAAAACGGCAGCCGGCCGCCAGAAGGCAGGTGATCCGCGCAAGTCCATTGCGGAACGCTACTCCGGCCGCGAAGACTACCTCAGCCGCTACGGCCGCGCAGTCGATGAACTGGTGAAGCAGCGTTGGATTCTGGAAGAAGACCGCGCCGCGTTGCTGCATCGCGGCGAGCAGGAATGGGACGAAACAACAAAGTAAGAATCAGGGGTTAGCCGCGGCGGAGAACGAGAAGAGAAATTTCCGGAGGCACGCCGAGACGAACCGGAGCGCCGACCGTGCCAAGGCCGCGATTGACGTACAGCTTCGCCATCCGATGGCCGGAGGAGCTCGATGCCGGAAGAGCCAGTTCCGAAACTCCCACCTGAAGCGGGCGCTGGTAAAGGCCGGCGATGTAGTCGGTAATGAAGCGCGCGGGACTCAGCCGATGATCCAAAATTTCGACCTGGATTTGGCCGCCATGCGTATGGCCTGCGAGCGACAGCTCGATGCCAAGCTCGGCGGCGCGATTGAATGTGTTCGGGTTGTGCGAAAGCAGAATGTTCGGCATGTCGCGGCGGACGAGCGGCTCGAGGTATGGCAGCATTTGCTGCTTGTGGCCGCTGGACGTGCGCTCGCGCTGGTAATCCACGCCGATTAAATTGAACTTCGCGCCGCGGAAGACGAGTTGCGCATTTTCCTGGCGAAGCAGCTTCATGCCGGCCTGAGCGAAGAGCTGCTCGGCGAGATCTTCGGCTTTGGCGTAAATTTCGTGATTGCCATTGCAGCCCCAAACACCAAGCGGCGCGCGAAGCTGGCGAATTTCATCGATGCAGTCGGCAATCGGATCGCTCGCTCCGGTGATGAAGTCTCCGGTAACGACGGCGAGATCGGCGCCCAACTCGTTCGCCATTTCGACCGCGCGGCGAACATCCGTGCGCGTCATGTAGCCGCTGAGGTGGATGTCGCTGAGCTGCACGATCTGCATACCGTCGAGGGCGGGCGGCAGGTCGGCGATGGGAACTTCGACGCGGCGCACTTGATAGTTCAGGCGCTCGGAGGCAAAGCCATAGACGGCGCTCAAAAATGGCGCGGCACCGGCCAGCGCCGTGGCCGTACGGAAAAAATACCGGCGCGAAGGATCGGGAACCATTTCGACGGAGGCAGGCGACGCCGTCGAAGCTGCGGGTGACAGCGAAGCTGCATGCGGGGCGTTCTGGGCCTGGGCCGCGCGCTTCGCCTGGGAGGTTTTCCGGAGCGATGTCCAAACGCGCTCGAACCCGCGCACAAGCTTCACGGCCAGAAACGCAAACACCGCGCTCGAAAACCACAGCCCCGCGAACACCGTGATCATGTTGTCGTTGGGAACCAGGCGTCCGCGATGCCCCATGCGGAAGCCGTCAGCGGTGGCCACAATGATGAGAAGAAGCGCGATGATGTAAACGAGGCGCACCGCCACGCGCAGCCGCACGGATTGCCAGCGCGACGTAACTCGCCAGATCGACCCATACCAGAAACGCTGTGAGAGAAACAGCGTGGTTAAGACCGTCAGACCGATGGCGGAACGCAGAAGAAACCAGGCCCAGTTCACAGTGTACTTGCTCCCGTAGCCACCCCTAAGTTTAGCATGTACTATGCCGTGCGTATTTTCATGTGACCTGGACACCCTGGATGAGTAAGATGAAACACCGCAGGAACCGTCAGGCGATCTAATCCTGAAAGAAAAGCCCTCTGGCGGAGTTGTGCGTCAGAACAAACGAGAGTTCGTGCGGCCGGGGAGTGGCGCGTGCGCTTTGCGGGTGCGCGTTGCGAAAATAGACGGCGTTTGAGCAATTCAAGGAGAGAAACATGAAAAGAGTGATCTCGATGGTTGCGTTCGTCCTGGTTCTGGGGTTGCCCGTCTCGTGGGCCTTTGCGCAGGATGCCGCGAAGAAGGAGCCGCCGAAACCGGCGTTGAGTGCTTCGGAGGCGATCCTTGGCCAGTGGAACGAGATTGGGAACAAATTGATCGCCATGGCGGAGGATTTTCCCGAGGACAAATACGAATACAAACCGCATCCGGACTCCAGGACGTTCGCAGCGAACCTGATCCATGCCGCCGCTTCGATGTACTACTTCACGGACATCGCGCAGGGGCAGAAGCCACGTTACTCGGACGACCCGAAGCGCGATGATTTGAAAACCAAGGCGCAGGTCGTGGCCTTCGTGAAGAAGTGCGTTGGCGACGGCGCGGACTTGATCAAGGCGAAGGGCGACAAATGGCTGAACGATAGCGTCAACGATGGCGGGCCGCGGTTGGTGCGCATCTCTGACTTGGCCTACGGCTTGATGGAGCATTCGGGCGAGCACTACGGACAGTTGGTGGTGTATTACCGAATCAATGGCCTGGTACCGCCGGAGTCGCGGCCGAAAAAGTAAGATCGCTAACAGTTCGATCGACGTTCGAGGGCACGACGGTCTTCCCGCCGTGCCTTCTTTTTTTCTGTGCGATTTCCAACTAACTGTTACGAGCTTGCGGCCCCTGCGACGCCGTTCTCGAGGAGCGCGGTAAGTTGCACCGGATCGCTGGTGGGTGGGCGGCAGGTTTGGCCGGCACAGACGATCGCCAGCGGTTTATCGGATGGGAGATGAGGCAGCGTTTCTCTGAGGGCGCCGGCGAGATTGGCGAGGGATGCGCCGGGCGTGACGCGGAGGACGGCTTTGCCGAAACGGTAGACGCGGTGCGCGACGGCTTCCAGGGCTTGTGCGGCGGGATGGTCGGCGCGCCCGGTGATGACGACTTGCAGCGGGTGACGGGCGAAGAGCGTGGCCGCGAGGCCGTAGGTGGCGGCGAAGAGGCCGTACTGCGGCGCGATTCCGGCGAAAGCTTCGAGTGTTTTTTGACCGAAGGCGTGGTAGCGCTCTTCGCCGGTGCAGGCGTGCATGCGAATCAGCGCGATGGCGGCGACGGAGTTGGCTCCGGGTGTGGGCGAATCCTGAAAAGGTTTGCGGCGAACGTCAAGGCCTCCCATGGGCGCGGCGTCGGCGGGGCGATCGAAGAAGCCGCCGCCTTCGGCGTCGCCGTAACGCTCGATGGCGAGATCCATCGTTTTTTGTGCGGCTGCGAAGTAGCGCGGATCGAGTGTGGCTTCGTAGGCGTCGAGCAGCGCGAGGACGCCGAAAACTTGATCGTCGAGTGAGCCCTCAAGCGCGGGCCCGCCAATGCGGTGGCCGAAGCCGCGAGATTCGCTCCACACTTCCTTCAACATGCGCTCAAGCGTCTTCAGCGCAAACACACGGCAACCGCCTCCGAGCGCGCTGCCGAGAACACGCGAAGCGTCCAGATAGGCGGAGACGAACATCGCATTCCATGAGACGTACATCGTCGTATCGACGTACGGAGTGGGGCGCGGCTTGCGCGCGGCGAGCATCTTGCCCTTCGTGCGAGCGATGGCGAGACGCACGGTAGCTTCGTCAAGGCCGAGCGGTTTCGCTATGTCCGCCACAGTGCGCGCAATCCAAAGAACATTCTTCGCCGGATTGTGGTGCATTTCGCCATGGGCCTCGACATCGTAGTAAAGCTCCATGACGCGGGCTTCTTCGGGGAGAAGTGCGGCGTGCAGTTCGTCGAGGGTCCAGGTGAAATAGTCGCCGTCATCATCGAGAGAGTAGTCGGCGTCCTGACTGGCGTAGAAGCCGCCGTTGGTTTGGTCGGAAAGCACTTCGTTGACCCAACCGATGATCCCTTCCGCCGTTTCGCGAATCAACGGGTTCTGCGTGACTTGCCAGCCGTGGAGGTAATTCCGCAGCAGCTCGGAATTGTCATAGCTCATCTTTTCGAAGTGCGGAACGAGCCAGCGTTCGTCGACGGAGTAGCGATGGAAGCCGCCGGCCAGCTGATCGTACACACCGCCGCGCGCCATTTTCTCGAGCGTGGTCTCTACCATCGCCAGGAGATGCTTCTCTTTCGTTTGCTGGTAGCGCTCGAGAACGAGATCGATGGCCGAGGCGTGGGGAAATTTGGGTGAACGGCCGAACCCGCCATTCTTGACATCAAATTGCTGCGTGATGGAACTAATTTGCGCGTCGATCACGCCGGGATCGAATTCCGCGCGTGCGCCCGTGAAGACTTCGGCTTGCGCGACCGCGTCGGCGAGCGAATTCGCGGCGCGCTCCAAGTCGGGGCGCTTGCTCTTATACGAATCCGCAACCGCGAGGAGGATTCGCCGGAAGCCGGGGCGTCCCATCTGATCCTCGGGCGGAAAGTACGTGCCGCCAAAAAATGGCTTGCCGTCGGGCAAAAGAAACCCCGTCAGCGGCCAGCCGCCCTGTCCGGAGAGCGCGCTGATCGCGGATTGGTAGCGCGAATCGACGTCGGGCCGTTCGTCGCGGTCCACTTTTACGGCGACGAAGTGGTCGTTGATGATTTTGGCGATTTCCACGTTCTCGTAGCTTTCGCGGTCGATGACGTGGCACCAGTGGCACCAGACCGCACCGATGTCCAGCAGGATAGGCTTGTCTTCGGACTTGGCGCGGGCGAAGGCGGCGTCATTCCATTCGTGCCAGTCGATGGGCTGGTGCGCGGCGGAACGCAGATACGGGCTGGCGGAGTCTTTCAGGCGGTTTTCGGGATGATCGGTCAACTAAGAGTCCTTGAGAAAAGCACACAGGTTGAAACCTGCGCTACTGGACAACGTCGCCAGGACCCAGGTCGCGGGGGTCGAGCGGCTTGCGGCCGGAGAAGCCTTCGTCCTGGCGGTGGTAAAAGCGGATGCGGTCTTCGCCGAGTTTCCAGCAGAGATAAACCTCTTCATTGTTGACGAGCGACGGAAAATCGAGCAGCCCGGCTTCCAGATCCTTGATGAGGCAGCCGGTCTCGAGAATACGATTGAGCGCGGACTTCATCGCTTCCGCAAGGTGCTGGTGTTCCACGCGAAGGGTGGCGAGCTTTTCGTACGGCACGATCACTCCGCCCATCATCATGATCCGCGTGGACACGGCGGACAGATCGGTTTCGAGGCCCACGAGCTTCTTCCGGCAATCCATAGCCTCCACGAGAAACGGCTCGAGCTCCTGACGCGCGCGTTCGGCTTCGGTAAATGTGAAGAGGTGTTGCTCTGGCTCGGGCTCGGGCGATTCGTCCTGATCCTGATCGTCGTCGTCTTCGTCTGCCATTGTGTTTCCAATCTGCCGGGGACGCTGCTGAAGCCGATGCTAGCGCAAATTCAGCATGCGGTCGAGAGCAACTCGCGCGAAATGGCGCGTTCGCTCATCGACCGAAATGCGGTTGACGACGTTGCCAGCAACCAGGTTTTCCAGCACCCAGAGGAGATGCTGCGGCGTGATGCGAAACATCGTGGTGCAAACGCACACGCTGGGGTCCAGGGACATCACTTTGCGGTCCGGCATTTCCTTGCTAAGGCGATTGACCAGATGAATTTCGGTGCCGACCGCCCACTGCGAGCCAGCAGGCGACCCGGCGATGGCCTTAATGATGCCTTCGGTGGAACCGATCTGGTCGGCCGCCTGCGCGACTTCGTAGCGGCACTCCGGATGGACGATGACGCGAATGCCGGGATGCTCCCGGCGGACGCGTTCGACGTGCTGTGGCGTGAAGCGCTGGTGAACGGAACAGTAGCCTTTCCAGAGGATGACGCGGGCGCTGTGAATTGCTTCAGGAGTGTTGCCGCCAAATTCCTGGTAGGGGTCCCAGACGATCATCCGATCGAGAAGAATTCCCATGCGAAAAGCGGTATTTCGGCCCAGGTGTTCATCGGGCAGGAAGAGTACCTTTTCTCCGCGCTCGAAAGCCCAGCGCATGACCGCCGCGGCGTTGGAGCTGGTGCACACCGCGCCGCCGTGCTCTCCAGTGAAAGATTTGATCGCGGCGGTCGAGTTCATGTACGTGACCGGGATGACCTTCAGGTCGCCTAGCGCAGAAAGCTCGCTCCAGCAGGCCTCTACTTGGCCGATATCGGCCATGTCCGCCATCGAGCAGCCTGCGTTGAGGTCCGGCAGAATGACGGCCTGGTGCTCGCGGCGGAGAATGTCCGCGCTTTCGGCCATGAAATGCACGCCGCAAAAAACGATATAGCGGCCATCGGCTTCGGCGGCTTGGTAGGAAAGCTTCAGCGAATCGCCGCGGAAATCCGCGAATTTTACGACTTCGTCCCGCTGGTAATGATGCCCGAGGATGACTACGTCTTTTCCCAAACTGGCTCTGGCGGCAGCGATGCGGGCGTCGAGCGAATTGTCGGGAACGAGCAGATAGGAGTCAAAATCGCAGCCCACGCCGGGTTCGATTTCAGGCACACGGACGGTGTCGGGCTGCATGGCGCCGATCAACGGAGACGACTTCGAGATAGAGATAAAGGTGCTCATTGCCTTCGTGTACTGGTTGCCTGTTGGTTTAGATGCTTCTAGGATGCCCCTGTTCGTTAGATGGATCCTCTCAAATTTTGGTGAAATTCTCCACTATCCGCCGATAAACACCATAGTACGGGAGGGGGGTACGAAATCAGGGGTATTGATCCGGTGGCCCTCTTCCTTTTCCAGCACTACAGAGCGGATATAGGTGGCCAGGTCTTCGTCGGAAGCCCGTTCGCGGAGAAGCGCCCGGAGGTCGTGATCGTCCTTGCTGAAAAGGCAGGTACGCAGCTTGCCATCAGCGGTCAGACGGATGCGCGAGCAGTGCCCGCAGAAGGGCTGCGTCACCGGGGCGATCAGGCCGATCTCGCCCGGCGTGCCGTCGGCGAAGCGGTACTTGCGCGCCGTTTCGCTGTGCTCGTGAGGAATCTGTTCCAGTGGCCACAGGGCATGAATGCGTTGGTGTACTTCCGCGGCGGGAACAACGAGGCCGCGGGTCCAATGGCGGTCGGCGTCGAGCGGCATGAATTCGATGAAGCGCATAATCACGCCGCGCTCGCGGGCAAAGGCGGCAAAGGCTTCGACTTCGTCATCATTGATGCCGCGGACCAGCACGGCGTTTATTTTCGCGGGAGCCAGCGATGAGCTCTGCGCGACGTCGATACCGTGCATGACGGTCGAGAAGGACTTGGTACGCGTGATTTTCTCGAACTTCGCGGGATCGAGAGAATCGAGGCTGATATTGATGCGGCGCAAACCAGCTTGGATCAGGCGCTCGCAGCGCTCGGCCAGCAAATGGCCGTTGGTGGTCATGGAGAGGTCTTCGACGCCAAGGGCGTGCAGCCGGGCGATGTAGTCTTCCACGCCGTTGCGGACGAGCGGCTCCCCGCCGGTAATGCGAATCTTGCGGATGCCCAGGCTCAGGAAAATGCGGGCCAGGCGGTCCAGCTCATTCCAAGACAGAATTTCATCGTGATCGCGGTAATTTTCCGGATCGGCCGAGCGACAATACACACACCGAAAATTGCAGCGGTCCGTGATCGAGATGCGCAGGTCCGTAATCTGGCGGCCGAATTTGTCGTGAAGGGTCATGGTGTCCGCAAAAAAACAAATGCCCGAATCCAGTGTTTGGAGCCGGGCGCAGACGAAAAACTGCACTTTTTCGTCTATCGCTCCTTTCCAAACGGGAGGCCCGGGCGTTTCCGCCCAAACCCTGAGCCCCGGCTTCCACCAGCATCTGCTTGCCGAGGCATCGCCCCTGCCGCCATAGGCTTTCTCTCCCGTAGGCGCCAGGGGTTCGGAGTTCCAGCTAATAGTCTATGCCTATGCGCCAAGTACTGCAATTCGGTACAATCCGCCCGTGCCGACTGTCCTGACGCGGGGTCCTTATCGGTTCTATTTCTATAGTCATGAACCGAACGAACCGCCGCACGTGCACGTGGACCGCGACAATCTTTCCGCCAAGTTCTGGTTGAGCCCGGTGGCGCTAGCACGAAATTTCGGCTTTAGTGCGGTCGAGCTTCGTAGGGTAGAATCTTTAGTGGAAGAGCACCAACTCGATCTCTTAGAGGCTTGGAATGGGCATTTTGGCGTTAACGGCGGATGAGCGAGTGGCTAGCGTGGCCTTCACGGCAGATGCGCTTTGCGTGTCGCTCATGGACGGCCGCACGATCAGTGTGCCTCTCACCTGGTATCCCAAGCTACTTCATGCCTCCGAGGAGCAGCGAAAGAACTGGAAGATTGCCGGCGGGGGATATGGCATCCATTGGCCCGAATTGGATGAAGACCTCAGCACCGAAGGATTGCTCCGAGGTGCCCCGGCTCCACGGCCTTCCGCCAAAGTCTAACCTGGCAACAGTTCCGGCTCGCCGTATGTGGTAGAGTTTTCGCCACGCCATGCGGATCTTCGTTCTCGGCGCCGGCGCGACCGGCTCCCTACTCGCACAACTACTGGAGAAACAAGGCCACACCGTCTGGTGCGGAGACCGCAATCTGGCGCGCGCCCGCCGCTTCCTGGGCGATCGAAGCACCATCGCCGTTACCGAGGTTAACGCGCGCAACCTGCGCGGGATCGTCCGCGCCGCCCGCGGCTGCCAGCTCGTCGTCAACGCCTCCGCATCCGTCTTCAATCAAATCGTGCTGCGCGCGGCGCTGCGCCTGCGCGCGCACTATGTGGACCTCAGCTCCCACCTTACGCGCAACCCTTTTAAGGCCGAGCAGTTCGCCTACAGCAAACGCTTCGAAGAGAAAAACCGGGTGGCGCTGATCAACGCGGGCGCGGCGCCAGGACTCGTGAACCTGCTGGTCAAGCGCGCCGCGGAAGGGCTCGACGAGGTCGAGTCCGTGCACATCCGGCTCTACGAAAGCACCGAGAGTGACGATCCGATTTCGCAATGGTCCCCGGAGGTCACTTTCGACGAGGCTATCTCCCACCCCAGGGTGTATCGCGAGGGAAAATTCCGCATGGGAAAGCGTTTTGCGGAGCTGGAAAAGTTTCGCTTTGCCGATCCCATCGGGAGCGCAAACGTAGTCCTTGCCGCGCAGGACGAAGTGGCGACGCTTCCCTATTTCATCCCCATGAAGAACATGGACGTAAAGATCGGCGGAAACGAGTTTGACCGCTTGCGGCGCTGGTACAAGCAGGGAAAATTGTCAAAATCGCGAGGAATCGTGCGGCACCGCTTCCCAGAGACTTCCTCGCCGCGCAAGATCGCCAAGCTGATCCGCCAGGGCATCCTGCAGAACGCGCGGTTTGCCGCAGCCCTGCTGGTGAGCGGAGTGAAACGCGGCAAGAAAGAAGATCGGCATCTGCTCGTTCGCACCGATTGCTTGTTTCCGACCCTCTACCAAATCCGGCAGCAAGGCCGCTATACGACTCCGGTGGCGTACGCGACGGCGCACGTCGCGGCGCTATTCATCAAATTCTTCCCGCGCGATTTGGCTGGCGTATTCGCTCCGGAGATGCTGCCGGTGGAAACCCGCCGCGCGATCGTTTCCGGGATTCGCGCACACGGGGTAAAAATCACGCACAAGACGACGATCCTCAAGCGCGACGGAGAGAACGACGAAGAATTCTAGAAGCTGGCCTTGGCTGCCAAGTGGGGGCGCAGCATGCCGCGTCCCTGCGAGCAAGGTTGCCGCCACGGCACGGGCAGCTACGGACGGGCTTCGAAGATGAGATTAAAGGGCGTTTGTGTGGCGCGGCGGAAACGCGTGAAGCCCCCGCCCGTAACCACTTCCCGCAAGCGCTTTTCCCCGGCTTGCGCGCCGAGCGCGAGACCTACCTCCTGAGACAAAGAAGCCGGCGTACACAACAGCGTGGACGCTCCATAGAAAGCCCGGCCGATCGGATTCAAATTGTCTTCCAGCTTGTCGCCGGCAAAAGGCTCGACGATCATCCACGTACCGTCCTTCTTGAGACTGCTGTGCACATGGGCCGACGCGCCCGCGGGATCACCCATGTCGTGCAAGCAATCGAAGAACGTCACGAAATCGTAGTCCTTGCCGGGATAATCCTTCGCTTTCGCCACCTCGAAACGGATGCGCTCGCCGACGCCGGCGTCTTTGGCGCGCTGCTTGGCGGTCTCAATCGATTTGTCGTGATAGTCGAAGCCCACGAACTCGCATTTCGGGTACGACTTGGCCATCAAGATCGTTGATGCCCCAAGGCCGCAGCCGACATCGGCCACGCGTCCGCCGTTCTTCAGTCTTTGGTCCACGCCTTCCAGAGACGGTATCCACGCACTGACCAGATTCGCCGCATAGCCCGGGCGGAAAAAGCGTTCCGTGCCCACAAAGAGTTCCGGGTGATGCTCGTGCCATCCCATTCCCTTGCCGGTCTTGAATCGTTCCGTGATTTGATCCTCGGCTTTGATGGAAGCGAGGGCGACCTGAAAGGCGCCGGGAAGAAAGGCCGGGCTGTTTTCATCCGCCAGAGCGAAGGCTTGCTCTTCGCTGAGATGAAACTTGCCAGTCTCGGGATCGTAGGTGACGTAGCCACCCGCAGCCTGCGAGCACAGCCATTCGCGAACGTAGCGCTCCGAGGTGCTCGTCGATTTTGCGAGTTCCGCGGGGGTCTGCGGGCCGCCGGACGCGAGAGCTTTGTATAGGCCCAATTTATCGCCGATGCGAATCAGTGCTGCGTGAAACGTGGCCCCAAAATCAACGATTGCCTTGCCAAGAAACTCATTCAATTTATCTGGATTGATGGCCATGGCTTCCTCCGTCGGGAAATGAAAGGTGGGCTGAGAGATTGCTGCGAATTGTAGGCTTACCACGCAGTGAAACGCAAGCGGTCAGCAGCAACGGTTGGGGCGAGAGTAGTGGCGGTTGAGCCGCTCGACGTAAAACTCCTCGGCGGTCAGCGTGCCAGACGCTCCGCCTTTTGCGCTCGTCGAACGCAGATAGCGCTCGTAAGCGGAATCGCCGGACCACTCGCGCAGGCCGCGCCAGAATCGCCGCAGAAACCGTGACGTAATCTTGGAAGCGCGGTGCATCAATCGTCTCCGTGCGCCGCGCCAGAAAAATCCGGCGCCCACTGCGTTGCCACGTAGGGCGATTCATGCAGAACCGGCTCGCGGCGCCGGCTGAGTATGGAATACCACTGCACGATGGCTTCGACGATCAGCACGATGACCATGACCGCGAGAACCGCCGTGACCCCGGCATCGAGGCGCTGATTGAAAATGAGGCGCTGCGTCTCGACGATCTTCGCGGCTGGAACTTCTCCGGCCGCGATCTGTGCGGCCAGCGCCTTGGCGTACGAGAGAAAGCCAATGCGAGGATTAGAGTCGAAAATCTTCTGATAACTTGCGGTCATCGTGACCGTTATGAGCCACGCCGTCGGCACCAGCGTCACCCAAATCCAGCGCGTGCGCCCCATCTTCAACAAAATCGTAGTAGCAACGACCAGCGCCACCGCCGCCAGCAATTGATTGGAAATGCCGAACAGCGGCCACAGCGAATTGATGCCGCCGAGCGGATCGACCACACCCTGGTAGAGAAAAAAGCCCCAAGCGCCCACGACGATCGCGCTGGACATGAAAATGCCCGGCAGCCAGCCGGTTCGCGCGAACGGCTTCCAGAGGCGGCCACCAAACTCTTGCACCATAAACCGCCCGACGCGCGTGCCCCCGTCCAAGACCGTAAGAACGAAGAGCGCCTCGAACATGATGGCGAAGTGATACCAGATGCTGAGCAGGCGCTCGCCTCCGATAGTGCTCGAAAAGATCTGCGCCATGCCCACCGCCAAGGAGGGCGCGCCGCCCGCGCGGTTGAGCAGCGTCTTCTCGCCAACGAGGCGCGCGAGATCCGTCATGGTTTGCGCCGTCAAAGGAAAGCCCCAGCCGCTAATCGTGGCTGCCGCCGCTTCCGGCGTGCCGCCGACGATGCTGGCCGGACTGTTGATGGCGAAGTAGACCCCCGGGGTCATGGAGCAGGCCGCGACCATGGCCATCACGCCGACGAAGGACTCCAGCAACATCGCGCCATAGCCGATGAAACGCGCGTGACTCTCGCGCAGGATCATTTTCGGCGTGGTGCCGGAGGAAATCAGGGAATGAAACCCGCTGATCGCGCCGCAGGCGATGGTGATGAAGCAAAACGGGAAAATCTTTCCGGCAAAAATCGGGCCGGTGCCGTCGATAAAACGCGTAAGCGGCGGCATCAACACGGGCGGCCGCACGATCAGGATGCCTGCCGCCAAGATGAAAAAGGCCCCGGCCTTGATAAAAGCAATCAGATAGTCGCGCGGCGCAAGAAGCAACCAGACGGGCAGCGTGGACGCGATATACCCGTAAATGATCAACGCGAAGGCCAGGGCCACGCTGCTGAGCGTGAAGACATGCGACCACGACGGCGAATCGCCAACCCAGCGCCCGGCGACGACCACGAACAAAACCAGCGCGAGTCCGATCAGCGACGCTTCCAGCACGCGGCCGGGCCGCAGAAAACGCAGGTACACGCCGAGCATCAACGCGATGACGATGGTCATCAACAACGTAAAAGTGGCCCAGGGCGAGGCCTTCAGGGCGTTGACAATCACCAGCGCGATCACTCCGAGCAGAATGATCATGATGGCCAATACCGCGAGTTGTGCGATGAGCCCGCCGCGGCTGCTGATTTCTTCGCGCGCCATCTGGCCTAGCGATTTGCCGTCGCGCCGGATGGAGCAGAACAAAATGATGAAATCCTGCACGCATCCCGCTAATGCCGCACCCGCAATCAGCCAAAGCGTCCCCGGCAGGTAGCCAAACTGCGCGGCCAGGGTGGGCCCAACGAGCGGGCCGGGCCCTGCGATGGCCGCGAAATGATGGCCGAAGAGAACCCACTTGTTGGTGGGCACAAAGTCGCGGCCGTCGTCACGGCGCTCCGAAGGCGTCGCGCGTGTATCGTCCAGCGCCAGGAGGCGCGCGGCGACGAACGCGGAATACAGGCGGTACGCCACCGCATAGCTGCATACCGCCGCAATCACAAACCACATGGCGTTAAGTGGCTCGCCGCGTCTGAACGCGATGGCGCTAAGCGCGCCTGCGCCCAGAAGCGCAACCGCTACCCAAATTACAATGGTTAGGAGACGTTTCACGAACAGAGCCCTGCCGCAGGAACACCGTATGGAATCATTTGCATCGCGCGCCGCATCGTATGCGACTCAACAGCAAGCGTCAATCACTTAAGCAGGCACTTAAGCAGGCCGCGGGGCCACGGAATTCTTCGTGATCTGCGTGATCGAAGTCGTTCCCGCTTGCTTCATGACGGTAGCCAACTCGCGCGTCAGAATGTCTAACACCGCCTCGACCCCCGGCTGCCCGAAGGCCGCGAGCCCCCACGCATACGGACGCCCGATTCCGACGGCCGTGGCGCCTAACGCCAGCGCCTTGAAAATATCGGTGCCCCTGCGAATCCCGCCATCGATCAGCACGGGAATCTTGCCGGCGCAGGCTCCCACAACTTCCGGCAGACTCTCCAACGTAGAACGCAAGCTCTCCTCCGCGCGTCCTCCGTGATTGGAAACGATGACTCCGTCCACGCCGTTCAGAACGGCCACCTCCGCGTCTTCGCGCGTCACGATGCCTTTAAGGAACACCTTCATCCTAGTGGCATCTCTCAGCCGCTTGATGAAGTCCCACGCAATCTCTCCGGCATCCAGCCGGGTCACTTTGGAAACGTCGAGCCCGTCGAACATCGGCGCGTGGTGCAGTTGGCCGAGAAGTCCGGGCTCATGGCATCCGCTACATTGCCGCGTGTCCACCCGGCGAGACCTGAAAAACGTTTCCCGATTACTGTTCGATGGTAAATCCACCGTAACCACCACCACTGGACATCCGGCGGCTTCCGCCCGCTTGACCAAGCCCCGGGCCACGTCCCACACGTCGGTGACATAGAGCTGGTACCAAACCGGTGCGCCGCGTGCGGCGATGACATCTTCCACGCGCGAGCTCGTGACCGTGGACAGAATTTGCAGATGCTCCTTCGCACGCGCGGCTCGCGCCACGGCGATCTCTCCCTCGGGATGAAACGCCCGCTGGGTGCCCACAGGGCAAAGCACGATGGGAGTTTTCCAGGGAGTGCCAAGCAAGCGAACGGAGGTATCAATTTTTCCCGCCCCGGCCAGGCGTCGCGGGCGAATCTCATACCTCGCGTAGGCCGCGTGGTTGGCGTGCAGCGTGCCGTCGTCATCCACACCCGTGGCTAGGTATCCAAAATGTGCGGGCGGCAGCGCTTTGCGCGCGGCTGCTTCAAACTCCATCACGTCCAGTGCTTGATCGGCGCTCTTGAGGACAAATTCGCTTTCCTGAACATCGCCGCCGCCAACCCTTCGCCGCTCGGAGGCGTAGAGGTCGGCCAAAATCCCCGGAACAACTCCGGGCAAAGCAACGAGCGGGCTTCCCGCGAGAAAACGAAGAAATTCGCGACGGCCCGGCGCCTTGAATTGACCCGGGATTTGGCGTGTGATTTGCGGTGAACGCATGTTCTCTCTTTCCGCCACGGAAGGATTACATCTGGCGTTGCATCCTAATTCGCCTGGCACGCGAGGTCAATTGAGTTGTGCGAAGCCGCAGGCCTCGTCTATCGGGGAGCCGGAGCGCAAGTACGTTGTTTGTCCACCGCGGCGAGAACGCGCTCCAATTGATCGCGCTTCGGATCGCCGGAAGACGGCAGAATGTCCCAGCCCGTGAACACCGCCATCAGCTCGTACTCCGGAACGATAAGTAGTTGCTGGCCCCCGAAGCCGTGCGCCGCCCACGCGAATCGTTCCGGCGATTGCGCGTAGGGAACCAGCCACCACTGAAAACCGTATTTCCAGCCGCCCTCTCCCGTGGACACGTAGGGAGTCACGGAAAGCTTGATCCAGTCTGCCGGTACGATTTGCTTTCCCTCCCACGCACCATTTTTCAGAAACAGAAAACCGATCTTGGCAAGATCTCCCGACGCCAGGTACAGGCCGCCTTCCGTGTCCGCCAATCCCGTGGGCGAGTGTTTCCAGTGGTAGCGCATGCCGAGCGGCTTGAAGAGGTACTCGGCGGCGTAGTCATCGACGTTTTTCCCTGTGACTTTTTTGAAGATGTGCGAGAGGAGTTGCGTAACTCCGCTGTTGTAGACGAAGACCGTGCCCGGCTCCGCGGCCATCGGTTGGTCGATGACGTACTGCACCCAATCGTGGGTCGCTTCCATCACGTCCGCGGAGTTTTTGGGGTCGTCGTAGGGAAGGTCTTCGTGCCACTCCAGACCGGCGGTCATGGTCAAAAGGTGGCGCAACGTGATGCGGCGCTTGCGGTCATCGAGATTGGCAATGTGGTACCCATCGAAATACTTCCAGATCGGCGTGTCCAGATCGGCGGAAAATTCTTTGCGCTGTATGGCCACTCCCATGGTGACTGAAGTCACCGTCTTGGATACGGACTGCATGGTGTGCAGGTCGCTGCCGCGGTAGTAGGGATGGAATTCGGGACTGAAATAGTTGTACTCGCCGTTCACGTCGTGATTCAGCGGCCCTGCCGTTTTGGCGTGGCCGCCATAGATTTTGCCGTAGTCGTGGGTGTAGGAACGCTCGTACGCCTGTTTCCCACAACGCATGACCAGCATGCTGTCCACCAGCCCATATTTGCCGCCGGCGAGGTCGGCATCGAAAACCGCGAGCTTCGCTGCATCGAGACCCACGGCATCCGGCGCGGCTTTCGGCCAACCCTTGGTTGGCGCGCGATCTTGCGCGAGAGCACACCGGCCGAAGAGCAACAGCGTCAGCGCAGCCAACAGGTGGCACGCGTCCACCGTCGCCGCCAACCGCGTGCAAGATTCGGTTTTCGTTTTCATCGGCCCTCAATTCCTACGAAATATTCCCCCACGGCTCAATCGGGCAAAGATGTAAAGCTAAGCAGCGGATAAAGCTCACGAAAAATTTTGGCGAGATCGCGCGGATAAGATGCTCGCATGGCGGCTGCCGGCGTGAGCTTGCGGCGAACAACCCAGCCGCGAATTTTCTTCCAATCTTCGGACTTCACCGGCCAGCCAACGTGTTTCGTCCACGCACCTTTTTCCGTCGTGTACCAATAACTTTCGTAGCGCCGGCCGAGGCGCCGTTTCTGCTGCGCCAGCCACTTGGGATTTTCCTGGACACGCGCCTCGGCGACGAGAGCGAGCGAAGATTCCTTGCGTTTTGGGCCGGCGTAGATCGCGTAGCCTGCGGTGGTTTCGTGCGCAAAAATACCGGCGTAAAGCCAGCCGCTCTCGCGTCCACCGGGAAGCCTGGCCGTAAATCGCAAGTACATCTGCGCACGGTACGGTGTTTTGTCCTTGGCGAAACGCGTGTCGCGGTTGATGCGAGAGAAATTCGCGCCCCTGCGGCCAAACGTGTCGAAACGTGCATCCAGCTGAAAAACGTCCGGGGCGGTGGCCTCCAGCAATCGGCGGAACGGCTGAACGACGCATTGCTGGTAGCGCTCACGATTTGCGTCCATCCACGTCTTTTGGTTGTGGCGGGCGAGATCGCGAAAGAATCGAAAGGTGTCGCGCGTGAAGATGGGCTTTGGAGTCGCCATGACTGTGCCTTATCTGCGAGGTGGCGCTGATTAGGGTACACGATTCCCAAGCCGCGTCAATTCGACTATGCTGTCCCGCGCGCCGATGTGTCGGGACAATGCGCCTTTGTAATCTGGTCAAAATACCGGCCGCATTGCGGTCGCGGATAATAGAGGATGAAAACGATGCGACGCAAAGATTTCGTGGCCGGTCTGTTCGTGACCGGGCTGTTTGCCTGTGCGGGAGCGGTACGGTCTCCGCATCTCGTAGCCGCGGACGAAGCGAAGCCCGTGGTGAAAAAGGAACCGTGGAAGCCGGAAGACTTTATTTACGGGGAGACCGCGGGGCAATACCGCATCTCGCCGGACGCGAAGTCGCTGGTGTGGGTGAAATCCACTGGGGACAAGGATAAGGACGCGCGCGTCTCCAACCTGATTCTCTCGAGCTTGACCGAAGACCGCGAGGTTCCGCTCACGCGCGGCAGCGACACGAACACTCAGCCGCGCTGGTCGCCCGGTGGCGAATGGATCGCGTTCCTGAGCACGCGCGCGCGTCCGAAGCCCAAGCCGGATACGGCACCGATGCAGATTTGGCTGATCGATGCGCGCGGCGGCGAGCCCTGGGCGCTCACGGAGCTGGCGCACGCGCCCAAGCAAGTCGAATGGCTGGACAAAGACACGCTGATCTACAGCGCGGAAGAAGACCCCGCGCTGTACGAGCAGGAATTGAAGCAGAAGAAAGACGACTCCGAGGTGGTGGACGACGCGGAGCACGAGCCGCCCGTGCGTCTCTACAAGATGAGCGTAAAGGACAAGAAAATCACGCGGCTGACGGCGAATACGGACTGGATCGAGAACTTCGGCGTTTCGCGCGACATGAAATACGCGGTCGCCTCGCACGCCAAGAGCCTGCATTACCAGTTTGACCAGAAAGTCCGCCCGGTGGTGATCCTGCACGATCTGACGAACGGCCAGGAGAAGCAGCTTTTTTCAGAGCTGCGCGTTCGATCGGAAGGATTCGAGTGGGCCCCGGACAATTCCGGGTTTTACATGGCCACGCCGTTTTCCACCGACGCTCACTTCATGACCGCGGGGATCACCATCGTGTATTTCTACGATGTCGCGAGTGGGAAGGGTCAGCAGGTGAACCTCGATTGGCCAAATGGTCTTGGATTCGATCTGCAAACGGTTCCGGGCGGTTTTCTTGCCTTGCTGGCAGCAGGAAGCCACGAAGAACTGGCGGTTTACGCGGCGGAAAAAGACGCCTCGGGATGGACGTGGAAGCGCAAGACGCTCACGGGCGACCATGCCAAGAACCTCGAAGGATTCCGGGCCGGCGCTGACGGCAAGATTGTGTATTCCTACTCGACGGCGAGCAAGCTGCCGCAGCTTTATCGCGCGCAGGTCGATGATGGAAAGCTCACTTCGCCGGTGCAGTTGACGAAGCTCAACGAGGGTCTCGTGAACGGGCGCGCGTACGCCAAGAGCGAAGTGATTCGCTGGAAAGGCGCGAACGACGAAACCGTCGAGGGCATCCTCTACTACCCCACGAGCTATGAAGAAGGAAAAAAATATCCGCTGATCACCGCAATTCACGGCGGGCCGATGGGCGCCGACCACGATTTGTGGGACGAAAGCTGGGCCTATCCGATTCAACTGATGGCGCAGCGCGGCGCGTTCGTTCTGCGCCCCAACTATCACGGGAGCAGCAGCTACGGCCTCAAATGGGCGGAGTCCATCTGCTGCGGCAAGTATTACGACCTGGAGACGCCGGACATCAACGCCGGCGTCGACTATATGATTTCAAAAGGCATGGCTGATCCGGATCGCATCGCGACCATGGGCTGGTCCAACGGATCGATTCTTTCGACCAGCCTGATCACCACCTATCCCGCGCGCTACAAAGTGGCCAGCGTCGGCGCCGGCGACGTCGAATGGATCAGCGACTGGGGCAACGTGGACTTTGGCCAGTCGTTTGACGCGTATTATTTTGGCAAGTCGCCCTTTGAAGATCCGCAGTTGTACCTCAACAAATCGCCGCTCTTCAAAATGGACAAGGTGCAGGCGCCGGTGCTGATTTTCCACGGCACGGCGGACCGCAATGTGCCGACGGCGCAGAGTTGGTCCTATTTCCGCGCGTTGCAATTCTTCGGCAAAACCGTGAAGTACGTGGTATTCCCCGGTGAGCCTCACGGGCCGCGCAAGCTCACGCACCAGATGCGCAAGGTCGAAGACGAAGAGGCGTGGTTCGACAAATATTTCTTCAAGACGCCCAAGCCGGAAAACGAGGCAGTGAAGAAAGATTCGCCGCTCGACGCCGCGTTCCGCGCGAAAAATGTTGCGCGTTCTTCCGGCAACTGCGGCACGGCATTCCCCGCAAAAGGCAAGTCCGTGCTGATTCCTGAAGTCGTGAAGCGCGGCGATCTCGAAATTGGGCGATTCGAGGTGACCCGCGCACAGTATGCGGAGTTCGACAAGAACTACAAGTTCGATGCCGGCACGGAGAATTATCCCGCGAACGGCATCACCCTCGATCAAGCCAAGGGATATGCAGCGTGGCTTTCCAAGACAACGGGACAAACGTGGCGCATCCCGACCGAGAGCGAAGTCTCCGGCATGTACGACAAAAAAGACGGCGAAAACACGCTCGACTATTGGGCCGGATATGCAGTGAACCCAGACGACGCTGCGCGATTGGCCAAAAAGCTGGCGGAGCTTTCCGGAACCGCGCCGCTGCTCAAGCCCGCGGGAAGTTTCCCGGGACAAGGCAAGGAAGATGAAGAGTTGATCTTCGATCTCGGCGGCAACGTCGCGGAATGGGTGCTGACGCCGGAAGGCAAAGGCAAAGCCATCGGCGGCAGTGCGGATCAGCCCGCGGATCCAAGGGCGTCGCACGAACCAAACAACGCGTACATCGGTTTACGGATCGTGCGCGGGGAAGCCAAGCCGAAGTGACGTTTTGCTGGGGTGTCATACCAAACTCCGCCCTTTGAAGAGGCGCTTCTACAGCGTGCCGCCTGTCGAACAACCAGATTGGCTCTTGCCGCGAGGCAGTGGTGGGCGATAGCCTGCTAGCATGAGTCAATTCACGCCTACCGAAAGAACCAAGGTCACACGGAAACCGGATCGCGGGACCTACGACCGCGAATTGATTTATAGCATTCTCGATCAGGCGTTTGTGTGCAGCGTCGGATTCGTGGTGGATGGCCAGCCGTTCGTCGTGCCGACGAACTACGTGCGCGTCGGCGGTAAACTTTTTCTTCATGGCTCGACGGCGAGCCGGCTGATGCGTACGCTCGCGAGTGGCGCACCCTTTTGCCTCAGCGTGATACTGCTCGACGGCATCGTATTTTCGCCGACGGCTACCGGACACTCGGTGAACTACCGCTCCGTCGTTGTGATGGGCAAGGCCGAGGTCGTGGAAGGCTCCGAGGCAAAGCTGGCGGCCATGCGCGACTTTGTCGAGTACGTGATTCGGGGCCGCTGGGCAACCGTGCGGCCACCGAGCGACCAGGAGTTGAAGGGCACCATGGTTCTGGCGGTGCCGCTGGTCGAAGCGTCCGCCAAAGTGCGCACAGGCTTCGCGGTTGATAGTGATACGGAATACGCCGGCGCGGCATGGACGGGAGTGCTGCCGTTTAAGTGGACGCCCGGAGAACCGCTGCCCGATCCGCGCGGCAATCCGAAGAACCCCGTGCCCGCCAACATACTTCATTATTCACGCCCACAGTAGCGCGAAACTCGCCATTGCTCTCGTCACCGGGACAAAAACAACGGTAAAACAAAGAGAACACAGAGGAAAGAGCACAGAGGGCACAGAGACGAGTGAGCGATGCTATCTTTGTTTGCTCTTCGGGAGGTCCTCTGTGATTCGAGTTGCCCGCGTGTGTGCTCTTCTGTTGTGCTTCCTGGGAACCGGACCAGAGCTGGCTTGTGCCGGAAGCGCGGTCGACAAAGACGATCTCGCGTTTAAGAAAAAAGTTTACGCCGACAAACTGGGCGTGAAAATGCCGTACCGGCTGTACGTTCCCGAGGGCTACGACTCGCGGAAGAAATACCCGCTGGTTTTCTGGCTGCATGGCGCGGCCGGGCGCGGCTCCGACAACGTGAAGCAAATCTCCGGCGGCAACGAAAGCGGCACGCACATTTGGACCGCGGCAGCGAACCAGTCGCAATTCCCCGCGTTTGTGCTGGCGCCGCAATGCCCGGAAGATCACTTCTGGTCGGAGCCGGAATTGAACGAGATCACGCCGGAGCTTCAAATGGCCCTGGACATTCTCGGCGTGGTGGAAAAAGAGTATTCGATCGACGCCGACCAGGTGTACGCGGCAGGACAATCAATGGGCGGCCTGGGAGTTTGGGCGCTGCTGCAAATGTTTCCGGACCGTTGGGCCGCTGCACTGGTGCTGTGCGCCTATGATAATTTCACAAATGCGCGAGCCCTCGTGCGCATCCCGATCTGGGTTTTTCAGGGAGATACGGACACGATCGTGCCTGTCGCGCTGGTGCGAACCATGATCAAGGACTTGAAGAAAGCGGGTAGCCAGGTACGCTACACCGAATACCACAAGGTCGGACACGAGGTCTGGGTGAAGGCGTTCGCCGAGCCGGACCTGGTGCCGTGGGTGGCGGAGCAGAAGCGCCGTCCGTGAGGTAGGTCCTGACGCGCCGGACTCGTGGGTAGTGAATGCGCAAGCGGAAAGCGCAGAGCCTTGCAGTCGCAGGATGAACTGAAGTCTGTACCAGACAACTCAAGGAAAGACCGACCGGTCGGTCTTTCCTTCCACTCCATTATTTTTTCCTGCGGGGGCCAGCCTTCTTGCGCTTGCGCCGGGCGGCGCGCTCCAGCATACGCCGGACGACGAGCTGGATGCGCTTTTCGCGAGTGTGCGCGCGCTTTGCAAGTTCAACATACTGGATGATTTGGCGGCGCAACGCGACCGTGAGCGCGTTGAAAATGGCCAGGGCGCGCGGCGCATCGGCGAGGCCAGCCGCGAGATCGGGGGGAAGCGGAGCTTCGCGGGGTTCGGTGTCGAGCAGCAGCGTGACCTCGACGGCAGCGCCGGCGTCGATGCGAAGCTTGCGCCAGATGCGGCTGTGCACGTGCAACCGGTAACATCCGCCGCCTCGCGGCACCAGAGTGCTCTTGAGCGGCAGTTCCTCGATCCAGCCATGCACGGGAATGTGCGAAACACCTTCACCCACGACACTGCGCAGGGCCTTGGAAACATCACGGGGAACATCGACGCAGCGCATGATCCATATTTTCCGGATGCGCGCCGGGAAGACGTGGGGTTGATCGGGGCGAATCATGGCTCTGCGAGCATACGCGGCGAGGAGGCCGGAGGGAATACGCAGGACAGCACCCTGAGCGTGCTGACAGCGCGGTCCGTCCCTTGGGACCAGCCATCTGAGGCATCGAAGTCGTAGGAGCACAGACTGAAGTCTATGCCACCAAAATCCTGCGGCGCCAATGCCTTGGCTGTGTCTATTTTTTGGCGGAGGAGCCAGCGAAGGCGGTGGCTACGCCCAAGGAAATGAGCATGCCGCCGGAGACGTAGCGCTGGGTGCGCATCCAACGTGCGTTGCGTCGCAGGCGGTGGGCGACGGTGCCGGCGAAAAGCGCCCAGAGGCTATCGCTCGTTACGCCTAAGACGGCGAAGAGGACTCCCAGGAATAGAATTTGTGCCGCGATATTGCCGCGAGAGGCGTCAACGAATTGCGGAAGGAACGCGAAGAAGAAGAGAGCCGCTTTGGGATTCAGCACGTTCACGACAATGCCTTGCGCGAAGATGCGGCTTAGCTTGACGCGAGGCGCGTCCGCGGAGGGCTCGAAGGATTCCTCGTGGCGGAGTTTCTGCACGCCCAGATAGATCAAATACGCCGCGCCGAGATACTTCACCGCCGCAAACGCGACCGCCGAGGACATGAGCAACGCCGACAATCCCACCGCGGCCGCAGCCGTATGAAACAGGGAGCCAACGCCGACACCGAGCGCGGAAACCAAGCCCGCGCCACGGCCGTGGCCGATGCTGCGTCCCACGATGTAGAACACCGCGGGTCCGGGAATGACCAAGAGCAGCAGGGCGGTGCTGACAAAAAGAAGAAGAGATGAAGAACTGGGGATCATGGGGGTTCAGGCCGCGGTCAGGAGAAGCGGCGCGCCTTTCGTGATGACGACGGTGTGCTCGTAGTGCGCGGAGAGGCTGCCATCGGCGGTGCGGACGGTCCAGCCGTCGCGATCGAGCGAGACGTTTCCGTTGCCGGTGACGATGATGGGCTCGATGGACATCATTCCCTCGTGGCGGCCGTGCTCATGCGACAAAGAAAGCGCCCGCCTCGGAAGGCGGCTGCTACAACGGACTAGTTGCAACCGCAACCACCGCCGCCACAGCAGCTTCCTCCGCCGCTGGAGAAGGATGGGGCCGAGTTAGCGGCGCCGTTGCTGGAGCTGTTGGAGGCGCTGAAGACGGAGAGCTGGAGCGAGTTTTTCTTGCCGGCACACTTGGGGCAGGTGATTTCCTGGGTCTTGTTCAGCACGATCTTCTCGAAATGGGTCTGGCAATCATCGCAAATGTATTCGTAGATGGGCATCGGCATTTCCCTTCGCTCAGTCGTCGATAAGATTATACCAAGGTGGAGGGCAGAAGACCCCTACCCCCACCCTTTTTGCATAACGATATGATTCCATGAGGGTTAACTCGAAGCGTGATACAACGATATGATTCTAAATGGTTTACGAGTGCGATTCTGGTCTATGGAACCGGAATGACGGGAAACTTGGTTGCCCAAGCATCAAGCAGGTGTTTACCTCCACCTATTATAGCATAAGGGTTACCAGAAGCAAGAAGAAAGCGCTGCGGCTGGCGACCAGAAATATTGTTGGGGATAATTCGACCGTTACAGGTATCCGAGAAACTCTTCCGCCGTCATCTCGGCCTGGCGAAGAATGCTTTTTAGCACGGGTACGGGCAAATCGAAACGGTCATGCCGGGGGACGGTGACTCGCAGATGGGGTTTTTCGGGGTGCCGCAACTGCGCGTGGCTCCCGGTCTGATGATGGATCTCAAAGCCCGCCTTCAAGAGCGCCCGCAGGACCTCTCGGGGTTTCAGAATTGGCACGCGCGGCGACATCGCTACTCACGTGTAGGACGCTCGCTCAGACAACACTATGCACTGAGCGCCACGCGGAGTTTCTCACTCCGGGTGCTCTTTTCGTTTGGGATCCGTTCGCCGTCTTTCCGCAAACCTTCGAGGTGGCAACGGATGGCATCACGGGCCATTTCGCGAGCTTCTTCCAGTGTCCGCCCGTAGGTAATTAGGCCCGGCAGGAGCGGAACTGTAACTTGATAACCGGCGGCAGAGCCATTTCTAGAACGACCGTTCTTTCGGTTGGCCTTCCCCCGGTTTCGAGCAGAGGATTCCCCCGCCAGAGGGTCGAAAACGACGGTAAAGCTGTATTCGGGCCCCAGCTCGTCCGAAGTGTGATAAGAGGGAGCGATCTTAGGCATGTAGACAGTGTAGTCCGCCGCACGTTGACCGTCAAACGGCGTGCTGAAAATGGAGTGAAGTTCCGCAAGAGGCTCCGGCGAACCGGAGCCTCTTGCGGAACGGCGCGCTAAAGCGCGCCGCCTACGTTCTTGCGAGATCGAGGGTTAGTCGCCGGCGACGGCTTCGGTGGCCTTTTCCGCGGCATGGGGAGCGGAGGCGCCGTTGCCATTGGAATGACCGTTGCCGTTGCCATTGGCTGGGGCGATGGTGACCGGCTTGCCAGCGTTGGCGAAATTCGCCGGGACGGCTTTAGCGATGTCCGATACCGAGCCGATCTGGACGACCGTCGCCTGGGGCTTCTTGAGAACGAGCTCTTCGTAGATGGCGCGTACCTTGGCCTGCTCCTGGAGAGCCTGGGCATTCTTGCGGCGGATGCGGTCTTCTTCGGACGCGGTCAGCGGAATGTCGTGCTCGAGGTGGCGGACCTTGGCGGCATCGTCAGCGTCGATTTTCAGGGAGTGCTCGTAGGTGTCGAGGCTGACCTTTTTGCCCTTGGCATAGATTTCGTGCTTGCCGTGTTCCTTGTACCACTGGGCCACGGTCGCGTTCTTGTGCATGTTTTCGATGATCTTGCGCCAGCCGACACCGGTGTTGTACGCGCAGAAGCTGATTTCGCCCTGCTGGGTGGCGTACGGGATGATGCACATTTCGGTGCGGCGGAAGTCGTAGTTGAAGAGATCCTGGAACCACATGCCGGCGATAAAGAGGAAGTTCCAAGGATCCTGGCGGCGCTTCATGGCGTCGTCGAATTTGCGATCCGGTGAAGTCTTGCCGTATTTTTTCTCGGAATCCTTGGTCAGCGCCCAGGTCTTGTCGAACTTCTTGAAGAGATCGTAGAGCGTCAAGCCCTTGGGCCCTTGGAAGGCCTTGTAGTTCTTCAGGAGCGCGAGAGCCATCATGAAATTCGAAAAGCCCTTGCCGCGGGCGGCGTCGGTGATGGCGGTGACGTCTTTCGTCAACTGCACGGCATCGAGAAAACGCGGAACGGGAGCCCATTCCTTGGTTTCCTTGTTGATCATGATGGCGGTGCCCACGCCGCAATTGGGGTGGCAACCGCA
>JBGOVR010000019.1:0-45983 GCA_041478205.1 Candidatus Acidiferrum sp.
AGTTGCTGCAGCGAGCGTCGGTCGCCCACCCCGTTGGGGACGCTTCCGCTCCGCCTGCCGGCTCCGCTCCAGCGCCCCCAACGCCAAGCCCTTGCCATCCCCCCAAGGGGACACTTTTATCGAGTTAAGAAAGGGGACATTCTTAACGAGGCTTGACATTCACCAATTCTGTACTTGACATCTCTCTACGGAAGAGATACAAGGCAGTTCTAATTACAGATAAGCAATAACAATTTCTAATAGTATCTTTGGTTTGTAGCGTGCGTTGAGCTCGAAGAACTCAAGCGCATGCCGCCCGCAACCGCCGGGCGCTTGGCGATTGCGCTACTAACGACGCCGGCTTTTGATTTTGGGTCCCGGGCCCAGCCCCAGTCTCCCCAGGTCATACGCCGCAGACCGGCGTCAAGGAGGTTCTTCGAAATGAACAGCAATAGTCGTGCCACCCTGCGTTGCAAGGTTCTTTCCCTTCTGTGCGTCACGCTCATCGCCTTTCAGGCCGTCTCGCCCTCTCCGATGCTTGGTAACCCAGGCCAAGCGCCGGAAAAAGCTTCAGGCTACGACGGCGAAGCGATTTTTCGAGGCCTCTACTTCGGACAGGGGCCGGTTGCGCAGAAGTTCCCCGAGATCTGGAAGCAAGAGCGTTATTTGGAAAGGAAGAGACTCCTCACTGAGAAAGACGAAAAACAAATCGAAGAGATCCAAAACAAGATCGTTGCTCGCCTCCGAGAGGAGGACAAGGACTTCTTCGACCACTTTGGGAAGACCCTTCAGAGCGGGGACCACCTCGCCATCCAGAAAACCCTGGATGAAACCACCAACCTGATGTTCGTTGCCGTGCGCAAGGAAACGGGAAAAGACCTGACCGCTCCGATCGTCGACGCGACTTCCATCTATCGATATGTCCAGATCTGGCAATTCATCTATCTTTATTTCTATTTCTTCGTCTATGAATTCGTGTTCGCATTCCTCTACGTCGGACCCATCGTGGCGGGTTCAAACGAAGGTGTCGCGTCGATGAAGGGCATTACGCGCCTCCAGCGGGAAGAGTGGATCCATCTGATCGCCACGCGTCTCGCGGCAAAAGGGTAGCGCTCCGGTGGGGCGCCCAAGCACCGCAGTCCCGGCCGATGCCGCGGTTTCCCGTGGCCAAGAGGTCGAGCCGGCGCGCGAACTGCCGCTGTCGCTGAACCAATTGCGTGTGGCTGGAGCCACAATGTTCCTCCTGGCAATCGCATGGGGGGCGTGTGCGCTGTACGGCCTCCACTCCGTATTTCCGCATAATCCTGTCTCTCTCCCGGGGGAGGAAGCTCTCCAGTTGCCGCGTTGGTTGCCCGAGGGCTGGGGATTCTTCACGCGCGATCCCCGCGCCAGCGACCCGCTGCCCTACCGGGAAGAAGCTCCCGGCCGTTGGACCGTGCTCCAATCTCGCGCGGGGCCCAGTTTCCTCGGGCTGGGCCGAAGCTCGCGGGCGCAAGGCTTCGAGCTCAACGCATTGCTGAGCCAGCTGTCTGGGGCCACTTGGCTGGCATGTCAAGACGCACCGGCGCGCTGCGTCGCGAAGGCAAACGCCAGCTTGGCGGCGGGAAATCCCGCTGTCTCCCCAACCATCTGCGGAAGCGTCGCGTTCGTGATGCAGGAGCCGATTCCCTGGGCCTGGCGGTCGTCACAGGCGGTAATGCCTTCCACCTTCATTCGAGTGGCAGTGAAATGCTAGCTGCTGCGGGAGAATGGGGCGTCCGATTCGCTTGCCGGGCGCGGCTCTGGACGAACGTTTACGGGTTAGCGCGCAGTTTGCTGGCGCTAAGTACTGCCGGCACCCTTCTATTCAACAAATCTCCGACGCTTTTTGCACCGGTGGTTGGGCCGTTTCGCTTGCCACACTGCATCGGAGTAGCCAAGCTCGGTTTCTTTTGCGTCTTTCCGTCAGGACATCTGGAACTCGCCCGGATCATTGCGGCGATTGCGCTCCTCGTTGTAGCCTCGGGCTGGCAACCTCGTTACACCGCGCTCTTTCACTGGTGGTTGTCGTTGAGCTTCGCTCTCGCGGGAGCCACGCTCGATGGCGGAGATCAGTTGACCGCGGATCTGACGCTGCTTCTTTTGCCGGTTGCCTTGACGGATTCACGGCCATGGCACTGGCAATCGTTGCACGTCGCCAACGACAAGTCACTCGCCCAAGTGCTCAAGACCCTGGTGGCCGCTTCCGCGCTCGTCGTAATTCGCTTACAGATCGCGGGGGTCTATCTTCATGCTGCCGCCGCAAAGTTCCGGGTCGAGGAATGGAGGGACGGAACCGCGCTGTACTACTGGCTAACAAATCCGATCGTGGGCGCACACGGGTGGGTCTCCCATCTGGTTTCCGCCGCGGCGCAAAATGACATCGCCATTCCCCTGATGACCTGGGGAACCATGCTCATCGAGGTGCTCTTGTTTATGTCCCTGGTAATGCCCAAGTGGGCCTGGAAGTACGTGTTCCTGATAGGAATCGTATTTCATTCGATGATTGCTGTGTTTTTCGGGCTGACGAGCTTTTCTGTGACCATGATCGGCGCCCTAGTGCTGTACCTTCGCCCACCGGAGAACGAATTCGCCGGCGTACGCCACATCCCACCAAGGGAAAGCAGCAGTCCGGCCACCGCTTAACCGCAGGCCAATCTGCTGACCCATCTGGCCTTTCGCCGCGCCACCTCCATGCCTAGGCAGCGGAATATTCGCCAAGCAGCGAAAGAGGTGAAAAATGTGGAGACCTAGTAACACCAAATAAAAAACAGTATTTCTGCGTTCTTCAACGGCTGGCGGGCGGAACGATGCCGTTCATGCGCAGGTATTCCACCATCTGCCCGTAGTGATCGTAAGAATGCGCGATCGCATCCACGGCCAGTCCCAGGCGGGTCCTTTGCCAAGTGCCGGACGCGCCTTGGATCGGTTCCACGGTGTTCTTTTCGTCGATCGTGGCCACCGCTTTGTGAAGGTACGCGAACGAACCTTTCAAATGCTCCATGATTTCATCCACCCACCCAAGAAACCCAGGCCCGTTGAGACTTGGGCCCGAAAACACTCTGGACCAGCCAAAGAAAGTCGCTCCCGTGACGCGCCTCATTTCCCGTTTTAGGCCGGCAGTCCGACTACACGCTGGCGCCCAACTCAGTTACCATTCTCCCGCTCAAGACGCACGATCGGTAAAGACGCATAGGTGACACTCATGAACAGACGCACTTTTCTCGCGGCAGGGGCCTCGGCGGCCATCGGCGCGCTCGCCGGTTCCAGCCCGGCGTTCCCCGCGGATGCGGAAATTGAGCTCTCACCCGGCGAGCCTGGCGCCGTCATCAGCCCGCACATCTATGGGCACTTCATCGAGCACCTCGGCGGCGTCATTTACGATGGCGTGTGGGTGGGCCGGAACTCGTCCATTCCGAATGTGGACGGAATCCGCAAGCAGTTTGTGGACGACGTGAAGCGGATCGGCGCCCCGAATCTCCGCTGGCCCGGCGGCTGCTTTGCCGACGGATATCACTGGCGCGACGGCATCGGCAAGTCCTCCGGGCGGCCCCGCACTTACAACTTCTGGCAAGGCCGCATGCCCGCCGGAATCGACGCCACCGAGACCAACCAGTTTGGCATTCACGAATTCATGAACCTCTGCCGCCTGGTCGGCGCCCAGCCCTACATCGCCGCCAACGTCGGGTCCGGTACGCCCAGGGAATTCCACGATTGGGTGTCCTACTGCAACGCGCCCGTGGGAACCCTCAGCCTCGCCGACGAGCGTGCCGCCAACGGCGACACACAACCGTTCGGTGTCCGCTACTGGGGCGTCGGCAATGAATCCTGGGGTTGCGGCGGTACCATGCGGCCCGAAGAATACGCCGCCCAATACCGGCGGTTCGTCACCCAGTTCCCCGCGTATGTGGAGCCCTTTCTGGTGGCGACCGGCCCCCGCGGGCATTCCGCCGACGGCGATATCGCCTGGACCACGGGTTTTTTCGAGGCCATGCGCGGAGCCGTTCCTCCCCACGGGTTTTCGCTTCACTTTTATACCGACTTGCGGCCCACACCGCTGAAGGCCGGAGATTTCAAGGCGCCGGAATGGTACGAGGTTCTTCTCCGTGGCGTGCGCCTCGACAAAGTCATTGAAGACCATTGGAAGGAGATGGGAAAGTTCGACGCCGCCCATCGCACAAAGCTAGTAGTAGACGAGTGGGGTGTGTGGTACGCGCCCGGCTCGGAGATCGCCCCGGCCTACATCCTGAGCGAGACCATCACTCTTCGCGACGCCGTGCACACGGGCATGACCTTTGACATTTCAATCGCCACGCCGACAAGATTGCGATGGCGAATGTCGCCCAGTCCGTCAATTGCATTCATTCCTTGTTCCTGGCGCAGGGCGACAAATTCGTGCGCACTCCTGTTTACCACGTATTCGACATGTATCGCTCCCATATGGGAGCTCGGCAGGTGCCGGTCAGCAACCCGTTCCCGGAACTCAACGTTCCGGCACTGGCCGGTCAAGCCCGCCTGCCGGGATTGTCCGCCTCCGCGTCGATCCGCGATCGGCGTCTCGCGGTAACCTTGACCAATCCTTCGCTGGATGCCGCCTTGTCCGTGCGCATCCGCTTAGCCGGCGGAGCCCGCGCGACCCAGGCGCGAGGCCTGGTGCTCACTCACCAGGACATGCGCGCCACGAACACCTTTGCGGACCCCGACGAAATCAAACCGGCCGCGCATCCTGTCAGAGTAGTCGCGGACGCGCTCGAGCTAAGCCTGCCGAAGCAAGCCATCCTCCTGGTTGAGTGCGATATAACTTGAGGTCGCCCGCGTGGACCACCGGATGAATTCAGCGGCCGGTCCGCCGAATCGAAGCGGTTACGTAGCCAGTAGATTTTCCGACTTCCGGCGCGGGTACGCGCGCCCTGAGAACATTCGGCACCTCAGGTTTCAAAAAAAACAGCTAGAGCAATCGAGTCGTTTCTGCGGGTGCCGGGGAATGGCATCCCTCGCTGTGAGTTCCCATCGTCTTCGTGAACCCCGTCGCGGGTTTGGCTCACTACGTTTTGGGTGAAGCGAGACGTCGTATGGAAAGAACTGGCATTCCCAAGTACCAAAGTCAGTACTGTCCAATAGCGGAGCCTACTGCGAACGATAAACGCGCATTCATGACCGGGCCCTCGGGACGGTCCGAAGCCACTTGAATAGTCAAAGATTAGCGCGTCCTCAGAAAGCTATCGGCAGGATGTGATGGCAGGGGCAAGGCCTCAATCTGCGACGGCGGCACCACTCGCCGCGCCACGCGGCTTTATGTTTTGGTTCATGCAGAAGAAATTTGTCGGATCGTATTTCTCTTTCAGCACTGCCAGACGCTCGTACTTTTGACCGTAGGCCGCTCGTATGCCTTCTTCCTCGACGTCGCCGAGGTAGTTGACGTACGCCGCCTCAGCCAGATATGGCTTCATGGCTTCCCAGAAATTGCGTGTCCAGCGGATGTTGGCATCGCTATCTTTGGGATCGGTCCACATGGTCGTGACCACCATGTTGTACGGCCAACTGCGGTGACCGAATGCTGTGGCGTCTTCCGGCACGCGGCTCCATGCGCTGTCGCCGTCGTGCTCGACCACCACGACGGTTCGCGGCGAAGGCGTCTTGGCGTAGAAATCAAGGATGGTGTCGATGGCGCCATCGCTCACCGACTTTAGAAAGCTCGATTTCCAATAGCTGAATAGTCCCTTCGGCCAAAGGAAGTCGGCCATGGTTTGCGCCGCGCTGTACGGCATGCGTTGGTAGATGTCGGCGGCTGGCGGACCGTATTCGCGCAACGGCCGCAGCACGCGCTCGCCCTCCTCCAGAGGTCCGACCCAGACGCCACCGAAGGCCACAATCGCTTCACGTCGCAGCACGTCCGGCACAGGCAATTCCGCCGCGGCCGTGAAAACCACGATGCTGTTGCTCATTTCTTCCGGCGCCCCCTCTTCATACTTGCGCCAGAACCGCATCGCTTCCCGGCCCTGGGACAGAGGATGCAGTACCAGCCCGGCCAGCACGGTTCCCGCCGGATGCACCTGAAATTCAAAAGAGGTGACGATGCCGAAATTTCCACCACCGCCCCGAATGCCCCAGAACAAATCCGGGTTCTCGGTGGCACTGGCTCTGAGGAGCTCCCCTTCAGCGGTCATTACATCGGCGGACAGCAGATTGTCAAGAGCGCACCCATGCTTGCGCACCATCCAGCCCAGTCCACCACCCAGCGTGAGCCCTCCGACGCCTGTCGTTCCCACATAGCCGCCCGTGGCGGCCAGTCCAAAAGCCTGTAGATCGTGATTTATTTCCCCCCACGTGACGCCTGCTTCCACCCGCGCCGTGCTCGCCATGGGATTCACGTGGATCCCTTTCATCGCCGAAAGGTCTATCACCATGCCGTCATCGCATAGACTGATGCCCGCTACGTTATGGCCCGTTCCACGGATCGACGTGAGTATGCCGTGACGGCGCGCAAATTTGACGGCCGCCATCACGTCCGCCACTCCCGCGCAGCGCACGATCACCGCAGGATGCCGGTCGATCATCGCATTGTGAATTTTGCGCGCTTCTTCGTAGGCCGGTTCGCCCGGAAACAATAATTGTCCCCGCAGCGATGCGCGAAACTCGGACAAAGCCGATTCTGGAATCATGGACGCCTCCTGCTATTGCAGTTGCTTGCGGACGATATCCACGCGAAGCGTCATAACACTTGCCCACGCGATTGTAAAGCCCGGCCGGAAACAGAACCGCCATCAGACGGTGGGAAGAGTGGCTTTACCGTTCGGGCCGGGGGAAATCCCTGACTGCATGCGAATTGCTACCGACTCTGCTCGGCTAAGCCCGCTAAGTCAACACCGCAGGCACACGTCTGCACACCATGCTTCAACGGCTGGCGGGCGGAACGATGCCGTTCATGCGCAGGTATTCCACCATCTGCCCGTAGTGATCGTAGGAATGAGCTATCGCATCCACGGCGAGCCCTAGCCGGGTCCTCTGCCAAGTACCGGACGCACCCTTGATCGGTTCCACAGTGTTCTTTTCATCGATCGTGGCCACGGCTTTGTGAAAGTACGCGAACGAACCCTTCAAATGCTCCATGATTTCCGCTTTCGTCTTGACCGAATCCGGCGCGGTCTCGCTCTTCGCTCCAACCGTTCCAGCGGGCGGCTTCTCTCCCAGGATTCGCGCACTCAACTGGTAGTTCGCCGCCGCCAGGTGTTTCACCTGTTCTGCGAAGGTCCGCACACCCTTGAATTCCCCACCGGCAGGAACGAACGAGTATTTGTCCTCAGGCATGGCCTCGGCGGCAGGAACGATTTCCCGTTCCGCGTTCGTGACCATCACATCTAGCACTTGACCAGCGCCGAGATGCTCCCCCGGTTTATCCGTTTGCCCCAGCGCGAACCTGCAACTTGCCACTAGCAACAGTACTGCGAGCATCCCATTCGTCTTTTTCATGACCGTTCTTCTCCTGTAGCCGCCCGCTTCGAACCGGCGGCGAGCCCAGCCGAACCTCTTCGCCGTCACCGTAAGCAGTCTAAAAGTTAAAGCCGGCTTTAAGTCAAGAGGATTACCGGTGGCTCAGTCGTGGGAATGCTATAACGATAGGTGGCACTCACCCATTCCGCTCGCTCCGCCTTTCTTCACGAACCGGCCGGAAGCCCGCGAAAACCAAAAACACCCCCGGAAAAGCCGTCCCGGTGTACAATGCCGCGCGGTCAGAATTCCAAAACCGGAACCTATTCACACCACGGAAAAAGAACTGGCCGGGCGCGAGGGTTGAATTCTGCGGCATCAGGCGGTGCGGGTATCCACGGTCAATTCTCTTAGAATGTGAGCGGAGAAAAATCGGCGACGGAGGAAAAATAAGCATGGCTCTTCCAGCGGACAAACATTTCACGGCAAAAGTCATCGAGCGTAAGGATCTGTCGGAAGACTTGTGGTTGATCCGCGTCGATCCCGGAGGGCCATTCGCATTCAAGGCCGGCCAATACGCAACGCTGGGCGTGGACTACGAAGACAAGCGCATCGAACGCGCGTATTCCATCGTCTCCTCTCCGTATGAGGTAGGCGCGCTCGAATTTTTCATCGAGCTGGTACCCCAGGGCGCGCTCACTCCGCATCTCTACAAACTGCAGGTCGGCGACACCCTGTTCTGCCGCAAAATCTCCAAGGGCCGCTTTACCCTCGATTTGAAAAGTGGACGCACCAATCACCTCCTGCTCGCCACGGTCACCGGCATCGCCCCCTTTGTCAGCTATGCGCGGACCCTGTACCGTGACTGGAAATCGGGCAACAGCCCCATGCCCGGAAATCACAAACTGTTCTGCTTGCAAGGCGGCAGCCGCTCCTGGGAATTCGGCTACCGCGAAGAGCTCGAACGCATCGCCGCCGAAGTGCCCTGGTTCAAATTCGTGGCCACCATCAGCCGCCCCTGGGAGGACGCCTCCTGGAAAGGCGAGACCGGACGCGTCGATGATCTCGTCCGCAAGTACACCGATCTCTGGGGACTCAAGCCTGCCGACACCACCGGATATCTCTGCGGCCATCCCAGCATGTGCGAAAACGGCCAAGGCATCCTCTCTCGCGCCGGCTGGCAGAAGGGCTCCATGTTCGAGGAAGTTTATTTCATTCCCGGCAAAGAAGCGGGAGCCGAGTAGCGCGGTTTTGAATTCACGTAACAATTTGTTTGCAACACGGAAAGGCTACGCAAAAACGCAACCGGGTGTACAATGCCGCCCGGTCGGGATTGCGAAGCGCGAACCCCGGTGCGTTCTTCAGTTTTGGGAGGAAGCTTCATGATCGTTGGTGTTCCCCGAGAGAGCTTTCCAGGGGAGCGGCGCGTCGCGCTGGTGCCCGCGGTAATCCCCAGTTTGGCAAAGGCGGGTCTCGAAGTTGTGGTCGAGGCCGGTGCGGGCGCGGAAGCCGGCTATCTGGACGCCGACTATGCCGCCAAGGGCGCGAAGATCATTCCCGAGCGCGCCGAAGTTTTCCGCGTCGCGGACATTGTGACCCAGGTGCTCTGCTACGGCTCGAACGACAGAACCGGCAAAGCCGACCTTCCTCTCTTCCACAACGGCCAGCTCCTCATCGGATTCATGCGCCCGCTCGGCTCCGCGGAAACCATCCAAGACATCGCCAGCAGAGGCATCACTTCCTTCTCCATCGAGCTGATGCCGCGCACCACGCGGGCGCAAAGCATGGACGCGCTCTCTTCGATGGCCACCATCTCCGGCTACAAAGCGGTGTTGATCGCGGCGGACACGCTGCCCAAGATGTTCCCGATGCTCACCACCGCAGCGGGAACGATCACGCCCGCGCGCGTTCTGATCCTGGGCTGCGGCGTCGCGGGACTCCAGGCCATCGCGACGGCGCGCCGCCTCGGCGCCGTGGTTTCCGCGTACGATTTGCGGCCCGCGGTGAAAGAGCAAGTACAAAGCCTCGGCGGGCGCTTCGTGGAACTTGCCGTCGAAGCCAAAGACGCGCAAGACGCCCGCGGGTATGCCACCCAGCAAGACGAAGCGTTCTACCGCCGCCAACGCGAACTCCTCGGCAAAGTCATCGCCGAGCATGACGTGGTGATCACCGCGGCGGTCATCCCCGGAAAAAAATCTCCCGTGCTGGTGACCAAGGAAATGGCGGCGGGCATGGCCCCCGGCTCCATCCTGGTGGACCTCGCCGCCGAGCGCGGCGGAAACTGCGAACTCACCGAACCGGGAGAAAAAATCGTCCACAACGGGGTGACCATCATCGGCTGGTTCAACCTCGCGAGCACCGTGCCGTACCACGCCAGCCAGATGTACGCCAAGAATCTCACCACCTTCCTTCTGCTGCTCGTGAAAGAAGGAAAGCTCCAGCTCAATACCAAGGACGACATCATCCGCGAAACTTTGCTGACCCACGGCGGTGAAGTGGTGAACACCAGGTTGCGCGAATTTTTTTCGCTGCCGGCCCTAGCAACGAAGGAGGAAGCACAAAAATGAAGCTGGACCTGCTGACCAGCCTGTACGTTTTTATGCTGGCGGGTTTCATCGGATTTGAAGTCATCCGCCGCGTGTCGCCGCTGCTGCACACCCCGCTGATGTCGCTGACCAACGCGCTGGACGCCATCGCCGTGGTCGGCGCCATCATCCTGGCGGGAGAGCACAAGATGGGGGCAGACCCCAAGAGCACGCTCGCCGCGGTTCTTGGCACCATCGCCATCGTCGCGGCCACCAGCAACATCGTCGGCGGCTTCATCATCACCGATCGCATGCTCAGAATGTTCAAATCTAGCGGGCCCAAAAAACCATGACCAACATAGTGGGCACCGATACCCTGATTGAAATCACTTATCTTGTCGCCAGCGCCCTTTTCGTTCTTTCCCTGAAATGGTTGAGTTCGCCCGCCACGGCGCGGCGCGGCGTCCTGGCCGGCGAAGTGGGCATGGCCCTGGCCATCGGCGGAACGCTGCTGCATAACGGCATCATCGAGTACAAGTGGATCGCCATCGCGCTGGTGCTGGGCACCATCATCGGCATCCCACTCGGCAAGGTAGCGATGACCGCGGTCCCGCAGCGAACGGCGTTGAGCCACGCTTTCGGGGCGCTCTGCGTCACCGTGGTGGGTACCGCGGAGTTTTATCTCCGCGCCCCCGATATTGCTCCGTTCATGATGGGCGTGCTTTCGATGGAGGTTATTCTTGGCTCGCTGACGCTCACCGGCAGCCTGATGGCCGCCGGCAAGCTCCAAGAAGTGTTGCCGCAGCGCCCGATCACCTATAAAGGACAGAACTTCGTCAACTTGGGGCTTTTGGCGGTTTCGGTAATCATCGCCGGCGTTCTGGTCGTGCATCCCGAAAATATGCACCTGTTCCCCGCGATGATTGTGATTCCACTGGTGTTCGGCGTGATGATGATCGTTCCCATCGGCGGCGCGGACATGCCCACGGTCATTTCTCTGTTGAATTCCTACGCCGGACTTTCCGCCGCGGCGATGGGCTTCGTGCTAGGGAGCAAACTGCTGATCATCGCCGGGGCGCTCGATGGCGCTTCGGGTTTCATTCTGTCCGTCAACATGTCCAAGGCCATGAACCGCTCGTTCTCCAACGTGCTCTTCGGCGCGTTTGGACAAGAGCAGCCCAAGGCCGCCGCAGGCGCGCAAGAGGCGCGTCCGGTGAAGAGCGCCACGCCGGAAGAGGCCGCCGGAATTCTTGCCGCCGCGAATAAGGTGGTTATCGTTCCGGGCTACGGAATGGCCGTCGCGCAAGCCCAGCACAAAGTCCGCGAGATGTACGACGCGCTGACCAAGCGCGGCGTGGAAGTAACCTTCGGCATTCACCCCGTCGCCGGCCGCATGCCCGGCCACATGAACGTGCTGTTGGCCGAGGCGGACATTCCCTACGACAAGCTCCTGGAAATGGACGTCATCAACGGCGAGCTCCCGCAAACTGATGTTGCCCTGGTGATCGGCGCCAATGACGTGACGAATCCGGCAGCGCGCACCGACGCCGGAAGCCCGATCTACGGCATGCCCATTCTGGACGTGGACAAGGCCCGCACGGTGATGGTCATCAAGCGCAGCATGGCCGCGGGCTTCGCCGGAATCGACAATCCGCTCTATTACCTCGACAACACCCTGATGCTGTTCGGCGACGCGAAGAACTTCGTCGGCGCCATCGTCCGCGAACTCAGCGGCGGCGACAGCCACGGGTAGATATTCCACCAGCGTTAGCAGGTTTGAACGTTGCCGGGTTAGGTAGAGAGATCCCTCGACTCCCGATGGTCGCTCGGGACAGACATGCTTCGTCGCATGTCTGGTTAACATCCTGCCCCCCCTCCCCCCCACCTTTTTTGTAAGTGCGGATTCTAAAAGAGTTACGGGTGCATTTTGCGTAAGTGCGGATTCTAAAAGACTTAAGCGAATAGGGGAACCTTTCGGGTGAGGAAGGGCCCCTTCGTGGCTCCCCTCGAGGGTCGGGGCAGGCAGGCGAGGATCTGACTCGATATACACAAAAAAGAATAGCAGGAAATAGTGTGTTTGTCAAGTTATTTATGCGATATCATTCGAATGGAACGGGAAGGTATTGAAAAGGCTGGGGTTTAGGGAGTTGATGAGCGGAGCTCCAGGGATGGGGATCTGGGGCGGGAGAGCGAGAAATCTTGAAAAGGAGGGTACGGCAAGAAAGAGAGGAAAAGTCAAAACCCGCACCCTTAAAACGAAGCTGTGAAAAAACCTGTCTGCCGAGATTTCGCACGATTCTGGCGTGGTCAAAAATGTATCCCCTGGCACCGATATGGCCCCACAGTGCCTCTAATGAAGAAATTCTGGAGAGGAAAAAACTTCAAAATCCCGAGCTGATGTTTTTTCACAGCTTCAACCGAAGGGTGCGGCACCCAGCCCGCTAAGGACGCGCCACGCGCCGGTCACCCGCCATGACGTTGCTGCGACGGATCTCGCGCATTGGGAAGACGAGATTAGCCAAGGCTGTCATATTGCGGCACGTCTTGCGTCGAATCGTAGGAAGTGCCATCGCTAACAACCTTCGCCTTGATGTTATGTCTGGCAAAGAACTCAACAATCTCGTCACCGTTCATGTGCCGTTCGAACTGCCCTGTACTCCACCCGAGATTTATTTCTTCTTGAGACAACGGCATGCAAGGCTTCGCAAGCAGTTGTTCAGCAAGCTCTGTAATGATGTTCCAGTAAGTATCTACGAGTTTTTCCGCGTTTTTCCTTAACTGCTCTTGCAACGCTATCCGTGATTCGTCCTGGTCAGGATGCATCTCGCGAGATTGAGTCTCTATTTTTTCATGATCACGCCGTCAACCGGTCTTATCGCACTCTGGGTAGAACCTGAGTTGAGCCACGTGCGCTGCATACAACGCAACGATGGTGAGTTTCCGTTCTCGGTGATCCAATTGCGTCATTCCTGGATCGGAATTCGGCCTGTCGAAATAGTTGGCGCAGCCGTGACCGTGCAAATCGACATGCAGACCCGCCTGCCTTAGCGGCATAGCCTGGACAACTGCGGCCGTCACGTGGCCCGCTTCGTGGTAGGCCCCACCTTCTACTTCTCTGCTCATGGAGTCTCCAAGGCTTCCTCTCAAAAGGGGACTAATTTTAGAACTTCGCCTGTGGCAGTGGGTCCTGGCAGGTGGCGCAGCCTTCCTGATTTGGGTTTCCTCTTGACGGCATGACGTGCTGAGAGGATACCATTCTCGTAGTTCACCCCAAAGTATCGTTGCGGGGGCGGCCTTCGATAGGAGCGAAGGCCACCCAAAGCGAGATCCTGGGCGGGTGCCCATCGCATGAAGCCTGCCCGTACAGCGGAAATACACAAGGCCGTAAGGCGTTTATTCGTCGCGCAGCGCCACCATGGGGTCCACGCGCGCCGCGCGAAACGCAGGGATCACGCACGCCGCCAACGCCACGAGCACTAACGATCCCGCTGCTCCCACGTACACCAGCGGCGCCGCGGGAGTCACGCCAAATAGAAGAGTGCGCAATAGGAAACTGAGCCCCGTAGCCAGCGCTCCGCCGGCCAACAATCCGATTCCGCTCAGCTTTAGTCCTCGGCCTAAAATCATCCCCGTGACATCCGAAGGCCGCGCCCCCAATGCCATGCGAACTCCGATTTCTCGTGTCCTCTGGGTCACCGCATAGGCAAGCACGCCATACACGCCGATACATGCCAGCAACAGCGCCAGCCCCGCGAACACTCCGAGCAGAATCATCGGCCGCGTCCGGTCGGCTACATTCTCTTCCATCAACTGATCCATGGTGCGAACTTGCGTTACCGGCTGTTGCGCATCCACCGACCACACCGCTCCTTCCACTGCTTTGAGCGTGCTCGCCGGATCCTCCGCCGTACGCACCACCAGGTACGAATATCCCTCCACGTCATTCTGCGTCACCGGCAGATATATCGCCGGCTTCATGTCGAACAGCAATCCACGTTCGCGAATGTCCTTGATCACTCCCACGACGGTGCGTAACGGGTGTTTCTCATCGTCGAAACGAATCCGTTTTCCGACCGCGCTCTGGCCCGGCCAGTGCCGCTCGGCGAGGAACTCGTTGACGACAACCACTAGCAATCCATCCTCCCGGTCCCGGTCGTCGAACAGCCGTCCTTCCAGCAGCGTGGCCCCGACCGTTTGCAGGTACCCCGGCGTGACCTCCCGCCAGAGCCCATCATTCATCTCTCCCGGCAAGAGCGGTGGCTCCCCTTCCACCAGATAGGACTCCGTATCTCCTTCCGACGTAAACGGCGCGTCCGAAGCAAAGCCGGCGCCCTTTACGCCCGGCAAAGCGCGCACATTTTCCGTGACATCCCGGAAAAAGCCGCGCCGCTTCTCGTCCGAGTCGTACTTCGTCTTGGGCAAGGGCACCGCCATCGTTAGCAGATGATCTCTCCGAAATCCCAAGTCCACTTTCCGCAGATTCCAGATGGTCTGAATCATCAGCCCCGCGCCGGCCAAGAGCGCAAACGCGAAGGCGAATTGTCCGACCACCAATCCGTCGCGCAGCCGCAATCCGCCTCGGGATTCGCCGCCTCGCCCTCCTTCCTTCAGCGTCTCTTGCAGCGATACGTCCGTCGCTCGCAGCGCGGGCACGAGCCCGAACAAAATCCCCGCCGCAACGGAAATCGCCGCGGTAAACAGCAATACATGCCCATCGATACGAAACCCGTTATCTCCCACCTGCGTGGGTACAAGCCCGCCAAATACGCCCCAGCATACCTGTCCGATCCAGAGTCCCAGCACCCCGCCGGTAAGTGAGAGCAGCAAGCTCTCCGTCAAAAGCTGTCCTGCGATCTGCCCGCGACTCGCCCCCAGGGCGATCCGCACGGCAATCTCCCGCTTCCTCGCCGTCGACCGCGCCAAAAGCAAGTTCGCCAGATTCGAGCAGGCAATCAGCAGCACGAATATCGACGCCACCTGCAGCACCACCAACCCGTTCCGCGCGTCGCCCGCGTAGTCTTCCTGCATGGACACCACTACGGCGCCGAGCTTTGCATTTGATTCCGGATACTGTTGCTGCAGCCGCTTCGCGATCGCATTCATATCCTGCTGCGCCCGTTCACGGGTCACTCCGGGCTTCATCCGCGCCACTACGTTCAGGAAATGCGATTGCCGCCGCGCCCACTGCTCCGGTGTGAACGATGTGGGCGCCCAGTAATCCACGTCCCGCTCCCGAAAGAAGAACGCTTTCGGCATCACGCCCAGGACCTTGGTCTGCACACCGTTCAACAGGATCGCTTTGTTCACTACCGACTTGTCTCCGCCAAAGCGCCTCTGCCACAGGTTGTAGCTCAGCACCACAACCGGGCTGTGCGCCTTGTCTTCCTCCGCGGTAAACGGGCGTCCCAGCTCCGGCTGAATCCCCAGCACGTCAAAAAGGTTTGGCGTCGCCTGCCGCCCGGACAGTTGTTCCGGAGCACCCTCGCCGGTCAGGCTGGCGCTGGTAAAGCGCGTCGCCGCCATGTCGGTGAACACCTGGTTTTGCTCCCGCCAGTCCACGTAATTCGCCGGCGCCGGCGTATTCAACGCAAACCCAACAAACGAGGCGTCTTCCCATACGATTACCAGCCTGCTCGGGTCGGCGTACGGCAGCGGCCTGATCAGCAACGCCTCTACTGCGCTGAAAATAGCCGTATTTGCGCCAATCCCCAGCGCCAGCGCCGCCACTGCCACCACAAAAAATCCGGGATTGCGCTTCATCTGGCGAAGGGTGGTTCGTAGATAGGTGAGGAAGTTTGGGAAGTTCATACCGTAGAAGACGATGAAGGGGCGAAAAGGTTCCGTTCCTTTGGCTTGGCGGGCTGGGTGTCAGCCTTGCCAGAGGGGAAGAATGCGGAAGTGGCCGCCGAGGAAGTAGCCCCAGGGCGAAAAGACGGCGGTCAAGGCCAGAACGAAAAGCGAGCCCAGTACAAAGAAACCCGGCAAGCTCTTGAGGCAGCCGGGCCGCGACCCTTTGGAGTTTGGCAGGATGGTTATGGGCGATTCGTCACGGCTAGTGTAGCGAAGGTGCGAGAGAAAGAGAGATGAGAGTTTGAGAGTGGCGGTGCGCCCGAATAAACGTTGACGTTAGCGAGGAAAAGAAAAGAAAGACTTAACGCAGAGATCGCAGAGACGCAGAGGGCACAGAGAAGACGCCTAAGAGCCACGTAACTAAATCGCAACAAGTACTATTGGCGGGCGGCCACGCCTCGGCAAAAATAGGGGCGGTTGTGAATTCTAAAACACTTCGGGCCGCGGAGGAGATCCCGCGACACGCCCGGAGCCTGGGGACTACATGAAGCTTCGAAATTGCATCTTGATTCTTTCGCTGCTGGCCGGCGCATCCGCTCAGGCGGCCACCACGGGCTACGCGGCTTGCGGAACGTACACTTCGTACGTGCTGTTCTACAAGGACGCGGACGGGTACGAGGAACTGGGGAAATTGCGCTGCGGCGAAAAGGTGGAAATCCTGACGCGCTGGGTGGAATATTTCCAGATTCGCACCATCGACGGCAGAATCGGCTGGGCGCACTTTTCGGAAATTTCCAACGCGCCTCCACAGGTGCAAGGATCAACGAATTTCGGCCTGACGGATTCCACCAAAGCGCGCGCGGATGTAGTTGTCGCGCTGACGAACGCAAACATTTTGAAGATGCACACCATGAAGCTGGGTGCCGACGTGATCGTGGCCAAGATCCAGGGTTCGCCCTGCGAGTTTGACACCTCGCCGGCGGCTTTGCAGAAGCTCAAGACCGCGGGCATACCCGACAAAGTGATTCTGGCCATGGTGCAGGCGCCGTTGGCTTCGAAACCACCCGCGCCGAAGGTGCCGGAAATAGTCGAAGTTAAAATTCCCAGCGGCACCAAGATTCAGATGGCGCTCAACCTGAGCTTTTCATCGGCGGACGCCCGGGAAGGGCAGATCGTGCTGATGACCGTGGCGGAAGACGTGGCCGTAAATGGCGTGACGGCCATCCAACATGGGTCCGAGGCGCACGCGCGAGTGATCGAGGTCAAGCAGCCGGGATTCATGAACCGTCCTCCCGGCGCGATTTCCTGGTCCATGGACTACGTGACCGCGGTGACCGGCGAACATATTTCGGTAAACTTTTTTTCCACGGAAACGACGACCAATCCCACGAGCGGCTTCATGGGCGCGGCGGGGCCTTCTTGGGAATTTCACAAGGGCAAGCCCGTGGTGGTAGCGGCTGGGCAGCGATTCGAGGCGGTCGTGCACGGCAGCGCGGTGCTGCGAATTCCTCCGGGGCTGGCCGCGACTCTTGCGGCGGGCCAGGCGCAGGGATCGTCGAGTAGTTCCGCCTCCGCGGCTCAGGGTGGGGCAAACCAACCCGTGCCGCAAGCGCCGGCGCAAGCAGCGGCCAAGCCGTAACAACTCAATTTCGAGATTCCAGCGGGACTGAATGGTTTTGCCAGACCGGCGCTGCATTTGGTCCCACTGCATTTTTACAAACCACCTCACCTGTATCGTTTTCCAAGCTAGTGCGTCCAATACAGCGAAGAACCATGACCGCGCGGGAAACAGCTCTTACTGTTGGTTTATGGCCCTGTTTGCCCTTGCCGGAAAAATTGAGGAGTTCAACGTGTCATATTGTTTCCGCATTCTTGCCGTGCTGTTGACTTTGGTTTCTTGCGCCGCCGCGCAGACCGCGAAAGTGGACTCCGTGATGGATATGACGGAGTTCGTGCAGGACTGGAAGATTTCCAAGCAGTTCACGCTGGAAGTGGCCAACGCGATGCCCGCGGAATTGTACGGCTTCAAACCGAATCCGGAAGAGATGACGTTTGGGGAGCAGATGGTGCACATCGCCGGGGCCAATGCGTTCCGGTTTCACGAAATAACAGGAACGCAGCCGCCGTTCACGTTCGATCCCGGGAAGATGCCGACCGATAAGGAGTCTGCCGTCAAAATGCTGGAGCAGTCGTTCGACTACGTCATTCGCGTGCTGCCGGGAATTACGCCGGAGCAGCTTCGGCGGACCTGGCACATTCCCTCGTGGAAGGGCCGCAACGATCCGGATGGGCGGGCGATGATCGTCAACATGTTCGTGCACACGGCGCATCACCGGGCGCAGTGCGAGGTGTACCTGCGGGCCAAGGGAATCAAGCCGCCGGATTACACATTTTGAGCGGAGGCAGGCGGCTTCGTCGGGGCTGAGACCTTTGATTTCCGCAGCAGACGCTTGGTTATTGTGAAGTAAGATAAAAGCGCCCGCCTCGGAAGGCGGCCGCCACATTTGCCCGCGATCAATCGTCGCCCTCACTTGAACGCGCCGGGGGGTTTTTGCGCGCTAAATCAGTGCGACCCGCCGAAGCTTTTTCTTGACTGGCTGCGAAAACAGCGGCAGCATCGTGTGACGAATAGCTTGCGTCGAGCCCACATCGTTGCGTGTTTCGCGATCGCTGCTCGATGGGGCTCAACCTTCATACCAAAGCGAGGTATTCTTTCTTGTTAGCCGCCAATAGTTCTCACCGTTGTGTGCGAACGTTCCGATCACCCGTTGCCGCTGGATTTTTCGTGCTTGTCCTTCTTGTTGCACTGCCGGTTTGTGTTTCGGCGCAGTCCGCACGGCATCCTCTGGACGGTCTGACGGCTTCGGAGTATTGGTCGGTTTTGGATACGTTGAGGGCTTCGGGACATGTGGATGCAAGCACGCGGTATCCGTTCATTACGCTGCGAGAGCCGGTGAAGGACGAGGTGCTGCAGTGGAAGCCCGGGCAGTCTTTGCGCCGCGAAGAGTTTGTGGTGGTCAAACAAGGCGCGAAAACGTTTGAAGCGATTGTGGATGTCGCCGCGAAGAAATTGGTTTCGTGGAAAGAAATACCGGGAGTGCAGCCGAACATAACCGAAGAAGAAGAGATTGGCGTGAGTGACGCAGTGAAAGAGATTCCGGAATGGCAAGCGGCCATGCGACGGCGCGGCATCACGGATTATTCGACGGTGATCTGCTTCGGCAATTCCCCCGGTTATTTTGGGACGCCGGAAGAACAGGGACGCCGGCTGTTGCGGATCGCTTGCATGGATCGCCACGATGTTTGGGAAGTTGACAGCCGCCCCATCGAAGGGGTGGTGGTGGTGTGGGATGCCAATGAAAAAAAGGCGATACGGGTAATTGATACGGGAGTCGTGCCGGTGCCGCGTGGAGCAGGAAATTTCGACGAGGCGTCGGTGGGCCCGCTGCGTGATGTGCCTACGCCGATCAGCGTGCAGCAGCCGCTAGGGCCGAGCTTTCGAGTGCAGGGCCACGAGGTTAGCTGGCAAAAGTGGAATTTCCATTTTCGGGTGGACCGGCGGCTGGGTTTGATTGTTTCCAACGTAGGCTATGCCGACGAAGGCAAGCTGCGCTCGATCCTGTACGAAGGATCGCTTTCGGAGATTTTCGTGCCGTACATGGACCCGTCCGAAAATTGGTACTGGGCGACCTATTTCGACGCGGGCGAGCTTGCCAACGGATTCTCTTCGCCGCTCGAAACGGGGGCGGATTGCCCGGAGAACGCGGTTTATTTCGATCAGGTGTATGGGGATGAGAGAGGGATGCCGCAGCTGAGCCCGCGCGCGGCGTGTTTGTTCGAGCGTTACAGCGGCGACATGGCGTGGCGCCACACCGGCCATTCCGATCCGATCGAGAGCAGAAAGCGGCGCGACCTGGTGCTGCGCACCATCGGGACTTTTGGAAATTACGACTACGCTTTCGATTGGGTTTTCCGGCAGGACGGCACGATTCAAGTGGCGGTGGGCGCCACGGGCATCGATGAGCTGAAGGGCGTGATACCGAAGAACGTGGAGGAAGACCACGATGGCCGCGCCGAAGCGTATGGGCGTTTTGTGGCGGAAAATACCGTGGCGCCGGACCACGATCACTACTTTTCTTTCCGGTTGGATTTTGATGTGGACGGCACCGCGAACAGTTTCGTGAGGGATCAGCTCAAGGTGGAGAAGCTTCCCGCGGGGAGCGCGAGGAAGAGCGTGTGGGTGGCCAAGCCGGAAATCGCAAAAACGGAAAAGCAGGCGAAACTCCATATGAGCATGGAACAGCCGGAGCTCTGGCGGGTGATCAATCCCAGCGTGAAGAACGCGGTGGGGCATCCCGTGGGTTATGAAATTATGCCCGGGGACAACGCAATGTCGCTGATGCTGCCGGAAGACTACCCGCAACGGCGCGCGGGATTCATTGATTACCAGCTGTGGGTCACGCCATTCCGGGAAAATGAACGCTACGCGGCGGGCGATTATCCCGCGCAAAGCAAGGGTGGGGACGGCTTGCCGGCGTGGACCAAGGCGGACCGGGGGATTGAAAATACGGACATCGTGCTTTGGTACACCATGGGATTTCATCATGTGCCGCACTCGGAGGATTTTCCGGTAATGCCAACGATGTGGCACGAGTTCGAGCTGCGGCCGTACAACTTCTTCTCGCGGAATCCCGCGGTTGACTTGCCCAAGCAGCCGTGAGAGTGACAGCTGTTCGAGGCTGATTACGTTACTATGGCGTTCGAGCGGAATTCGTCATCCTCGCATTTGAACTTGTGGAAGAAGGGGCTCGGACGGGTGCCCGATTCCGTATGGGAACGGACGGAGCTCGAAACCTTGGTCTTGGCTGACAACGCGCTGTCGGAAGTGTCGGAGCAGATTGGCGGCCTAAAGAGGCTTCGCATGCTCGATCTCGGACATAACCAATTGACGCGGGTGCCCGATGGTCTAGCCGACCTCGATGGTCTCACTGATTTCCTATATCTCCACGACAACCGATTAACCTCGCTGCCGTCGTCTCTTGAGAGACTGACGAAGTTGCGCTACCTAAACTTAAGTGAGAACGCTTTTGAAGTGCTTCCGGAATGTGTTTCCAGCATGTCGAGCCTGATCGAGCTGAGGGCCTCCGACAACAATCTGACGTCACTCCCCAATTCGATCGGGCATCTGTCACGCTTGCGAGAGCTGCACCTGAGAAACAACAAGCTAACCTCGTTGCCAGAATCGATTGGGAAGCTGCAGGAACTACGGCAGATTGATCTCCGGGGTAACCCGCTGGCGCACTTGCCTACGGAGATTACGGCATTGCCTCGATTGGAGAAACTCGACCTGCGGTGGGTGGTTACGTTGAAACCACCCGCGTGGATCGCAAACCTCGAAGCACGCGGATGCGTGGTCTATCGTTGATGCGCTTCTCACTAAGACGGTGACAACGTAAGTCTCCAGCAGAAGGTGAATTATGCCGGTTGATCTCAGCGTGACCCGTCAGTCTCGAAAACGCCGTTGTCTCGACCGAAAGGCATTAACTCCGGTATGGCCGCCTACTCGGCAACAATCGCCGGACCCGACTTGTCGGCGGAGAGGGACGACCATGTTGCGCGCGCGAATCTTTGGCGCCTGCGTTCTGATTCTGGCGGCGGGCAGCAGCAGCGCGCAGGAGCATCAGCATGCCGCGGCGGGCGAAAAGCTCGGGACGGTGCATCTTGCGACCTCGTGCAACCTCGTGGCGCAAAAGCAGTTCGATCGTGCGGTGGCGCTGCTGCATTCCTTCCAGTTCAGTCAGGCAATCGATGGGTTCAACACCGCGTTGAAGGCCGATTCCTCGTGCGCCATGGCGTACTGGGGAATCGCGCTAAGTCAGTGGAGCAATCCGTTTGCTGCGGGGCTGAAGGCCACGTCGCAACTGCAGGACGGCCGGCAAGCCGCCGAACGGGGGCAGGCGATCGGCGCCAAGACGGAGCGGGAGCGGGAGTACATCGCCGCGGTTTCAAAGCTGTACGTGGATTTCGAGAAAACGCCGCAGCAGGTCCGGTTGTTGGCCTATCGCGATGCGATGGCCGAGGTCGCCGCTCACTATCCGCAGGACCATGAGGCCTCGATCTTCTATGCGCTGGCGCTCGCCGCGTCGGAGGAGCCGACGGACAAGACCTACGCCAGCCGGCTAAAGGCGGGCGCGATCCTGGAAGCGCTGTTCGCCCAGGAACCTGATCACCCTGGCCTCGCGCATTACATCATCCACACCTACGACGTACCGCCCCTGGCAGCACGGGCCTTGCTGGCAGCACAGCGGTATTCCACGATCGCGCCCGATGCCCCGCACGCGCTCCACATGCCCTCGCACACCTTCACCCGCGTTGGTTACTGGCAGGATTCCATCGACAGCAACCTGGCCGCCTCCGCCGCAGCGCGGCGTGAGGGTCAGACCGCGGAAGAATTGCACGCGCTCGATTACCAGGCTTACGCCTATCTGCAAACGGCGCAGGACGAAGCCGCGCGGCGGCTGGTGGAATCGTTGCCTGAGATCGTGTCGCGTTTCGACCCCAGGAGGGTGATCGGCGGCGCCGCGCCACCTTCCGCCGGATACTTTGCGCTCGCGGCCATTCCAGCGCGTTATGCGCTCGAGCGGCAGGACTGGAAGGCGGCAGCACAGCTCGAGGTGCGCGAGACGGCGTTCCCTTACACGGAGGCAATGACCTACTTCGCCCGCGGTCTGGCTGCGGCGCACCTGGGAGATATTGCGAGTGCGCGAGCTTCGCGCGAGGCGCTCACCAAGATCCACGAACGGCTTACGAAATCCAATGAAGGCTACTGGGCGGAACAGGTTGAGATCCAGCGGCGCACCGTCTCGGCGTGGACGGCGCTGGCTGAAGGACGCACAGACGAGGCGCTGCGGGAGATGAAATCGGCGGCGGCGCTGGAAGACGGTACGGAAAAGAGCGCGGTGACCCCCGGACCGCTGGCCACCTCGCGGGAATTGCTGGGCGAGATGCTGCTGCAGATGAATCAGCCCCGACAGGCGCTGGAGGAGTTCGAAGCCACACTCAAACGCGAGCCGAAACGCTTTCGCGCACTCTATGGTGCGGCGCACGCGGCGCAGCTTAAGGGCGATCGCGAGGCCAGCCGCAGGTATTTCCGCGAACTGCTCGTGGTATGCGAGCACGCAGACAAGCCGGGCCGCAAAGAGATGGCGGAAGTCGAGCTTAATCAGTAGTCAGGGTCGCCAGAGGTTTTGCCGTCGCGCAACACTATCCGAATTCGCGGTCAGTTGACATTCCAGAGAGGCTGCGCCAATCAAGCGCTTGCCGTGGGGTGCACGGACGTTCGAAGATGGACGGCCGATCGAAGATACGGACATCGTGCTTTGGTACACCATGGGATTTCACCATGTGCCGCATTCGGAGGATTTTCCGGTGATGCCGACGTTGTGGCACGAGTTCGAGCTGCGGCCTTACAATTTTCTCTCGCGGAATCCCGCGGTGGATTTGCCCAAGCAGCTGTGGGGACGTGAGCCAACTGAATAGCCAAATGTCCGCCGCTGGGCAAATTGGGTTCGACGATTACTTCCGAATTGGCGAAATCCAGTGGCTCCGGTCCGCGTCGCTCATGAGCGGATCATCGTCAGCAGCATCTTGAACCTGCCGAGGGCCTTCAGAGAGTGAGGTTGATGTGCTGGCATGAGAACCGCTTCGCCCGCCGTCGTCCGGAGTGGTTTGCCAGAAACCACAATTTCCGCTTCGCCCTCCAGCAGATGTGCCACTGCGTCGAACGGAGCGGTGTGCTCGCTCAAGCCTTGGCCCTCATCGAAGGCGAACAGCGTGACAGTTCCCGTCTCGCGCTTGACCAGCGTCCGGCTGACAACAGCTCCTTCCTGGTAATTCACAAGGTCGATCAAGCGAACGACTTCCGCGATGGGCATTTCACGCTTACCCTGTGCCTGCTGCGAACTCATCTTTGGTGACCTCCACCGCCGCCACTATCTCGTCTTACCGGCTCGCTTCCAGCAGCGCATGCGGCATTATCCGCACCGCAACTTCAGTTCGAACGCCAGACAAGACGGCCAGGACCCGTACGTGCAATTTCCCGCTATTTCCGTTTATGGTGGGTAGTCTTCTTGTGGCGCGTCTTCGTCTCCACAATCTTTGTTTCCGGCGGCCATGAGAGCGTCAGCAGAAAGGCGCTGTCCTCGGCTGCCTCGACATCATGAGGCACGCACCGATCGAGGGCGAGCAAGTGCCCGGCAGGGAGATCCACCACCCGTTTGGGCAGATGGAGCCGGATATGGCCGTTAAGCGAGTGCACCGAGATTCTGCCTGCCGCCGCGTGTTCGTGCATTCGCGTATTGGCCTTCATAGCGATCAGCACAATGCGAAGATCCGCGTACTTTACAAGCGTCTTCGAACTTCGTCCCGTGGGGTGCCGCCATGATTCATCCCGGTGCAGTTGGTCGAGTTCGCTGGCTAGGTCAAATTGGAGCACGGGTCCGCTCAGAGTCCCATCAATAGACTCGTGCCCGACACCGGAGCCTCGGGAGGCTCCTGTTTGCGCAATAGCCATGTGTTATCCTCCACCGGCGTTGGCTAACCCGCTCATTGCATCGTAACACGATACGTTCTTCAATGTATCCTGGCCCGGAGATTTTGAGACCCGCTACGTGCAGCCGGGCACGCAATAGAATGCGCGCACTGTTACTGCCGGACTCTCGATAAGGACGAATCCCTATCTCACGAATAGAGAGCAAGCTGGCGAATTCGCGGATAGTCGTTTGGAGTTCCCCGGCTGCTTCCTGGCAAGTCGCAAACGCTTTACAAGTGCCGCTCTTCATCGGCTCCTGAAGAACGGCGTTCCTTAAGAGCGGAGGTAGTCCGGCGGTCGAATTTGCGGTCAGTCAGTTGACATTCCTTGGCGGCTGCGCTAATAAAGCGCTTGCCGTGGGGCGCACGGATGTTCGGTAATCGAACCCACCTACCGCATCGGAGCGTCCGGGTTTAGTTTTACAGCCGAGGAAGGGTCCTGCCATCCTGACAAATCTTGTGGTTCCCAAAACAGGCGGAATGAACACGACCAAGGTGAATGTCATCCAGTGGCTCAAGCGGGAAGGCGATTCGCTCAAGCAGGGCGACGCGGTTGTGGAGCTGGAGACGGAGAAGGTGAATTACGAGTTGAACTCGCCGGTGGAGGGTGTGTTGCTGAAGATTGTTGTGCGCGAGCCGGCGGAAGTGCCCGTGGGCGGGCTGTTGGGCTACATCGGTGAATCGGGAGACGTCGTACCAGGGTCGTAAGGATCGTGCGGCGGCGGAGAAATGCCGTTGAGCGGATCGGCGGGGCGGGGCGAGCCTTGCCCCGCCCCTACAAGAGAATGGGTGGAGGAATCGGCGATGCAAGCGAAAGAACTCGGGAAAGACCGGCTGGTCTGGATGTACACGCACATGGTGCGGATTCGCGAGTTTGAGGAGCGCGTGAAGGGGACGTTTGCGGCGCACCCCGGAGTGATTCGCGGGCACGCGCATCTGGCCGACGGAGCGGAGGCCAGCATCGTGGGGGCGCTGGCGACGCGGCAAGAAAATGATTTGGTGATGCCGAGTTACCGGTGTCACGGGTACCCGCTCGTGCTGGGGACTTCACCGCGCAGCTTGATGGCGGAGATTTACACGCGGAAAGACGGAATCTGCAAGGGCTTTGGCGGGTCGATGCATCTGGCGGATCCGGCGCACCATTTTCCCGGCACAACCGGGATCGTCGCGGCAGGCATAGCGCACGCGGCAGGCGCGGCGCTGACCGCGCAAGTGAAAAAGACCGGGCAGGTGGTGTATTCGTTTTTCGGGGATGGCTCTTCAAAGCAGGGAGCGTTTTACGAAACGCTGAATCTGGCGGCGGTCTGGAAGCTGCCGGTGGTGTTCATCCTGGAGAACAACGAGTATCAGGCGTACACGCACATCAGCCTGGAAGACGCCAACTACATCGCGGGCGACCCGCTGTCGCAAAAGGCAAAAGCCTTCAGCATTCCGGGCGTGACCGTGGATGGAACCGACCCGTTGAAAGTGTATGACGAAGTGGGCAAGGCCGTGGATCGCGCGCGGGCCGGGCAGGGGCCGAGCTTGATCGAATCGAAATTTTACCGCTTGAGCCCGCACGGCAATGCCATCACCGTGCCACCGGTGCCGACGCAGTTCCAGGAACATGAGGCCGTGGAAGTCTACGGAAACAAGAAAGAGTACGCGGCGGCCAAGGCCAACGATCCGATTCCGAAGTTCCGCGGACAACTCATCGGCAACGGCACGTTTACGGACGCGGACGCCAAGCGAATTGAAGAGGCCGCACGAGCGGAGATGGACGACGTGGTGAAGTTTGCGCTGGCAAGTCCGTTCCCGGCGCCCGAAGACGCGGTCAAGTACGTGTACGCCTAAGATCGGTGCAGGCCTAGAAGGAGGCAAGTCATGGCGCGCGAAATGATGTTTGCTGAGGCCATCGCCACGGCCATCGGCGAGGAAATGCAACGCGATTCCGACGTGATCTTCTATGGCCAGAATATGGCCATGACCGATCGTGATCCGTTCGTGAAGAAGTTCGGCAAGAGCCGGGTGCGCATCACGCCGATTTCGGAAACGGCGGAGCTGGGAATCGCGGTGGGGGCGGCCATGACCGGCCTGCGCCCGATCGTCGAGCTGTACATGAGCGAGTTCATGCTGGTGGCGTTCGACCAGGTGATCAATGAGGCGCCGCGGCTGCGCTACATGTCCGGCGGCCAGGTGAAAGTGCCGGTGGTTTTCAAGGCCGGCTTTGGATTCGCCGCCGGCTGGGCTGGACAGCATTCCAATTGCATCTACCACGCACTGATGGGCATTCCCGGTCTGAAAGTCGCTGTTCCCTCCACAGCGGCGGACGCCAAGGGCCTGATGAAATCGGCGATCCGTGACGACAATCCGGTTGTTTATTTGCACCATTACATGCTGACGCTGGATAAAGGCGAGGTACCGGACGGGGACTACGTGATTCCGTTCGGCGTGGCGGACATCAAGCGCGTGGGGACCGATGTAACCATCGTGGCGACCGCGTGGATGGTGAAGAAGTCGCTGGCGGCGGCGGAACTCTTGGCCAAGGAAGGCATCAGCGCCGAAGTGGTCGATCCGCGCACGCTGGCGCCGCTGGACGTGAAGACCATCGTCGAATCGGTGAAGAAAACCGGACGGCTGGTGCTTGTGGATCAGGCGCCGCGCCATGCCTCGGCGGCCGTGGTGATCGCGGGAGAAGTGGCCGAGCATGGATTCCAGTATTTGAAGGCGCCGGTGAAGATGGTGACGGCGCTGGACACGTCCGTGCCGTATAGTGAGCCGATGGAAAGCTACGTCCTGCCGAGTGAAGAGAAGATCGTGCAGAGCGTCAAGTCCGTGTTGGCGATGCAGACGGCCGCGGTGTAATGGAGGGCTAGCCGTGCGACGAATCTTCTTCGCGCTGGCGGTGGCGGTGTTCTACCGCGGCTGCGTTCCGGCAAGTCCAGCCCAAGGGCTTCCCGCTCGACAATCCTTCTTCGCACAAGCATCGGCCAAGCAAAGCGGGTGTGAGTTGTATTACAGCTTGCAGCCCTTCGATCCGAGTGTCTTGCAATTGCTGGGCTCGCCGGTAGCTCCTTCGGGCCGAACCCTTTTCACGAACCCAAGCTACGTACAGCTTCGGAATTGGGACTTCCCTTCCAAAGTGACTCCGTGGCCGGAACGCCCGAGCCCAGAGGAGATAGAAAAGCGCCGGCAGGAACTGATCGCAGCGTCGAGTGCCGCCGCGGGGAGCAAAGGCAAGTCCAAGAACGCGTCGGCTCCCGAAGAGTTTGCCTGGATTGCCGCGCCCTATAGCCTGGAACCTTTCTCCCCTAAGGATTGGAGCGAACTGGAAAAGTGGTTCGCAAAAGAGGGTCCGAAGAAAATCGCCGGGTTATGCGTTAACCGGGAGCAGGCCGGCTATGTATTGGCCGTCGGGCTGGTTTTAGATGGAAGCGGCGACAAGTCACTGGAAAGCACCAGCGCGCGAATTCAGTACGATCAATCGACGCGGTCGGCAGACACGAGTGTCGGGCCAAATTCCGGGACGGTTACCGTTGGAGGCACCAACCGTCCCGCGCAAGAACTTTCCGGCATGGGGAATTCTTCGCGGCCTGGAACGCACACGTGCGTTTATTTGTTTCGCACCAAGGAGCCAGGCGGAGCACGGAGGGAGACGCCGGACTATTATTATTGCCAGTCCTCCGACGAAGTGCCCCGAGCGACCATCACGGCGATGCTGAAGTATCTTGTCAAGCCGAAATAAGAATTCTACGCGCGGAATTGCGCCATGGTGGTAGTGAACGCGCGCGTGGTCACTTCTTCGAGCGGCTTCTTGCGCAGTTCTTCCGAGAGGACCTCAATTCCCCAGGGGCCCTGATAGCCGGCCTTTTGCATGCACTCGACAAAACCCTTTACGTCGAACTCTCCCTCGCCGCATAGCCTTCTGTGGTTGATGGTGTCTTCGAGGAGGCTCCAGGGCGCTTTAAAGGTGCCGTCGTTGATTTCGATAGCGAGTAGATACTGTTTGGGGACGCGAGCTACTTCTTCATAGGGAATGCCCAGCTTCACGATGTGCCAGAGGTCGAATCCGATGCCGCCGTTCTTGGCGCCCGCGCCAGAGACCATGGTTAACGCGTCCTGGAGGGTGTCGATCATGGCGAAAGGCATCAGCTCGAAAATAATTCGCGTGCCGTGGTCCGCGGCGTCGGCACAGAGGGCCGCGAAGGATTCGATCAGGCGGGGCATCGGAGTCTTCTGGCGAAGAAAGTCGCCGACCTTTACGTGTCGCGCTCCGAGCGCTTCGGCCGCGGTCAGCAGCATCTTTTTTCTGATATCGGACTGTTTTTTCTGCTCGCCGTCCAGGAACCAGTCGGCGAGAAATTCGAGCTCGAGATGTTTGATGCCGTTGTCGTCGAGGATCTGCTTCATTTCCTTGAGAGTTCTGCGCTCGAGGATATGAGCGAGATCGGAATGCCATATCCCCATGCCCTTGAAGCCGGCTTTCGCCGCGGCTTGCACTCTGTCTTTGAAGTCGAACGGGCTGTACTCGCGGTCTGTATGCGGCAGAGCGCCTCCCGCAAGCGTCCAGTAGGAAGCCAGCAACTCGACATTACTCATGATCTTGACTCTCCGTGCGGATGACAAGCCAGGCTAATCCGCGCGCCGACCTTAATATCAATTCTTTGGTTTGTACAGCAGCGTAGTTCGATAATCGTCCGGAAGAATGGGGCACTTGCGTTCGCTGCGAGGAGAGAACGCGATGATCGGTACGGAAACTAGCTCGGGGTTACTTTTGAAGGGCTGGATTCTGAAGCTAGCGGGTGCGGAACTTTCTGCGGGGCTGCCACAACCTGGGAGGGCTCGTGATTCCCACGTGCCATCAGCGCGGCTGCCCGGCTGCGGATGAATTCCGTCACGAAGAGTACGCACGCGAGGATCAACGAAACGTGAACGACAGATCCAGCGGGGGGATGAAACGCGCCGTTCAGAAGCCACAGCACCAACATCAGCATTCCGAGTATTGGCAGCATGGAAGCTTCGCTCTCTGTTCCTCGCATATTTTGCGGGGAGAGGGCTCCGGCATCCATAGTTGGATAGTACCGATCTACCCGAACCATGCGTCTGGAAAGCGGCAGTACGAATTTCCTATAGAACCGTAGTACTAGCTTGGCTGGGGGCGGCCGACTTGTAAAACCCTTGCGCGGCCCTTGCGCGGGTTGATACAAAATGGCGGGATCGAGAGTATAATCCCGGGCCATGGCTACCGAATCGGAAGCCCTCAAGTCCGCGGCGATGGTGCCCATCGAGCTGAAACACGAGCCCCGGTCCAAGGGGCTGACGACTCCGCGCAAGAAAAAACCGAAAGAACTGGCGGTCATTACCGAGTGCTGCACGGGTTGCGCGGGATCGCCGGCGTGCGTGGAGTATTGCCCGGTGGAAGATTGCATGTTCTGGGTACCGGATGAGGATAATCCGCCGTTCGGGCGCATCCAGGTGGATCCGGTTTTGTGCATCGGGTGCAAGAAGTGCGTCAGCAAGGGCCCGGATGGGTGCTTCCTGGATGGCTGCCCGTGGGATGCGATCGTGATGGTGGACATTGCGGAAGTGGAGAAGGTAGTTGGGGCGATGACGTTTTGAGAGAAAGTGAACGGGCGCCGGGCTGAAGCCCAGCGCCTACATAGGCAACCATCAGCGATCAGCGGCGCGCGAAAGCGCGCCTTTTATTTTTCCGAACCCACCGTCCAGTGATTCTCGTGCACCGAGCAGGGCTACGGTTGGTGCGTCACTCTCTCTCGAATCGCGCCTTCCGTCAGCGCGGCTTGCTGGCGGACGCGGTCGGAGATTTCGGGGAGGTTGCGCTGGTAGGCGCGGATGGCGGGCAGGTCGTCTACTTGGCCGATGAGATAGAGAGCGCGAAGGGCTTCCCAGACTTGCTCGGCGCTGGGGTCCACGCTGGCGATCTCAGCGCCTGCGGCGACGCTTGATCCCGTTGCGACCAAGAGCGTGCGAATGCGGCCGCTGATTGGCGAGCGCACTTCCGTTGTGCGTTGACCATCTTGGATTTTTGCGATTAGGCCGCTTTGATGAATCGCGGTGCCGACTTTGTCGGTGTCGGTGACACGGCCTGCGATGGGGGCAACGATCGTTGCGGGTTGCAGGAGTGCAACGATCTGCGGACGGCCGGTGGCGTCGCCGAAGCGGACCAGGGAGAGCGCGGCGTTGCCTCGCACCATGGGGGAAGCGTCTGCCAACATCTTTAGCAATGCTTCGTGGAACCCGGTGGCGGAGGTGTCTTGGCCCATGACCCAGGCATCGGTGTTGCGGACTTCTTCTACGGGGTGCGCGGCCAGGCGCACTAATTCGGGATACCAGCGCGTTGCGGCGGCTTCGTGGTGCGCCAGGCGCTCTCCTAGTTGCACCAGGGCGTGTTGGATGTGGCGAGGGTGCTTGTCGTCGTTCAGGTATTCGGCGATCTGCTTGCCGGAGAGCTGGCGCCCAAACCAAGTGTTCCACCAGAACAAGAAGGGCATGAGCACGATCAGCCAGGCGGTGAGGAAAAAGAGCAGGCGATTGCGCGCGGACATGCGGTGGCGCGTGTGCGCGGCGGGCTGGCGCGAAGTGGCATCCGCTGCGATTTCTGGGCGATCCGTTGGTTCCGGGGAAGGCGGTTGGCTCGCCATGTATTCTCTTGGACTTTACGCCGCCTTGGACGGTGGCGGTGCCTTCGGGGGAACGGCCTTGTTCTTTTGCAGGAAGGCGAGGAGGCCGCGGTCGCGAAGTTCCCAGAGAACGTTTAGGAAGAAGATTCCAGAGAGCGTCAAGAGAATCAAGCTCATGAACATGCCGTCCACCGTGGTGATCGACCCGGTGACGAGGATCCAGGCGATTCCCGCGAGAGGGATAATGCCGAGCAGGATGGAAAGAAGCAGCATCAAGACAAGCAAGACACCCCCTCAAGTTTGGCGCAAAGACGCACCCTCAAAAACCGAGGGTGGGGCACCCGCGGACTTCGGCGAGAAAAGAGCTCTTGGAAAGCATTTCCCCGAAGCCGAGCGCCGGGCTGAAGCCCGGCGCCTACATATGCGCGTTGCGCGTCCGCGCGTCTTACGTGCCGGGTTTGAAAGTGGCGTCGACGGTTTTGCTGTCTTTCGCCGCCAAGGTGACCTTCTGGGTCTGCTCGCCCAGCTTTTCGTGCACGAAGGCGATGGTGTAATCACCCGGGGGCAAGCCTTTGATCTCAAACTTGCCGTCTGGCCCGGTGACTGCGTAGAACGGGCTCTTCACCACGTTGACGAACATGCGCATCCATGGATGCTGGTTGCACTTCACCGGGAGCATGAGTTCTTCGCGGGCGAAGGTTTTTTCCAGTGGCGCGGCCTGTGGGGCTTGTGACTCGTTCCACTCGCGATTGTCTTTCGGCGTGGGGTGAATGTTGTGGGTTGTCGGGTCGCCGTTGACGATCTTGATGGTCTGCCCAGCCATCACGCCGATCACGTGCGGATGGTATTTGCAGCCGCTTTGACTCAGAGTGACCGCATCCTTGGGAACATCGAAGGCGCGGGTGCCGAGTCCTTCCTTTACGTAGACGAAGACGTTGGCGAGATGACCATCGCTGACGATCACGTTTTCGGCGGTGTTCGAGCCCTGGCAATTGGAATCCTGGCTCATGTCGATCTTGGCGGGCTTGGGCGCGGCGCCATCGAACTTCACGCTGCCGCTGACGGTGGCCGCGGTTGCGGGATCAATTGGCGTGGCTGCCGGGGCTGCTGCGGGTGCGGTAGTCGCGGGCTGCTCTTCCGTGGCTTCCTTCTTGCCGCATCCGGCAAGCAGGACGAGGCCCAGGAAAGCAGACAGGCCCCAGATGGTTACCCTTGTTTTCGTTTTCATGTTGTTGCTGCACCTCTCTTCAAGTTTGAAAACTTACACAAACACAAATCTATCGGGGCGGATGGCCCGCGGCGTCGCTGACCGTGCTAAAGCCCGACCCCGCGATGCCGCCAAGCGCGCGCGCATGACCTGTCGATGCGCCCACGCGCCGCTGTTCTTCCGGAGTGAGCTGGAGGATGTAGTCCACCAATAGTTTCGTCTGATCCCTATCGTACTCCCGAAACGAGGGCGGTGTGGGACCTGAGAAGACCCAGCGATCGTTCTGGCGTTTGAACAGGCCGGAAGGCATGGATGTGCCAGGGCTGATGGCCTGCGGGTCGATGATCCAGCGCTCGACCCAATCGGCCTTTAGGCGTCCCTTGGCTTGCAGGAAATTGGGCGCGGTGGCGGTGCGGTCGTGAGCGGGGTCGCCGGTTGCGTGACACTTGAGGCAGGGCGCCGCGGGGCTGCTGAAAAGGCTGCGGGCCATGTCGGTTTCCTTGGCCGTCAGCGCCGGGACTTGCTCCGGTATATAGGGGAAGGGCTGGCGTGAGAGCGCTTGGAAAAAGCGCACGAGCTTGCCCAACTCATTTTCGGAAAGAGAAAACGTAGGCATGTGCACTTGCAAGTACGGACGCACGCCGTTGCGATTGGTGTCCTTACCACCGGCGGCCGCGAAGCGGCCGACGTCGCTCAGCGACGGGTCCGTCAGAAAGTTCAGCATCCACTGGGGATCGACGCGAGCACCTTCGGTGAGCAACTTGGGAGGCAGTTGTTCTTGCCCGTCCGCGCCCTGATAGCGCGTCATAGCCATCAGCGAAGTCTTCTGACCGGGAATCAACTGGTGGCAACCCATGCAGTTGTACTTGCGGACCACCCACCATCCTTCTTGAATATCACGGCGATAATCCAACGGCCGGTACTGATAGCTGGCGGGAAGCGGGCTTTCCTGGCTGCCCATTAAGAAAGTAACGAGCGCACGGATTTGCTCCTTGGTGAGGTGCAGATTGGGCATGCGCAGCTTTTCTGTTTCCGGCTTGATTTTGCCCTGGTCCCAGATATTCGGCTCGGCGAGCTTGTGCTCGAAAAATCCTTTGCCGTCGTACCAAGGGCTCTTGGCGGGGCCTTCGGGCAAGCGAGAGAGATCATCCGCATCGGCGATAGGCTCGCGGCCGCCGCGCTGCGCGACTTCGGTCAGCAAGGCGAAATCCAGGCGCTCGATCGGTTTGCTGCCCTCGAAGGTTAACTCCGTGCCGATGCGGCCTTCGTCTTCCAGGCCCGAGATTTCGTGGCAACCGGCGCAGCCGAAATGGCGGACCCACTTCTTTCCTTCTTCCTTAAGATTCGGATCGTCCATGAACGGCGCATCGGCGTAGACCGAGGGCTCTTGCTTCTTCAACGTGAGCAGATAGCTGGCGACGTCCTGCGCATCTTCCGGAGAGAGGCGCAGGCTGGGCATCACCGTCATGTTCTGCACCTGGAGCTCGTGACCATCGTTGGGGCAGCGGGTGTGGTCCAGATCGAAAACGTAGGGCAGGCCCTTCTTCGCGTAATCTTCGGGACCGATGTCCTTCTTCTCAAGCAGGCAGTAGGGACGCGTGCGCTCGCGGGCGTTATGGACCCAGCGCACCAGATAGTCGTAGTTGTCTTTCTCGCCCACGCGCGTGAGATTCGCGGCGAAGGTCCCGCCTTGCGTCCGATCGCCTTCGCCGAGGGAGTGACACGCCAGGCAGCCGCGCGTCTCGAAAAGTTCTTTCCCGTGCGCCGCGCTGCCCGGCTTGCGCTTGGGTAAAGAATCCGCCAGCGCCGACTGCCACAGGTAAGCAGAGATGGCCTTGACCTGGTCGTCGTTCAAGCGGAAGTTCGGCATCTTGGTGGTGGCGCGGAAGTCGCTGGGTTTCTTGAGCCACACCGGGATCCAGTTCTTGTTCAATTTGAGCCGAATTTCCTTGAGATTGGGCCCAACTTTCTTCATGTCTTGGAGCAGGCTCTTGGTGGTGCGGTCCAGCTGGACGACGCGCAAGTCCAGCTTGCTGTTGGTGACCTTCAGCGCCACGGCGCGATCGTTGAGGCGATTGGCTTCTTCGTTGGATTCGGCGGTGTCGGCCTGCTTCATCAAGTAGGCTGATTGCTTGAGGTTGTCTTTTTTCTCTTGCTCGATTTGCTTGATCTGCTGGGCGACCGAAAGCAGATCCTCGGGTTCCTTGTCGTAACCCTCGTAGCGATGGCAGCCTACACAACCGCGTTGGCGGAAGAGATCCTTGCCTTCGCTGATGGTCCAACCGACGTCGTTGGCAACCACCACCATGTCCGCGGCATGGCACGTCTGGCAGCCCGCTTCGGCATTGCCCCTGGGGAACAGCGGCCAGAGCCAATGCTCGTAGGTGCCATGCGCCTTTTCAACGCTGGTGGTGGCGCGGCCATTTCCCTGGTGGCAAGGCGAGCAGCCAAATTTTTCCACATCATGAATCGTCAAGAGATCGGGCTCGGGATGGCTGGTGAACGCGCGCGCGTACGCGTCCGGCTTCTTACCCTTGACGGACATCGCCGCTGCGGTCAATTTCACCGGCTCGCGCGTGCCCATGTGGCAAGACTCGCAGCGGTCGACGATATTGGCGTCAGGAACGTTGATCTGCAGGATCTTCGGGCTCCAGGCTTCGGTCTTATCCTGCAGGCCGGCGAGTTGCGACGGCGTGAGATTCACCATGCGCTCGGAGACGTACGCATCGAGCTTGGCCTTCTGCGCGTTGACGGGCTTGATTATTTCTCCGAGCTCCGCGCTCAACTTGGTGCGCTCGTCTTTCAGCTGGTTGTAGGCTTCTTCGAGTCGCGGATAGTTGTAGTTCTGTTTGCTGCCGTCGGGAAGCTCGACCGCGGCGATTTCCTGTTTGTATTTGTCCAGGTCTTTTTGCTTACTCTGTTTTGAGGACGCGCTGGTGTCCGTCTCGATCTCGTAGGTGAGGGCGTTGACGTAAGCGCGCCGGTCGGTGAAAACATTCTGCAGGGCCAGGATTTTGGCGCCTAGATCGCGCAGCTTTTCGTTAATCTCCCGGAATCGCGGGGCGGCATTCTGGTTGGCCTGGTCGAAGGTCTGCTTTAGCGACTGATACTCAGAGCTGCCTTCGACGCCCTTTTCCGAGTCACTCGACTGCGAATGCGCGCCCTTCAAGAAGACCGTGTAGCGATCCTTCCATTCGTGCTGAAAGGCTTTCCAGGGACGCTGGCCAAAATCTTCGTCCCATAGGGCCCAGAACAACGTAGCCATCAAGACCAGCATGGCCACGACGTAGTGCGGCGCGAGAGATTTGCTGACTACCGGGTCGTTGTCGGAAATGGGCTTGTCGGGCACCATTGCCTCCTAGCAACTCACGGAAAAAGCCCAAGAACGCCCGCCTTGGAAGGCGGCCGCTACAAGTGCTCGCACGTTAGGGTTAGACATCTCTTCGCATCCCCTTAAACGTTGAACCACGGCGTGATCCACACATACTTAATGTGGAACAGCAGCCGCAAGAGCATCTTGATGGGCAATCCGAGCATGGTGAGCAGGAAGACCATCATGATGGAGTACTGCAGCAAACTTTTGCGCTGGTAGTTTTTCGGATCGAAGCGCCGGTAAAAGGCGTGCACCAGCAGGCCGCCGACGGCGAAGAAGCCGCCGACCACAACGGCTCCGATAATACCTTTCGCCCAGTTGGACGTGATGCCGAAGAGGTCCGGCAAATCGCGGTTCACTTCATAGATGAGCCGGTTGTGGTCCCAGGTCTGCCCGGGCCAGAACCACTGCCAGCCGGGTCCGCGAATAAAAGTCCCAATACTGATCATCGAGACCCACAAAACGATGAAGCCGAAGAGAAATACCCCGATGGCAAATTTGCGCTGCTTCCAAGTGTAATAGCCGGCGCCAAGCGGGTTGGTATCTATATAGGGAATCACCATCAGACCGACAATGATGAGGGTGGGCATGACCACCCCCGCAATCCACGGGTCGAAGTACACCAGCATTTCCTGCAAGCCGAGGAAATACCAGGGCGCTTTCGCGGGGTTCATGGTGAGGTTGGGATTCGCGGGCTCTTCCAGCGGCGCGTTCAAGGTGATGGACCAAATCATCAGGATGATGGTGACGATGATGGCGGCCAGAAATTCCACGCGCAGCAGAAACGGCCAGACGTGGATTTCTTTCTGCCAGCCGGGCTGGAAGGGCCAGGCTTTGCGATGATGTGTTTTCGCGAGCGCGGCGTCGCCTTCGAGCCGCTCGATGAGCAGGTCATTTGCGTGCGCTTGCCGCCAAGCCAGATACATATAGAAAGCGAGCAGAGGAATCAGCGCGATGATCGGCACATTGTCCGGCGCGGAAGCGATTTCCCAGAGTTGATGCCCGTCCATGGCTAGCGCCTCGCTTCTTTGATCTCAGACTCAAGGATCACCGGGGCCGGGCCGGAAATGCCGCCATCCTTACGCACGCGCCAGAAGTGCACCATCATAAAGATCAAAGCGACGATGGGAATACCGATGCAATGCCAAATGTAGGAACGCAGCAGCGCGTTGGCGTCCACGATGGAGCCGCCGAGCAGGCCGAAGCGCACGTCGTTATAAGGAGTCATGCCTAACATCGAGCCGAAGGGACCTTCGTGGCCGAGAAGAGGCGTGGCGCGCGCCATGTTGGTGCCCACGGTTACGGCCCAGAAGCCGAGCTGATCGTCTGGCAGCAGATAGCCGGTGAAGGAGAGCAGCAGCGTCAAAACCAGAAGGATCACGCCGACGTTCCAATTGAACTCGCGAGGCTTCTTGTAAGAGCCGGTGAGAAAGACGCGGAACATGTGCAGCTCGACGGCGATGACCATGAGGTGCGCAGCCCAGCGGTGCATGTTGCGCAGCAGCTTGCCGAAAGGCACGTCGTGCTCAAGGTAGAGCACATCACGGAAGGCCTGCACCTTGCTGGGATGGTAGTAAAACATCAGCAGCACGCCGGTGAAGGTGAGCACGAGAAACAAATAGAATGTGATGCCGCCCATTCCCCAGGTGTAGGAGTAACGCACCGCGTCGCGATTGATTTTCGCGGGGTGCAGATGCAGGAAAACGTTGGAGAGCACACCGAGGGCGCGATTGCGCGGCGTGTCGTCGTGCTTGTGGCGGAAGATGGAAGTGTAGACCTGGGTTTTGGTGGGATTCTTGAGCAGCTCCACTTGCTCTTTGGCTTTGGCGGGCAGATCGGTCTTGAGCGATTCGATGTCTTCCTTCACCCCCGTAGCGATGCGATCGACCAGGCCGGTTGATTTGCCATTCTTGCCGTTCGAGTTTTTCTCTTCAGGCATACCGTGTGCTCCTGCTTACACCTGCAAAAACGATCCGGGATCGCTGAAACGACTGGGCTGTCCCTTGGGCCACTGATAGAGCCGCGAAGTATCCACGATGATTTGGCCGTCCGGAGCCAGTTCCACGTGCGCGCGGTCCATCGGACGCGGCGCGGGGCCCTCGAAGTTGACGCCCTCGCTGTCGTATCCGCTGCCGTGGCAGGGACACTTGAATTTGTTTTCGCTGGATTTCCAGTCGGGCGTGCAGCCGAGATGCGTGCAGCGCGCAAAAATCACAAACACACGATCCGGCGTGCGGTCCACCCAGATGCGGTATTTCTGCTGCCACTTGGTATCGACGCCCAAGGCGTAGTCCGAGGGATAGCCGATTTTGAAAACGGTAGGTGGTTCGAAAAGTGTGCGAGGCAGGAAGAAACGGAGGAAGGCAATGAACCAGGCACCCAGGAAACCGACGACGGCACTCCACACGAGACGCCGGCGGCGCTCGTTGACTTGGCTGTCGTTCGGGCCGATAGATGCGATGCCCGCAGCGGCTACGGCTTTGGAGGTACCCACGGCAGGCGAGCCGACATAGCTCGTTGCTTCTGCAACGACGCCAGCGGACTTGGCTGCGTCGGGTTTCGGTTTGTCTGACGTGGTCTCCGGGCCCGCCATGCGCTACCTCCCAGAAAACGGGTTCTCGAAATTAGCCTGCGGCGGCAAGCAACGCCGCCAATTCCCCCCTATGGTTGTGGGCCGATGGTCCCGATTTACGGATGGCCTGGAACGCAAGATAGCTGCCTGACAACGGCGCTGCCAGCACGCGCGTCGCGCGGACGAATTTCTCTAGAGAACAATGCGTGAGGCGTGTCAGGGAAAAGTCAGCGAGGCGCAAATCACAGGGATAAGGCGCGACGGCTACGAGCGCGTCGGGTCCGCCGAGTTGGAGAATTGTTCCAGCGAAACATCGCGAGGTCCCTACCATTCCACCGGGCCCCCCAGGAAAACCGGGGGGATATTACTCAAAATGGAAAAATACGTCAATGCATGTCTGCGATTTTTTTGGAAGGACTTGGTATGTGCCGCGAATAGGAGCGGCACTCAGAAATTAGAAATGGTCAAGAACGCGCTTGCGCTCCGAAAAAGCTGTGGTAGACTCGCCCCGTTTGCGGCCCTCGCTTCGCACCAATCCAGATTGCGCGGGCCGTTTCCATGGGACTCCTAGATTTTTGACTCTGGAGGTTTTCGGTCCATGGGCCTCGTACTTCTCATCGTCATCTGGCTGATCACTTTCGTCAGCAGCTATTTTTTTATGGCCAAGACGTGGTGGTTGCCGACCGGGGCATCCGCCTCGGCCGCCGCGATCGATCATCACTTCGCTACCACCTACCTCCTGATGGGCATTGTGTTCGTGGCCGCGCAGGTCGCGCTGGGATATTTTGCCTGGAGGTATCGCGACCGCGGCTCCTCTTCTTCCCCGGTGCAGTATTCTCACGGCAACAATACGATGGAGATTGCCTGGACTTTGCTTACGTTCGTTCTGTTTATCGGGCTTAACCTCATGAGCAGTTCCATCTGGGCATCGGAGCGCTTCCGGGCGGCGGCGCCCGGTGCGTTACAGGTGGAAGTCACGGGCATGCAGTTTGCGTGGTACTTCCGCTATCCGGGACCCGATGGGAAGTTTGGCGCGACCAAACCGGACTTGATCGATGCCTCCGCCGGAGGCGAAACCGCTCTGGGTCTCGATACCACCGACGCCGCGTCGAAAGACGATGTCGTAACCGGAACGATGTATGCCCCGGTGGGCCGCGAAGTAGAATTGATCCTGCGTGCTCAAGACGTGATCCATAGCTTTTTTGTTCCTGCCATGCGCTTCAAGCAAGACGCGGTGCCGGGCCTGGCCATCCGCATGCACTTCACACCGATTTCAATAGGAGACTACGAGATCGCCTGCGCGGAACTCTGCGGGCTGGGTCATTACAAAATGCACGGCATGCTGAAGGTCGTCAGCCAGCAAGAGTTCGACAAGTGGCTGGCGGCGCGGGAGGCGGAGAAACAATAACATGGCTACCCGGGAATTCGCGGCCCACGAATCTCACGCACACGCAGCACCTCAAGGCTTCATTCGCAAGTGGGTTTTCAGTCTCGATCACAAAGTCATCGGCCTACAGTATTACTTTCTGGCGCTGTCGGCGGTGTTTGTCGGCATGTTTTTGTCGCTGCTGATGCGCATCCATCTCATCTGGCCCAGTGTAACCCTGCCACTGTTCGGCGACATCAAGCCCGAGACTTACCTGAGCCTGCTGACCATGCATGGAACCATCATGGTGTTTTTCGTGCTCACTACCGCGCCACAGGGAGGCTTCGGCAATTATTTTCTGCCCATTCAAATCGGCGCGGCGGACATGGCTTTCCCGGTCTTGAACATGCTGTCGTTCTGGATCACGTTTGTGGGTTACCTGGTGATGCTCGCGGCCTTCTTCGTGGTCGGAGGAGCGCCGCTGCATGGTTGGACCGGCTATCCACCGCTGAGCGCGCTGCCGTCCGCCGGGCCGGGCGAAGGCCTCGGCGCGGACCTGTGGGTCACCAGCATCGCGCTTTTCTGCATTGGCGCGTTGATGAGCGCGCTGAACTTCATCACTACGACGTTGGATATGCGCGCGAAGGGCATGACGATGATGCGCATGCCGCTGACCTGCTGGGCCTGGTTTATCACCGCGATCCTGGGCTTGCTGGCGTTTGGCGTGCTGTTCTCGGCGGGAATTTTGCTGCTACTGGATCGTAACGTGGGCACCAGCTTTTTTGTGCCGTTGGTCACCGTCAACGGCCAGCTCACCGGGCACAAAGGTGGCTCGCCGCTTTTGTGGCAGCACCTGTTCTGGTTCTTCGGGCATCCCGAGGTGTACATCGCGATTTTGCCGGCCATGGGCCTGTGCTCGCAGTTGCTTTCGGTGTTTTCTCGCAAACCGATCTTTGGTTACAAAGCGATGGTATACGCCATGTTGTCCATCGGCTTGCTGGGCTTCATGGTCTGGGGCCACCACATGTTCATGAGCGGGATGAGTCCTTATACCGCTTTCGCGTTCTCGGTGATGACCATGGCGATCGGTGTGCCTTCGGCGATTAAAACCTTCAACTGGCTGGGCACGCTGTGGGGCGCACGCATCCGCTTTTCGTCTCCCATGTTGTTTGCCATCGGATTTGTTTCCATGTTTGTCTCTGGCGGAATCAGCGGACCGTTCCTGGCGCAACCAGCACTGGACATTCCGCTGCACGATACGTACTTCGTGACCGGACACTTCCATCTGATCATGGGAGTAGCGTCCATCTTCGGGATCTTCGCGGCGACCTATTACTGGTTCCCGAAAATATTTGGGCGCATGATGAGTGAAAGTTTGGCGCGGTGGCATTTCTGGTTCACATTCATCGGCGCCTACGCGATTTTCATGCCCATGCATTACCTCGGCATGGCCGGACATCCGCGGCGCTATTCGCAGCTTACGGAACTCAACTATTTGCAGGGATTGATTCCGCTGCAGAAGTTCATCACCTACGCAGCGTTTGTGACCATCGCGGGCCAGTTCATTTTCTTGTTTAATCTTTTCTGGAGCATGAAGGCCGGCAAGAAGGCCAGCGACAATCCTTGGGAAGCCACTACGTTGGAATGGACCACCGCAACGCCGCCTCCGCACGACAATTTCGGCGGACACACGCCGGTGGTCTACAACGGCCCGTACGAATATAGCGTGCCGGGCGCGCCGAAGGATTACGTGATGCAGACGGATCCGGCGATTGTAGCGGCACACTAGGCTGGGGTATGGCGAGCATCGCACCCACGGTTTCGATCGACGATCCCCGAACTACGCTGGGCGGCGACGGCGTTCTGCCTCCGGCGCGAGACGGCGGCGATGACCGTCCCGATGACGGTTCGCGCGATTTCGATGCGCGGTTGCGGCGCGCGCGGCTGGGAATGGGCGTCGGTGTCGCGGGCATCGTGATGATTTTTGTTTCGTTTACCAGCGCCTACATCGTGCGCCAGGGATTGCCGACACTCGACACGCGTACGGACACGCTGGTTCGCGATTGGATTCCGGTGCGCTTGCCCGCATTGTTGCTGGTCAACACCTGCGTGCTGTTGGTCAGCAGCCTGACCATGGCGCTGGCCCGGCGCCAAGCGGCGGGCGAAGTGGCGGACGCGCACACCACGTCGATTCCCGGAGTTTCTGCCGGCGAGGGCCAGAAAATTTCATGGCTGGCGCTGACCGTGGTGCTGGGTCTCAGCTTCTTGACCTTGCAGTGGATGGCGTGGCGCGAGTTGGCCGCCCGCGGCTTCTACGTGGCCACCAGCCCTAGCAGCTCTTTCGTTTATCTGTTGACGGGCATGCACGGTATTCACCTGCTTGGTGGTGTCGTGGCTCTGGTGGTTGCGGGCGCTGCTTCTCTTTTGCGGCGGCCGGTGAGTTCGCGGCTCGTCATTTTGGATGTGACCGGCTGGTACTGGCATTTCATGGCGCTTTTGTGGATTTACATTTTGTGTTTGCTGGAGTTTGCACGCTAAACCGATGTTGACCCTCATCTGGCGGGGGTCATATGTAACGAGGAGACCAAACGCATGGCTGAAGCGGCACTGCCACACGACATGCCGGCGCTCTACGAACCGTCGCTGTTTGGCACCTACTCCAAGAAAATCGGGATGTGGCTATTCTTGTTGTCCGACTCGCTGACTTTTGGCGCGCTACTCTACGCTTACAGCTACGGGCGCATTTCGACGCCGAACTGGCCCACGCCGTTTCATTCCGAGAGCATCGTGAACGCCACGGTAATGACGGCGTTTCTGCTGACCAGTTCGTTGACCATGGTGCTGGCGGTACGTGCGGCGGTCGACGGCAACGCCAAAATGCAGCGTCTGTGGCTGCTGGCCACCATGGCGTGCGGCTTGGGTTTCGTGCTCCTTCATGGGCGGGAATGGAGCAAGCTGATCGCGGAGGGCCTGACGCTGCCGGTGTTTCCCAAAGTTCCTGGGCACGAAGCAGCGAGCGAGTTCGCGAATGTGGCGAAGACCGTGCCGCAATTTGCCGCGACTTTTTTTGGCCTGACCGGAATGCACATGCTGCACGTAACGTTGGGGGTGATTTACCTCGGCATCGTGGCGCTGCGGAAGAATTTCATTCCGATCCTGCTCGTAGGATGGCTGGCCGCCTGGCTGGGGACACCAGCTTATAGCCCTTTCCACTACCTCGCGCATGTTTTGCTGGTGGTGGCCATCGTGTGCTCCATCATTTTGTGGTTGAAGCCCAAGGTATATGACGCGGCCGACGTCGAGGTTGCGGGCTTGTACTGGCACTTCGTGGATTTGGTGTGGATGTTTATTTTCCCGTTGGTGTATTTGATGTCCGCCAAGATTTTATAGGAGCCGGGAGACATGGAAGCTTTTCAGATTGCTATCGCGGAGCGGGTCGCGGAACAGCACCGCCATCACGGCAAGGGGCAATTCTTCTGGGTGTGGGGCGCGCTGCTGTTGATGACCGCCGTGGAAGTTTATCTGACGTATCAGAATTTGCAGCCGGTGCGCATGCTCACCATTTTGATGGGCTTGTCGCTCGTCAAGGCGGCGCTGATCATCGGGTACTTCATGCATATGAAGTATGAAGTTTCGCAGATGAAGTGGCTAACGATGTGTTCGCTGATTGCTTGCCTGGCTTTGATGATGATTTTCTTCCCGGATGCCCTGCGCATCCTTTCGCTGGGTGTGAAATGAAGTTTCGCGCCGCCATGCTGGCCGCTTCCCTGCTGCTGTGGTCCGCGCCGGCTTTCAGCCAGGCTTGTTCCATGTGTTACAGCACGGCGCAGGCGACCTCTAAAGATGGGCAGAGGGCCATCAGCAAAGGGGTGGTGGTGCTCTTGCTGCCGCCGGTGGGGTTCATGACGCTGGGTGTGTGGATGGCGTTTCGGTACGGGAAGAAGCGCGACTTGGAGTAGGGCCAACCGCTGGGACTTCCCTCGAATTGAAGACCTCGCAGGGTTGGGTTCTCGCGGCCTCCTCCTGACCTATCCCCCTAACTGCACATCATTAGCGCTGGGTCGCTAGTTAACACTTTACCCCCCTCCCCCCCACTTTTTTTGTAAGTGCGGATTCTAAAGGACTTTAAGTCCTTTAGATTTGGAAGTGCGGATTGTAAAGGAGTTACGGGCGTATTTTGCGGAAGTGCGGATTCTAAAGGGGTTAGCTCGGATTTCACACCCCCGGTCGCCAGACCGAGAACGGCGATCACCCGAATCGCAGCGGTCAGTGCGCCATAAAAAAAGCAGCAGCAGGCTGCCGCACTTCGACATCTTGCACTATTACCTACCGAGTATAGTAGCACGGCTCTTATGGGCGGTCAAGAGATTTCCTGTTTGGCGGTGCCTATTCTGGGCAGTCGGGAGCGGCGAGTTAGGCCTCCGCCTGCTGCTGGCGGAGGTGGGCGACGACCAGCTTGATCTCTTCGTAGGTGATTTGTTCCGGCAAGGCTTCCTTGATGGGCTTGAAGCGCTCCGTGCCGAGGCGGGCACAGACTTCTTCGATCTTTTGTTGGTTGTCTTGCTGAACCCAGCCGGGCTCAAAGTCAACGTCGCCGCGCTCGACCATTTCGGCAACCAGGGAGACGACGGTGGTGAGCTGGCGGCCGCGGATTTGCGCGATTTCCTGGAGGGTTTTCCCCTCCTCCAGGAGGCGGAGGGTTTCACCGGCGGGATCAGAGCTGGTGCGCGGGGCTTCGGTGGCGCGGGCGCCGTTGCGGAAACGGGCGAGGGCATCCAGGATCTCCTGACCGTACAGTTCGGTTTTTCGTTCGCCGAAGCCGGGGATGCGGCGCAGCTCGGACAGTGAGCCCGGCTTTACGCGGCACAGCTCATCAAGAGAAGTGTCGTGCATGATGATGAAGGCGGCAGTGCCTTGCTCTCTTGCCGTGGTGCGGCGCCACTCACGAAGATATTCGCGGAGGTCGTCATCAGCGCCGCGGGCCACCGCGCGGGTCACAGATATGCTCTCGCGGGAACTCCCGGAACCAGAACCGGCGGCCGCAGCCGCGGCGCGGCGCTTGCGCTTCTGGACTCGAACTGGCTCCGCCAGCCACTGCGGCGTGGCGCCACAGATGTCGCACGCTCCGCAGGATTTCCATTTTGCGTTTTCGCCGAAGTGCGAACAGATCTGGAGATGCCTGCAGGCTTGCGATTCGACGAAGCGGCGAACGATGTTGTAACGCTGCCAGGCGCGCTCCTTTTCGGCTGGGTCGGTGATCTGCCCGATAAAATACGCGAGCAGGCCTGCATCCTTTTTCTGCCACAGGAGAAGGCAATCGGCCGGAAGCCCATCGCGGCCTGCGCGGCCAGCTTCCTGGTAAAACTGCTCGACCGATTTTGGCAGGGAGAGATGGATTACGGCGCGCACCGCTGCTTTGTTGATCCCCAACCCAAAAGCAATCGTGCCCACCAGCACGCGCACTTCGTCGGACATCCAACACTCCTGATTGCGCCGGCGGGCGTCGGCATCCATTTTGCCGTGATAGGCGACGGCGGGAATTCCCTGCTCTTCCAGAAAATCGACGGTCTCTTCGACGCGGTTGATGGTGGGAGCGTAGATGATCACGTTGCTCTCCGCGTAGTTTTTCAGCGCGCGCAGCAGCAGACTGGACTGCGTACCCTTCTCGCATTCTTTTACGATGTAGCGGAGGTTCGGGCGGTGAAAACTAGCGATGTATTTGTCAGGATCGCGGAGGCGCAGTTGTTCGATGATGTCGTGACGCACCTGGCGCGTGGCGCTGGCGGTAAAGGCGGCGATGGGCCGGTCGGGAAAATGGGCCCGCAACGAGCTCATCTGCCGATATTCCGGGCGAAATTCGTGCCCCCACTCGGAAATGCAATGGGCCTCGTCAATGGCGAAAAAAGAGATGGGAACACGCTTGAGCCAGTCGACAGTATCGGCGCGCGCGAGGCGCTCCGGTGAAAGATATAGGAGGCGGAACTCGCCCGCCGCCGCCTTGCGCACGATCTTGGCTTGCTGATCCGCGGCCACGGAACTGTTCAACACGCCGGCAGCGATTCCCATCTGGGCAAGCTGGGCCATCTGGTCCTGCATCAGAGCGATGAGGGGAGAAACGACGATGACGGTTTTTTCGGGCAACATCGCGGCGGGGAGTTGATAGCAGAGAGATTTGCCGCCGCCGGTGGGCATGACCACGCAGGCGTCGCGGCCGCATAGCAAGCTGTTTACGATGCGCTCCTGCAAGGGGCGAAACGAGTCATAGCCCCAGTAACGCTGCAGCGCCGAGAAGATTTCCATGTAAGTGGTCCCGGGCCCAGAGCGGTCGGCGCCGATTTTGACGGATCTCCTACACCATTCTACAGCGGATGCACTCTGGAATGGTTACGGCGAGATGTCGAGAGGAGCTGGGGTGATCAGGAAGGGACTTGCGCGGCGGTGACTTCTATTCCGGTTTGGATTACGGCCGCCACGAGGGCATCGAAATCTTCTCTGCGGCTGCGGTGATTGGTGATG
>JBGOVR010000198.1:0-7073 GCA_041478205.1 Candidatus Acidiferrum sp.
GTTTCCCTCGCTGCGGCTTTTGTTTTATCGTGAACTACGCGCTGGGAAGGGAATTGCCAGCTTGATCGCCCAGAACCGTTGAACGACAATTAGATGACAGCAGAAATCAACAGCGCACAGGTCTCTCTCCGGACGTTTGCAATCTTCCGAGAGCACCCGTATTCTAAAGTGCCGGCATGAAAATAGCCCTCGCGCAATTCAACCCCACGATTGGCGATTTTGCAGGGAATTCGGCGCGCATTTTGAGTCTGGCGGAGCAAGCCCAGCAACGCGGCGCCAAGCTCGCTGTTTTTTCCGAGCTTTGCCTGTGCGGCTATCCTCCCCAGGACCTTCTCGAACGCCCCGCCTTTATCGACCGAAATCTTAAAGAATTAAAAGGACTTGCGGCGAAATTGCCAGTCCCGGCTATTGTGGGCTACGCCGGAAGGGTCAAGAACGGGACGGGCAAGTCGATTGCCAACAAGGCCGCGCTGCTCTGCGGAGGCCGCATCGTTTTCGAGCAGAGCAAAATGCTCCTGCCGACCTACGATGTTTTCGACGAGTCGCGCTACTTCCAGCCGGCCGCGAAACAAGTGACCTACGACTTTGAGAACGAACACCTGGGCATCACCATCTGCGAGGACGTGTGGAACGATAAGAATTTTTGGCCCAACTGCCTTTACGATCGCGATCCCGTCACCGAACTCGTTGGGCAGGGAACTACCCTGTTGATCAATATTTCCGCCTCTCCTTACACGATCGACAAGCGGTCGCTGCGCTTTGAGATGCTGCGTTCCATCGCCGTAACTCATCGCCGGCCGGTCATTTACGTGAATCAAGTAGGCGGCAACGACAGCTTGATTTTCGATGGGGCGAGCCTGGCGCTGACGGCGGACGGCAAAGTAGCGGCCCAGGCGTTGGCATTCGAGGAGGACCTCGTCCTTTTCGATACCGAGACCGGGCAAGGCGAGATGCATCCGCAGCCCCGCACAGAGATCGAGTACGCCTACCGCGCTTTGGTGATAGGCACGCGGGATTATGTTTCCAAGTGCGGCTTCAAGAAAGTGCTCGTGGGACTTAGCGGCGGGATCGATTCCGCCGTGGTGGTGGGCATCGCCGTCGACGCGCTGGGAGCGGAGAACGTCCAAGGCGTGTCGATGCCCGGTCCGTATTCCTCGGAGGGCAGCAAGAACGACGCGAAGGCGCTGGCGGATAATCTAGGCATCAAGCTCATCACCGTGCCGATCGGCGACGTTTTCGACGCCTACCGAAAGGCGCTGGCGCCGGCTTTCGGCGGACGCGCCCAGGATGTCGCGGAAGAAAACATCCAAGCGCGCATTCGCGGCAACTATCTGATGGCGCTGTCAAACAAGTTTGGCTCCATGCTGCTGAGCACCGGAAATAAATCAGAGCTGTCTGTGGGCTATTGCACCCTGTATGGCGACATGGCCGGGGGGCTCGCCGTCATTTCCGATGTGCCGAAACTCATGATTTACGAGTTGGCGCGGTGGATCAATCGTGAAAGGGAAGTCATTCCCCAGTCGACCCTCGATAAGCCGCCCTCCGCGGAGCTCCGGCCCGATCAGAAGGACGAAGATAGCTTGCCGCCCTATGACGTCCTGGATCGCATTTTGAAGGCCTATATCGAGGACCTGCGCAGTCCCCGGGAGATCGCCGACCACTACGGGTTCGAGCTCAAGCTGGTGCGAGACATTGCGTTGCTGGTCGACCGCACCGAATACAAACGCAAGCAGGCCGCGCCGGGACTGAAGATTACGTCGCGGGCTTTTGGTTTTGGCCGACCGTTCCCTATTGCCCAGCGGTTCATTCCATAAAGGAAGAGGTTCCGTGTGAAGACTTTGTCGACGGCTATCGCTTTTCTCGCCTTGAACTTATTTTTGCCGGCAGCACGCGGACAGGGAACTCCTGCATCCACGCCTCAGCCGGCGGCCTCTGGCGTTCCGCAGACGCAAATCCAGAAGACGCTGGATGCCTATCTGCGCCATCTTTACGCCTGGGGCCCGGATGTACAACTCACGGTGTCGGTGCCCAAAGAGACGCCGATCCCAGGACTGCTCGAGACCACCGTGGACCTCAAGATCGGCGAGAATACGGAAAACGCGAAACTGTATGTCAGCAAAGACGGGAAATACTTGATCCGTGGCGAGGTATCGGAACTGGCCAAAGATCCCGTGGCTGAAAACAGGGCACTCGTCGACATGAAGGATGCGCCGTCGCTCGGAGACCCTAAAGCTCCTGTAACCCTGGTGGAATTCTCGGACTTCGAGTGCCCTGTCTGCCGCAGCCTCCATGACGTGCTGCGCGGCATGTTGCCGAACTATCCTGGGGTCCGGATCGTCTTCAAGGATTTTCCCATCGAGGCGCTCCACCCCTGGGCCCGCACGGCCGCGCTGGCCGGCCGGTGTGTCTACCAGCAGGACCCCACCGCCTTTTGGAAGATGTACGACGCGATCTACGACAACCAAGAGATTATTTCCGCGGAGAACGCCTGGACGAAAATGGGCGAATTTGCGGGTCAAGCCGGGCTCAATGCGGACACCTTCCGGGCTTGCATGGCCAGCCCAGAGGCCGCGGCGGCGGTCGATGCCAATCGAACGAACGGCCAGCGGCTCGAGGTGAACAGTACGCCGACAGTCTTCGTCAACGGACGCCGGCTCGTCGGCGCGGACCCGCATCTTCTGGAGCAATACATCCAATACGAACTTGCCCAACTGAAGTCGTCGAAGAGCGCAGACAAGAAGTAGAAAGACCGAGAAGGTAGGAGCCGGTCCCACCAAGTCGCGGGGACCCATGCGGGCCGGTGCGCTTTCTAGGAAGATTTTCTAGTTAACATAATATAACTTAGAGGACTCTAATTTGAGCAGACCAACACGCAGCCACGCCGAGTGACTCAGGCGGGCACACCAAAACTACTCCGGCATCAGGCGGCAGCGATTAGGAATGAAACAAGCTAGCGCCCGGCAGCGGGTTTTGCGGCAGGGCCTTTTTCGAGGAGCTGTTCTTTTCGATAAATCAGAGAGTTGATGTCGTAGGTGGCAAGCTCAAATCCGTGCCCGTGAGTAATCGCGTCCGTCGGGCAGGCTTCGACGCAATACCCGCAGAAAATGCAGCGCGAATAATCAATATTGTAAACGCTGGCGTAGCGCTCTCCCGCCGAAATGCGATTGGCGTCGGTATTTTCCGCGGCCTCGATGTAAATGCAATTCGCGGGGCACGCGGCCGCGCACAGAAAGCATCCCACACACTTTTCCAAGCCGCCTTCGTCACGATGCAGGACATGAATGCCGCGATAGCGCGACTGAAAATGTACGGGCTCGAACGGGTAGTTCTCCGTCACGGTCTTCCGGAACATGTTCCGAAAGGTGACGCTGAATCCCTGCGCCAGGGTGGAGAACGTCTCGGCGACTTCACGGATGATCGATGGCATAAGCTAGGAGTCTAACAAACCGCCCCGGGACCCGGCAAATCCATGTGTCCACGCACTCTTAAACACTTCCCTGCTTTCCGGCAAGGCCATCGATGATTTGTTTGCCGTGGAAACGCCCATTCTCGATAAAAATCTCGCTGGTATGCCGCCCGCCGATGACCACACCCGCCAGATGCACACCAGGTACGTTGCTCTCCAGCGTTTTTGGGTCGAGCGTGGGTTTGCGCGTCTCCGAGTGCAGGTGTACGCCGAGGCTCTCGATGAAGGCGAAGTCCGGATGATATCCGGTCAGAGCAAACACCCGCCGTGCCGGCAGTCGTTTTTCCCCAGCGCCATTCGTGACGATCACTTCATCCGTCGTGATCTGCTTCACATGCGTTTGAAACAGCGCCTGCACCTGGCCTGCTTTGATTCGATTCTCGATATCCGGCCGCACCCAGTACTTAATCGTTGTGCCCAGTTGCGCATCGCGGTGCACTAGAGTGACCTTCGCACCGTTACGGAACAAATCCAGCGCTGCCTCCGCCGCCGAATTCTTTCCGCCGATCACCACCACCTCTTGCTTCCAGTACTCATGTGGCTCGCTGTAGTAGTGCGAGACATGAGGTAGGTTCTCGCCAGAAACGTTCATTTCATTCGGCAGGTCGTAGTAGCCGCTTGCGACCGCGATTTTCTTTCCCTGATATCTTTGTTCGATTCCCTTCTCCGTCCGCGTGACCACCGTGAAATGGCCATCGCTGCCTTCGACTCCCAGAACGCGCTCAAAAAGGCGCAGCTCCAGTGCGTAGTGTTCCGTGGCCTTCCGATAGTATTTCAAGGCCTCGATGCGAGTGGGCTTTTCCGTCGCGCACACCAGCGGCAGATCGCCGATCTCCAACAATTCCGGCGTGGTAAAGAACACCATGTTCACGGGGTAATGGTAAATCGAATTGCACAGACAGCCCTTGTCGATGACCAGGGGACGCATTCCGGCGCGGCGCGCCTCAATGGCGCAGGCCAGTCCCGTCGGACCGGCGCCGATGCAAATAATGTCGTAGGTTCCCATTGGAATTTCAGTTTGCCGGGAGTCTTCCTGAATTGCAAATTGAGGAATTATTGCGTGGGTGCTTCTTCCAAGATCTTTGTGAGATCCTGGCGAAACGTTGCCAGTTCCGCGAGACGCGCCGCGGTCGCATCGACCTCGCTCTTTTTCCATGCAAAGACTTCGCCTTTGCCTCGTCGAAGCTTCACGCTGAGGTTTCCACCGACCAGATAGGACGGAGGCGCGAGCAAGCGCAATCCGCCGTTAGGCACGGGCGTCAGAACCGCCGCGCACTCACCTCGGTGCAGGCACAAAGCGCTCTCGTATGGAGGAATCGCTATAGGACGAAATCCTGCGGCCAATAGCCGCTCGACTGTCTTCATCTGGTGGGGGGTGAGTTCCGGCATCCGATTTGGGCGGAAAACATGGAAGGAGCGGAAACACGACCCGCTCGTTTTCCCTGCCGTTAAGCGGCTGTCGAATCCGCTTCCGACGACGAGCCTTCGAGTTGCGCCAGAATGCCGCGCAGCGTGGCCACCAATTCATCCCGCGAAACGTGGCTCTTCTTGAATTGAATCCGGAACTTGAACGCATCGTTCTCCGGTTCAAACTGGAAGATAAACGGCTGCGGCCGCTGCGGTCCGGTTTGTTCCTCGCGGCGTTCCCGGCGCGCTTCATCGCGCGTCAAGCCGCCCTGGAGGATGCGATGCAAAATCTCAATCATCTTCTTTTCGGTGGGCTGTCGCGCGATCTGCAGCAGCAGCGATTTCGACGTGATCCCGTGCTCGATGCACTTCCTTCGCAAGGAGTCCGGAATGTTTCGCAGCGAGAGCGTCTCCGTCACCGAAGACCGGGCGCGGCCGATCTTTTTGGCCACGTCCTCGTGCGTATACTCGAATTGCGTGGCCAGGCGGTGCAGGCCGTCCGCTTCTTCAAACGGCGTGAGATCTTTGCGCTGGATGTTTTCGATTAACCCAATCTCCAGCGTTTCCGCATCATCGGCTGTTTTTTCGATGCAAGGCACTTCATTCAGCCCCGCTGCCCGAGAGGCGTGATACCGCCGCTCGCCCGAAATGATGTAAAAGCAGTCCTCGCGCGACACGAACCGCACCAGGAGCGGCTCGAGCACTCCTTTTTCGCGAATCGAGTCCGTCAGTTCGCGCAAATCGCCGATGGCCTTGCGCGGCTGATCCGGATTTGGGCGAATTTGTTCGACCGGAATCATCCGGCCGATTGCCGCTCCGCTGTAGCTTGTCAGCGACTCGACATAGTGTGCGTCATGCCGCATCTTCAGCGTGACGGGTAACCCGGCTCTCTTCAACACGTTGAATGACCTCCCCAGCAAGTTTCTTGTATTCGATTGCGCCCGGTGATTTCGGCGCGAACGTCAGGATCGTTTCTTTGTAGGCCGGACTTTCTTCGAGCCGAACATTCTTGCTAATTTTCGTCTTGAAGAGCATTTCGCCAAAAACGCTACGAATCTGGCCGTGCGTGTCGCGCGCAATATTGGTGCGCTTGTCGAATAGCGTGATCACCACACCGAGCACCTTCAGGCCAGGATTGGGCCGGGCGCGGATTCGCTCGTAAGTTTCCAGAAGGTCATCCGTGCCTTCGATGGCGAAATATGCCGCTTGAATTGGCACGAGGAGGTGCGTGGAAGCCACTAGCGCGTTTACCGTTAGGATGCCCAGCGACGGTGGCGTATCCAAGACGATGTAGTCGTAGTCTTTCAGCACCGGCGCCAGTGCGTCCTTCAAGCGAAACGGCGCATCGAATTGGCCCGCAAGTACCTGCTCGATCTTCGCGAGTGCCAGCCGACCGGGCCCCAGAAAGAGCATGGGGTCGTTCGTAGGCTTCACAACCGCAGCCATGGCGGTGTGGCTTTCGTTGAGTACGTCAAACATCGAGGAGGCAACTTCCCCGGAGTGGTAGAACGCGATCGTGGAGTTTGCTTGCGGATCGAGATCGATGAGTAACGTGCGCTTGCCGCGATTCGCAATGGCGGCGGACAAATTAATGGCTGTCGTGGTTTTGCCGACGCCCCCTTTTTGATTCGCAATCGTGATGATGGCAGTCATGCGCTTCTGCCTCCTCCCGAGCGATCAGAATAGTTCGGCTGCGATCCGGCAAACGAGTTCCTATATATGGGTGCCTCCCGCGGAAACCCCCAAGGCTTGGATTCACTGTACGGTTGTAGCCCGTTGAAAGGCAAGAAAAAAGTAAGATTTCAGCGGGGCAGCGGTGGAAATCCAGGCAGGGTGTTCAGAGGCTCGTTGCCGGTAGGCGTGAGGAGTGGTTAAAAATCGAGTCCCCAAAAATCACTCGGTATTCTTTCAAGTTCAAGGCCTAGCTCCCAACCGCTGCGGCCTTCGTGGCCACGCCAAACCAGCACAGAGTGGCACGCGTTCTGGTTGGTCAGATTGATTAGGCGCAGCCGCTGACCCACGGTAAAACCCTGGGGAAAAATAGCCAGACATCCCTTTGGGCTAATGTCGACGGTGTAGCCTTCGGCGCGGAGCGTCCGCTCACCCTCCGTCCATTCCACGGCGACCGCGACCCGCGAATTCAGGCGTATCCCGGCACGGATCGTCTTCATGCGTTGTTCGAAGCTGGCATCCTTGGTAA
>JBGOVR010000084.1:0-20122 GCA_041478205.1 Candidatus Acidiferrum sp.
AGCCGAATGGGGGGCCCCCTCCCCTTGTTTTTCACAAGTGTTCATTCTAAAGGGAGTTAGAGGCGGACAGAGGTAACTAAATACTAACGTCAAGAAATGATGTGAACGGCGTACAAACCACCGCGAAAGACAGACGGCTTAGGCTCGCTTTTTGCCCCGCATGGGTTAGTTAGGTGTTGCTAGGGACCGCTGCGCTGGCTTCAGGACACTTCTACTTGAGAATAGTATACCACGAGAGTTATCTGGAGCGAAGGGAAAATCAGGGATCGAGGCTGCGGCGTCGAGCAGGGCTAACCTGATGGCGTGAGGCATTTCTCACAGGCAGTGCAACGGCATCTGCAAATTGCGACAAACATCTCTCGAAATTCGGTAGTGGCTCATCGTTGTGACATCAGTTTCCGATATGTGCTGTTTATCAGGCACTAGCCCTTCAGCAATTAGGCACCTTCACTGCAGCCATGAGCGGCTACGCTGAGGGCGCTGATGATTCGAGTGTTTTGATGAATTGCTCCGAACTCGACACCCAGCCCAGCATTATTTGAATGAGCAGCAAGGTTGCCTCGTGATTGCTCCTCGGCAAACCGTAACCGACTGGCTCACCCGTGCAATCCGCCAGCAGCACAGGGGAGTAGTCCCGGAACATGGCGTCGCGTATCGTGGACTCTACGCATACGCTCGTCGTGCACCCAGTAAAGATGAGGTATCGGACTCCTAGGCCCTTCAGTTTGTTGTCCAGCTCCGTCTGATAAAAACCGCTGAACCGCGTTTTGTAGATCACCGTGTCGGCGGGCTCCGGCTGCAGGTCATTGACAATGTCGCTGTTCCAGGTGTCCCGCACCAAGATCCGGCTCTCCGCGCCGTTGGGGGCACGCATCGTCGTGCCCACGTGCATTATTTGCTGGTGAACTCTCCAATTCGGCGAACCTGGAGTGCCCATATCCGAAAGGTCGGGCTTATACGCCATCTTCAAATAAACGACCTTAATACCCGCTTTTCGCCCAGCCGCAAGCACTCGCGCCGTCGGCGCCACTGCACGTTGAATCATGGAAATATCGATTCCAGCTCGGTCGAACATTCCTCCTTTGGTACCGAAGTCGTTTTGCATGTCCACCACGATAATCGCGGTCTTCGCTGTATCGAGGGTGATGGAGGTAGGTTTTGCATCGAGCGTCAACGTGCGACCTAATCCCGTAGCGCTTTCCGCCGAAGAAGCATCGGAGAAACTTAGTGGCATAAAGCTCGAGGCAGCAGCGAAAGCTGCGACGCTGTCAGTCACAAATTTTCGTCGGTTCATCGGTGCTCCTTCGTTTGGCCCATTTTGAGAATATCAAGCGGAGTGTATCTCAAGTGCGCAAGGCGCTACATAAAAGCTTTCTAAAGTGCCCAGCTCCCCCCCGAGCGGAGAGACTAGATATTCCTGTCAGTGGACGATGACTCGGCTAATCGGAAACTGACGAACCACTACCCGAAATTCTGCTTGGTTGCCAAGCTGGGACGCAGCATTCGCTCCCATAGGCTCTCCTCGCGAAAAGCGCTCGGAGGCAAGCGGGATAAAGCTGCGCCGCTACGAGTCTGCGGGAGAGACGGGTGCCTGGCCACAGGCTGGTTGTCGGCGGCGGGTTATTTCGCTGGGTGCAGGATGAGTTTCTGGACGCGCCAGTTCAGGAGTTCTGCAACGTACAGAGTGTTCTCGGAGGGGCAGGAAATTTCGTGGACCCAGCCAAACTGGCCGAGTTGCTTGCCGGCTTTGCCGAAGACTCCTAGGATATTTCCGTTCAAATCCAACTTGTAGATTCGGCCGGGGTTGGAGTCTGAGGTATAGAGGACTTGGTTTGGTCCGGGGGTGATGCAGATCGCCCACGGGGCGCCGACGTTGGTCCACTGTTTGAGGAAGTTTCCGTCACCATCGAAGACTTGGATGCGGTTGTTCTCGCGGTCGCCAACGTAGACATTCCCTTTTGCGTCGGTCGCGATGGTGTGCGGATTATGAAATTCGCCCGGGGCGGTGCCTCGCTGGCCCCAAGCTTTGACCCAGTTGCCGTCTTTGTCGTACTTCACAACGCGCGAGTTTCCGTAGCCGTCGGAGAAGAAACTGTTTCCGGCGGGGTCCCAAGCCACATCGGTCGGCCGATTGAAAAGGCGCTGTGCGAAAGTGGCAAAGCCCGGAGGGGGAGGCGGAGGAGTGGTGCCAGGGGCTGCCGCGCCTTCCACGGATTCGGGCTTTCTGCCGTACAAAGCGATGACCTGGCCCGCGGGGTTGAACTCGATGCCCATGTTCGCGCCTTCGTCGACGCACCAGATGTTGTCGTCCTTGTCGATCCTGACGACGTGGGCAAAGGAAAACCCGTATAGGTCCTTTCCGATTTCGCGGACGAATTTTCCGCTGGCGTCGAACTCGAAGAGCCGGGTCTGGGTGCTGCGCGTGAAGACGAAGATGTGTCCTTTGGAATTGACGGCGACACCGGCGACCTCTCCGAGATACAGGTCGGGCGGGAGCTGGAGGAGATTCGGAACGGTATCGTAGGGGATTTCAGGAGCAGAGGGCTGCTGACTGAGAGCGAGCCACGGGGTTGCCAGGCAAAACAACAGAACGAGCGCAGAGCGTTTCATTACGGCCTCCTCAGGAATAGGTGATGAGTTCGTGGATAGCGGCTCACGGTTTCGTCGTGGGCTCCAGGACCAGGTGATCTTTAGCTTGTTTGTTTACAGCAGCTTGCGAGTAAAGCATGGGAAAGTAGCGCACTTGGTCCCAGAGCGGCACCAAATCGGAATAGTGGGGGCTGCCAGGCTGGCCACTTTCGCCGGGAACGTTCGCGACGACGGATTCATCCCAATCGCCCACATCCAGAATCTCGCGATAGCTGGGGCCGCTCACCTGGTCAAATTTTGCGCCAACGTAGCTTGCGGCGTTTACGGTGTTGGAATCGCCTGGTCGCGCCAGGGGGCCGATGTCGAAGAGCGGTTTGGCATTCGCAAGCAGCTCGAGCGGGTGATGGAAAGTGACGGTGTGCAGGCGGCCCCACGCCCAGTTCGAGGGATCTGGCCCCTGTAATGCTTTCAGCTTTTCGGTGGCGGCTTTTAGAGTGTCCAAGAGGAACCGATCACGGGCGGCTTGCGGTTCGTGGCCGAAGGTTTCTTCCGTTGGGCGGTCGAGGGCGTTCAGGATTACGGTCAACGGCACACGGCCTTCGAGCGTTTTCCATGCTGGCTCGGGCGCCAAGCGATGAGTCATCTGGCTCTCGATCTCGACCTGCCAGAGTTCGTAGAGCGCGGCGGCGGGAGAATCACGATCTAGGACGGCATTCCAATTGAGGAGCAACTGCGTTGGAGCATCGTCCGATTTGTTCGCGGCGGTACGGAGCAATTGCAACAATTGGCGCGCGGGGAGAGAGGTGACGTCGGCTTGGAGCTGCTGCATGTCTTCCCGGGTGAGCTTGTGGCCGCTGGTGGCCGCCTGGTTCAAGACCTCGGTGATGCGATTGGCGCGGTAGGGTTCCGTCCACTCAAATCCCACGTTGTAGGAAAAGTTTTCCGGGGTCATGCGCTGATTGGCGGTGACGACGAAACCTCGATCGGGGTTGAACTGATGGGGTAAATCCGCCACGGGAACCCAGCCGGCCCATTCGTAGCCGCCGTCGGCGGGTAACGGCATGGTGCCGGTAAAATTCTTGCGGATCGGGGCCATACCGACGGAATGTTCGCCGATGTTGCCTTCGATGTCGGCGTAGACAATGTTGTGCGTTGGGAGCTTCCAGCGCTGGACGGCTTGCTCGAACTCTTTCCAATTCTGGACACGATCAAGAGTGAGGCTGGCCATGTATCCCGCGGTGCCCGGCTCCGAGCCGACCCAGCGCAGGGCAAGGGCGCGATGCGTGGCGGGGTCTTCCCATAGCACGGGGCCGTGGCGGGTGAACTTCAGCTCGACGGTGACGTCCGGTTTGCCCTTTACATGGAAGATGGACTTTTGCACGACCATGGGCTGCGAGCCTTTGCCGGTGATGTAGCGCAGCGGGTCGTTGGGGTCGAGGGTCTCAAGGTAGAGGTCTTGCTGGTCCATCCCGAAGATTGTCCATCCCCAGGCAACGCGCTGGTTGTGGCCATCTTGCACGCCTGGAGTGCCGGGCTCGGTGGCGCCGATGACATCCCAGCCGGGAGCGACAAGATGCACGATGTAGCGCAACGATGGAGACTTATCGACGGTGCGATGTGGGTCGTTGCTCAGAAGCGGCCGCCCGGAGACGGTTAACTTGCCGGAGACCACCCAGTTGTTGCTGGCCCATTTGCTGCTGCCCTGCTCGTCGGGCAGTTCGAAGGCGCTGGTGAGGTCCGGCGGGAGGGTCATCGAACTGTCGCTGCCCTGCAAATTGCGCAAGAGTTCCGGAGAGAGGCCGGAGAGATCCATGCCGGGAAAGCTATCCAGCAGAACCGGAGGATCAAGATTGATCAGGGAGGAAGCCTTCTTGGGACCGAGCAAGGTGACCAGCTTGGCGTGCAGGAGCTCGGTGACCGCATTGCGCGTCATGGAGAATCCGGCCATGCGGCTGAGGCAGTCCTCGGGCTTCCAGGGTTCCGGCGCGAAGCCGGCCAACTGAAATTCCAGCGGGAGGCCGGGGCCGCCTGGGGAAGTCCGGCGAGCGATTTCGGCGTTGATGCCCTGGGTGAAGGCGTCGAGAATTTGCTTCGCGTCTGGAGCGTAGCTGGCGTAGTCGTCCGGTGCGGAGCCACGATAGGCCAGGCGGCGGGCGTTGATGTCGCGCTCCAAGTAGGCGGGCCCGAGAACCTCGGCGAGACGGCCTTGACCGACGCGCTTCCAGAGTTCCATTTGAAAAAGACGGTCCTGGGCGGTCACGAAACCTTGCGCGAAGAAAAGATCATGCTGATTCTGCGCGTAGATGTGGGGTACGCCCCAGGGGTCGCGCAGAACGGTCACGGGATGTTCAAGTCCAGTGAGTCTTAGGGTGCCGTTGGTCACGGAGAGCGCAGATTGCGCGCGTTCTTCCAAGGTTTGTTTGTCGCTGGACGATTGGACGGAGGGGGTACCACGCCGATCGATACCGGGGGGACGCATTGCTGTATGCGCCAAGCTTGCCGCAGCCAAGAGACCGACCGCGATTTTCCATAAGGACCAGGGTTTCATCGCCGCTGAGTTCCTCACTGCTGCGCTGGGACCGCCATCGTCGCCCCGGGGCCCAGCCCAGGAAAAGAATAGGGATTTAGGCGCGAGATCGCAATGCCCTTAGCGCATTACAAGTCTTGGTAGGAGGAGGGGAACCGGGGCCTGGAGCGCTGCCCTGTTCCCCACCTGGTTGAGCCACTCGTCAGACCGCAACTACCAAATGATCTTCAACGCGAATTGGATCTCGCGCGACGGGACCTGCAGGGAATCGATCTGACCGAACCCACCAACGGGGGCTCCCGTCGAGTCGAGCGCCAGCAGGTTGTCCACCGGGGGCGCGAAGTTCGCGTGGTTGAACACATTGAAGAACTCCGTTCGGAATTGAACGTTGAAGTTTTCCGAGATCTTCGGAACCTTGGTGTTCTTAACCATGGAGAAATCCACGTTGACCAACCCTGGCCCGGTGATGGCGTTGCGGCCGAGGTTGCCGAGAAGATTGATGCACGTGGGGGCAGAAAGACCCAGACCCTTATCGCAGTTCGCGTTATAAAAGGCCTGGCTGGGAGCCTGGGCATTCGTTAGGCACTGGGCCTTGATGTAGTTGTTGGGATTCCCGGGATTGACCAAGGAGCTGCAAGCTCCGCCGGTGACGCGATCCGGAACCGCGATAGGTGCGGAGTTGATCTGCCCCATGGGATCTCCATCGAGGCCATCCAAGGGCCAGAAAGGAACGCCGTCGCTGGCCTGAACGATACCGCCCAACTGCCAACCTCTGGCGATCCAGCCCGCAGGCCCGGAGAAAGACTTGGGTGTGGGGACGTCCCACAGGACGTTAACGGTTAAGTTGCGACCCACATTGAAGTCCGACAGCCCCCGGACGAGTTTCAAGTCCCACCAGGGGGTGATGGCAGAGAGGTCCGCAGCGAAATTATCGCCGGCAAAGCTGCCGGATGAGGTGTCCATGGTCTTGCTCCAGGTAAACGAGGACAGCACTTGCAAGCCATGGCTCATGCGCTTTTCGACCTGCACCTGGAGCGAGTTGTAGTAGGACATGCTGGCCCAAAGCGTTGTTTGGATGGCGCTAACGTTCTGGTTGATCAGTTGGCCGGGAACAATGGCGTTGGTGGTCGAGCTTACCGTCCCGCACGCCCCTGGCAGGCATCCGCTGCCGACCGGGTTCGGGAACAGCCAACGTCCCTCGGTCAGCGTCGGGAATACGGTATTGATGTCGTCGAGCTGGAAGGGATTGTGGATTCCGCGTGAGCCTGCATAGGCGACGGTCATAGAGGTACTGGAGGTGATTTGCCGCTGGACGCTCAAGTTCCATTGGTAGATGTAGTTGCGCTTGATGTTGGTGTCCACGTAGTTCCACGTCTGGGCCTTCGTCGACGGGTTGGTCAGCAGCGCGGCAAGCCCTTGCGGGAAGGTTCCCGGCCCTGGATTGACGGGCGTCGTGGCGGTGACGTGGAACGGCGAGGTTTGCGCGTTGTTGATCACCAGTTCGTAGGGCAGGGGCAGGGAGTCAAAAAGACCGACGCCCCCACGAACCGCGGTCTTTCCGTTGCGGAAGGGATCCCAGGCAAAGCCGAGGCGCGGCTCAAAGTTCTTGTTGGTTGGATTGTGAGAAAAGTAGAAGTTGTTGAAAGGACCCACGCCGGGATCGGTGGTGATGGTCGGCAAGTTGGCAATCAGGCCATTCGTCTCCGTCGGGATTGTTTCCATCTCGTAGCGCAAGCCCAAATTCAAGGTCAGGCCGGGACGCACCTTCCAATCGTCCTGTACGTATCCCGAGATCACCGAAGTGTGGTTGTGGTGAGTCTTGAGAGCGGCAAGATTGGGAGGGCCACTCGCTCTGTGGGGAATATTGTTCAGAAAGTCCGACAGCGAGCTGAACGTCACGGTTCCATCCTCGATAAACGGCGCGAAAAGGTTCAAATGATAAGCGATGAACGAGCCGCCGAACTTCAGGTTGTGCGTTCCGAAGTTGCGCACGGCGTCGTCATACACCTGATAGGTTTGCAGGAGGTAGTTCTGGACGGACTGACCGTTCAGGCCCCCAGTGAAATTGGTTAGCCCCGACACGGTGAGCCTCGGCGCGAACAGCCCGGGGAAGATTCCGAAGGAGGTATCCGCCGCATCCTTGTTGATTGCGCTCGGGGTTAGCTGACCTTGCCCATAGCTGCGGTTGAAGCCAAAGCGAACCGTATTGCCCAAGCTGGGGCTGAAGATGTGGGTCTCTTCGACGGAGAAGCCTTGGCGGCCCACGATGAACTCGTCTAGGACATTGTTCGTAGCGTCGGGCTGGGTGAACAAGGAGCGGTCGTAATACCAACTGCCATTCAGACTGTCCTTGTCCGAAATCTTCACGTCGGCTCGGGTGGTGTAGTAGTTTTCGGGCACCACTTGCGCACCGGAGAAGGCGTACTTGCCGGTGTTGCATATGACGGTCGTTTGGTTACAGGTTAATGTGGGGTCCGGGGAGATGAGGCCGGCATTGACCGGTTGATAGAACGTCAAGAACTTTGCGATGGTGGGATCAACGGTAAAAAGAGGTTGCGGGGCGCCGGTGGTGGGATCGCCGAGGATACCGTTGCGTGCTTCGGGCGAGAGAACCTTGGCGATATGGGTAATGCCCTTGCTCTGACGGAGTCCTTCGTAGTCCCCGAAAACGAAAATCTTGTCTTTCCAAATAGGGCCTCCCCCCGACCCGCCAAACTGATTGCGGCGGAAAGCGGCCTTCTTGAGACCATTGGCATTCTCAAAGAAATCCGCAGCGTCCAGCGCGCTATTGCGTATGAATTCATACGCGCTTCCGTGAAACTGGTTGGTGCCAGAGCGGGTAATCGCATTGATGACTCCGCCCGAAGTAAAGCCATATTCAGCCGTATAGTTGCTGGTCAGGACGGAGAACTCCTGAATGGCATCCACGCCGAGGTTCTTACCGAGGACGCTTCCAGGTCCCGCGTTCGAGTAGTCGTTGATAATGACGCCGTTGAGCCGATAGGTGTTCTGCTGGGGCCGATTCCCGCCAATGCTCAACTGCATGCCCAGACCACGCGCGTGCGAGCCGACCTGGCTGACCGCTTCCTGGGTGCGCACGGAAACCACGCCGGGCTGCAAGGTGGCCAGAGCCCCCCAGTCGCGGCCGTTCAGGGGTAGTTCGCGAACCTCTGATCCCTCCACGTTCCCGCTAATGGTCGAGGTCGCGAGTTGAATCGTGGGGGCTTGCTCGGTAACCTGCACGACCTGCTGCGTCTGCCCAACGGCCAACGAGAGGTTCAATACTTGCTTGGCGCCAACCGTAAGAGTGAGCGATGTCGCTTTGGTGCTGAAACCTTGAGCGGAGATGGTGACTTTGTACTCGCCGGGCAGAAGGTTGGGCATGTTGAAGAAGCCGTCCGCATTCGCGGTGGTCGAAGTCACGATATCCGTTGCCGTGTTCTTGGCGGAAATCTGCGCACTGGCAATAAAGCCGCCCGTAGCGTCGGTGATGGTTCCAGAGAGAGTCGCCCCCGCCACTTGCGCTCGAAGCGGGACGGAGAACAACAGGCAAAGTATCCACATTCCAAGAACGGATTTGATCGCTTTCGGATTCATGAGAATTTCCTCCTCGTTGTTTGGGGCCCTGAAAAGCCACAGCCAACGCCGATAAACCGGACGTGAACCAGCCCCGGCATGCTCTCCGGGTGCCAAAAGCAAAAGCACCGCAAAGCTTGCCAGGGACCGCCGGAGTATCGCGCCTCGACCAAAAACTTCGATTTGATGAATAGGGTTTGTGGGTACACGGATACACCCGTCGGCGGGGTCATGTCAAGGTCAGATTGTCCAAAGGTAGGACCAACTGCTGCGGCCAAGGGGGGAGCACCTTGGGTGCGCAAAGACGGTTCCGGCGGCTCACCACTTGCCGCGACGGGGTTTGAATAGCCTGTTGTTCACTTTGCTCCCCGTGTTTGCCGCGAAGTCTAGAAACCAAGAACCTACGCGGCCTTCTGCTCGATGCTGCGCCCCGCGTTTACAAACGAAAACAGCAATCCGGAAAAAAGCGTTATCAATGCAGCCAGATCCAGAGAATGGCTCCAGTTGTAGTGGACCGCCACGTAGGCCGTGACGGTGGAGGACAGTGCTCCGCCGACGCTCCCAAAAGTATTCATGAGCGCGGAAAGCGACGCGGAGTAGTCCGGCGCGAGATCGATGCAGGCCGCCCAAAAATTTGCCGCTGCGAACATATTGAAGCCTGCTGCGAACGCAATCATCGGCAGCGCAACCACGGTGATCGAGAGATGGCTTCCCAGCAGGAGGAACAACGCCGACACTCCCATCCCCAGCCAAACCGCGGTAAGGCGCCCACGACGCCGGCCCACATTTCTCGCAACGCGGTCCGAAAACCACCCACCCACGGGTGACAGCAGAGCCATCGCGAGAAATGGGGCAGAAGTCCACGCCGCCGCTTGCATGACGTGCAACCCGCGGACCTTTACGGCATAAAAGTAAAACCAGTTGTAATACACGTAGAATGCGTAGCCCTGGCAGGCATAACCCAGGATCAAACCCCACACGGATAGGCTGGTTAGCATCTTCAACCACGGCACCCGCTGTGCCGCAGAGATCTCGCGCCGCAGCACGCCTCCCTTGCGAGAACCGGGATGAATTACTTCCAGCTCGGCTGCGTTGACACCGCTGTGCTCTTCAGGCCAGTCGGTTGCGTAGGATTTCCAAACGATGACGACGAGAAGTGCCAATCCGGAGCACAAATAGAACGCAGCGCGCCAACCCCAATGCACCATCGTCCACGCAATGAAAATCGGCGTCAGCGTGCCGCCGAGCCCGAGGCCGCACACTTGCAGGCCGCTCGCGAATCCGCGTTCTCTTAGCGCCGTCCAGGACGCAATCATTCGAGTGACGTTGGAGGAAACCGCGGCCTCCCCCACCCCGGTTAGAAAGCGGATGATTTGGAAGGCCAGCAAGACGCTAATGCCACCGCTGAGCGCCAGCCTCGGCGCAAAGCCCATCGCTCCTGCTCCCACTGCGAAACACAAGATGGAAGCGGTCAGTGTGCGTCGCGGACCGATGCGGTCGCAGATGTAGCCCCACGGGATCTGGAACAAGCCGTATCCCCATAGAAACGAACTGAAGACGCGCCCCATGGTGATCGTGTCGAAGGAAAATTCTTCCTCTATATATTTTCCGGCAATACTGAGGTTCAGGCGGTTCAGTGCGGTGACCGCCATGATGAACATGATGATTCCGAGGATTCGCCAGCGAACCCTCGTGGCTTTGGCGAGCGCGGCTGTGGCTTCAGACGTAATCGATCGATGTGTTAAATCTGTTGTTGCGTTCAAGAGATCCTCGGGCCCTGTGTTTGGGTAGCGTGGCTGGAGGCCGGGCTTCACCAGTCCGGCCTCCCACGCGGAATGCTAATTCTCTACCAAACGAGTTTCAACCCGAGCTGAATCTGGCGCGATGAAGTGGATGTGGAACCAATCACGCCGGCGTTTACCGTGCCGATCGAGTTATTGGAGTCGTTCAAGAAATTGGGGGCTGCGAAGTTCGGGTGATTCAGGAGGTTGAAGAACTCCGCACGGAACTGCAGTTTGCGCTGCTCCCTGAATCGGAAGTTCTTGAAAGCCGAGAAATCAACGGTTGTAAGACCCGGCCCGTAGAACCTGTTGCGTCCCGCATTGCCGACGAGAACCCCACCAGCCACTGCGGGCGCAGCGGTGAAACAGCTGGCGTTGAAGGCTAGGAGCTGCCCCTGAGCATTTGTGGTTACTCCAGGTGTTGGGTTGCATGCCGGCACGAGGTTCGGGTAGTCCATGGAAAAGTCCCCGTTATAGCCGGTGTTGAGGGGGTCGCCGCCCCCGCCGACGGTCACCGTAAAGGGTGAACCGCTGGTCGCAGTGAGGATGGTGCCGAGCTCCCATCCTCCCGCCAAGTACGATGCGATCCCTGACTTGGGACCCGGAACGTCCCAAATGAACGTCCCCACCAAGGTCTGCCGTACGTCAAAGTCGCACGCACCGATTCTGTACTGTTTGCTAAGCAGCAGAGGCACGGCAACCGAGTTAACGTACGTATCGCCGGTAACGGGGGCGGAACTAGTGTCTCTGCAGGTGCCATACGTGTACGAGAACTGACCTTGCAAACCATGACTCATGGTCTTTTTGAGCTGCGCCTGAAAACCGCGATAGGTCGACTCGCCATCAAATAGGACTGGGCGAATGCCGGCCCCGCCGGGTCCCCCAGGAGTCACGCCTCCGTTCGCGCCGGCCCAGTTTGGATCGAGCTGATACGTATTGGACGGGATGAGTATCCCTGCAGGGGTTGGTACGGGCGGAACAAGGTTGATGTCGTCCGCGGCGACGGACAAATGCACCGCGCGCGAGCCCACGTAGCCGACGGTCGCCGTCCAGCTCGGAGCGATCTCACGCTGAATATTAAAGTTCCAGTTCAGGACATCGGCGCGCTTCGGATTCTGGTCCACGTACCGGTTCCTGATTTTGTTTGGATTGAAACTGACGTTGGGGTTGATGCCACCGCCCAAGGTGGCGATGGGGTCAAAGCCGACGATTTGGAACGGAGCGGTCGCGGCGGTATTAAGGCCGAACTCGTAGGGAAGAGGTAGTACATCGAAGATGCCAAACCCACCACGCACGGCGGTCTTCCCATTCTTGAAAGGATCCCAAGAGAAACCAATTCGTGGTTCGAAGTTTTTGGAGGTAGGATTACTCGCGATGAAGCTGTTGACATGAACGGGTCCACAAGGACTGTTGGGGCCAGGCGCAACGCCCGGTGTGGCGCAATTCGTGAGCGTAGTGATTTCTTGGATCCTGTTGTTGGCGTCTTTAGGCAGTGTCGTGAATTCATAGCGCACGCCCAGGTTCACGGTAAGGTTCGAACGCAGGCGCCAATCGTCCTGAATGTACCCGGCGAACAGGCTCTCGCGAATGGCAACTTCGTTGGACCCTCCCGGCGCCAGCGCATTGAGCCTGTCAGGTGCATTATTCAACAGGGCTGTCAGACTGGGATAGTTGTTCATTCTTCCGTTGGGGCTCAATTTTTCTGTAATGTTGTAAAGCATACGCTCAAAGGCAAAACCCATTTTTATCGAGTGAGTGCCTCGAGTGACGAAAGCATCGTCGTAGAATTGGCCGGATGTCCAGCGGTGAAGAAAGCGGTTTAGACCACCCAGGCCTATCGCTGTTGTGAGAACGCCCGGCACGCCAATTTGTGGTGGAGCGGCCGCGCCCGGCGCAATGGCGAGGGTCGCGTCGGTCGCAACCGCGTCACCCGATACGGGGTTGTTGATATCACCTCTCACGCGGCTCACACCGGCGCGAAATGTGTTGACGAATGCAGGACTAAAAATATGGGTCTCTTCGGCGCTGGCCATCTGGCGCCGAGAGAATACTTGGTGGATAGCGTTTTTCAGCGGGTCGGGCTGGGATTGCGGACCGGAGTCCCAGAAATAGCTCGTCGCGAGATTGTCTTTGCCGGATATTTTCTGGTCCACTCTGCCGGTGAAGTAGTTCTCGTTCGAAATGGACGGAAGCGCGACGTTGAAAGTCTGGGTTATTCCATTGCTGTCAACAGGCGTCCCGGCTGGGGCCTCGGGCCACAGCTTGAGATATGGAACGACCGCGGGAACAGCGAGGGCACGTTCCGCATCAGTGGGAACGTGAATGGTCTGAGAACCAGGCCGGTTCTGACGAATCCCTTCGTAGGTGCCGTAAACAAAGGTCTTGTCCTTAACGATTGCCGCGCCTCCGGATCCTCCAAACTGAATGCGCCGGAAAGGCGAGATGGGCCCGGCAGGATCGAAGAAATTCTTGGCATCGAAAACCTTGTCGCGGTCAAAGAAGAACGCGGTTCCGTGGAAATCGTTGACGCCGCTCTTGGTGATGGCGTTGATGACCGCACCGGAAGTACGTCCATACTCGGCGGTGTAGTCGCTCGTCAGAACAGAAAACTCCTGGATCCCATCCACACCTAAGTTGAGACCGGAAGCGCCTCCAGGCGAACCATTCGAATAGTCGTTGATGCTGATGCCGTTTACGCGGTAGGTGTTCTCATTGGCGCGGTGACCGCCGTTACTCAATTGGTTTCCGAATCCGCGGTTGCCCTTGTTCGCGCTAAAACCTGTTCCGACCTGATTCGGAATACTGGTAACCCCCGGCTCCAGTGTTGCCAGAGATGTCCAATCGCGGCCGTTTAGCGGCAACTCGCGCACAGTCGTGGAGTCCACAGTCGCGCTAATCGTTGACGAGGTGGTTTGCACTGAGGGCGGTGCAGCACTCACTTCAACTGTTTGACTGAGTTGGCCGATTTTCAGGGTGAGATTGAGCGCTTGCTGGGCCCCAACACTTAGCGTGATTCCCTTCTGAACCAGTGCCTGGAATCCCTTGGCGGAAACCCTGACTTCATACGCGCCCGGCAAGAGGTTTGGCGCGGAATATAAGCCATCTCCGTTGGACATAACTTCTCGGACAGCTGCGTTGTCTGTGTTCTTGATCGATATGCTGGCATTGGGAACGGCACCACCGTTTTCATCCGCGACGATACCTGAAAGCGTTGCCCCCACCACCTGAGCCGGTGCTCGCATCGCTAAACAAATGTTCAAAACAAGGAGCGCAAGTACGGCAGTACCAATCGCCGCTTTGCTTGTCTTTTCGAAGATCATCATCCCCCCCTCCTACGGAGGTCTCTCCGCAGGTTCTTTCTAACCTGTGGGCTCGAGCTGCATGTCCCGAAGGGCCGCAACCTGGTAGTCAGGTCGCGAGGACTGGACATGCAATTCACCCGAAGGCTTATCAATGTGGGTGGGACTCTGCTCTCCAGCCGACAACGATTGCAATGCTTTCTGCATCACATCGAGAACATTTGTAGGTCACCGCCTTTAGCCAAGAAAATTAAGCACTTAGTGTGGAAGGTAACAAAAGGCGTGAACTTTGACGCTAGTCGAACGCGGGGCTATACTTGCGAGAACATCCTCGGAAAACCATGAAACAGCCCGCGATGTCTTCCAAGCTCGTACGATTCGGCGTTTTTGAGGTGGATCTGCGCTCCGGCGATTTGCGGAAGCACGGCATCCGAATTAGGCTGCAAGAACAGCCCTGTCAAGTACTTGCAATGTTGCTCGAACAGCCGGGGGAAGTTGTAACCCGAGAAGATCTTTGCAAACGGCTCTGGCCAAACGACACCTTTGTGGACTTTGACCACAGCTTGAACACTGCTGTGATGAGGCTCCGAGAGGTGCTGTGTGACTCTCCGGAGAATCCGCGCTACATCGAGACCCTTCCTCGCCGGGGCTACCGATTCATCGCTCCGGTGGAAGAATCCACGGGTCAAGTAGGGGAGAAGCAGGAGTCGACCGCGTCCGCTCCTGCCGAGGAACTCCAAGACAAATCGCCCGAAGCTCTCCGGTCAACGCACGAGTCTTTGGTATCGGACCATACCGCTCGAAGGAATAGAGTATCGGGTTCGGGCAACGTGCGCCGGGCGCTCGCCTGGGGCGCAATCATTGTTCTAGGGCTTGGCGTTCCAGTCGGGTTGGGCGTGCATTATTTGCGCAAACCTGCCGTGGACAAAGCTCCGTCATCGGACAAGGTCACATCCGTGGTTGTACTGCCACTCGAAAACTTGTCGGGTGACAAAGAGCAGGAATATTTTGCCGACGGGATGACGGACGAATTGATTGCGCACCTTGCGAAAATTCGGTCATTGCGCGTTATTTCGCGAACCTCGGCCATGGAGTACAAAGGAGCGCATAAGCCTCTGTCGGAGATTGCACGCGATCTCCACGTCGATGCGGTTGTGGAAGGTACCGTGCTGCGTTCGGGAAACCGCGTGCGCATCACGGCGGAGTTAGTTCAAGTGGCGACGGATCGCCACCTGTGGGCGGAAACCTACGAGAGCGAACTGGGCGACATCCTGACGCTGCAGAGTCAGGTGACAAGCGCTATCGTCAACGAAATCAGAATCAAGCTGACGCCAGAAGAGCAGGAACGCCTGGCAACTACGCGCCCTGTCAGCACGGAAAGTTATGAGAACTACCTCAAGGGTCGATATTACTGGAACAAGAGATCGGAAGAAGGACTGACGAAGGCCATCGACTACTTCCAAGTCGCAATAGAAAAAGACCCGCGTTACGCGCTGGCCTACGCTGGGCTCGCCGACTGTTACAGCATCATGGGATCGGCGATTGTTGGGACTGTGCCCGCCTCCGACGTTGCTCCCAAGGCGAGGGCCGCGGCGCTCAAGTCATTGGAACTGGATGAAAGCCTCGCGGAGGCTCACACCTCGCTCGCGACGGTGCGCTTCAATTACGATTGGGATTGGGCAGCAGCAGCCGGTGGATTCAAGCGCGCCATAGAACTCAATCCCAGCTACGCGACGGTCTACCAACGCTATTCTTTGTATCTGATCGCGATGGGTCACATCAACGAGAGTATCGCGGAGATGAACCGTGCCCGTGAGCTTGATCCCCTTTCGATTAGCATGAATTTCAGTTTGGGCTGGCGGCTCTACATGGCGCGCCAGTTTGACCAAGCCATCGAACAACTGCGCAATACCATCGACATGGACCCCAATTTTGCGCTACCACACCTTGTTCTTGGCCAGGCATATGGACAGAAGCGCTTCTACGATGAGGCGATCGCAGAGCTGCAGCAAGCAACACGCATCTCGCACGATAGCCCCCCGATGGTCGGGGCCCTTGCACGGGCGTATGCCGTATCGGGTAGGACGGCGGACGCGAGGAATTTGCTGGACCAGTTGATGGAGCAATCGAAAAAACAATATGTCTCGCCGTTCTACGTGGCGATCGTATTCGCAGGTCTCGGCGAAAATGACAAAGCGTTGGATTGGCTGGAGAAGGCCTATCGGGATCGCTCGAACCGTGTCGTCTTCCTCAAAGTGGACCCCGAATTAGATAGCCTACGATCTAATCCGCGGTTTCACGAACTGCAACACAAGCTGCGTCTGCCAGAGTGACGCGCCGTCTATTGTTCTGCCCTCGCCGACTCCGGGATGCACTCGCTGCAATTAGTCTGACTTTTGGGTTGGCTCCGAATTCGCCCGCAGAAGAGGGTTCCCGAATTCGGTAAGGACAGCCCCGTTGAGGGAGAGTTGTGCAACTCATACGTTTCTAGACCGAGGGATCAACTGGGGCCGGGGGTGTCAGCCGGGCCGGCATTTTCTTTGAAGCGGTTCACTCGGTACGCTACGAAATCGCCTTCGTGCTTGGTCTGAATAGTGGCCTGCTCTGTCTCCACGAATCGCCACACGTGCTCGTGCATTTGGGGACTGATCAGAACTTCGCGCCCGGCGGCAGCGGCACAGTAGCGCGCGGCCCGATTGACCGCGTCACCGACGACAGTGAACTCCATGCGGTCCGCCGTGCCAACGAAGCCGTGCACAACCTCCCCACAATGAATTCCGATGCCAAAATCGCAGCAAGGAGCGCCCCGGAGCCGACGCGCTTCATTCAACTTGGTCACCGCGGTTTGCATTTCAACCGCGGCTCGGACCGCATTTTCGTGCTGTTTTGGATCGGGTTCTGGACTACCGAAAATGGCCAAAATGGCGTCACCAATGAACTTGTCGATCGTTCCGTTGTGCGCGAAAATCACGGGCACTAGCATGCCTAAGTAATCGTTGAGCATTTCAACGACTTCGTCGGGATCCATCTCGCAGACCAACTGGGTAAAACCCCGGATGTCAGAGTTGAGAATGGTCACTTCGCTTCTTCGGCCACCCAGCTTCAAACGACCGCGGTGGACCAACATTTGTTCGGCTACTTTCGGTGAAAATTGGCGCAGCAGGTTGGCCTTGATAACAGATTCCTGACGGAGTCTTTCCTGTAGCCGGTGTGTCGCCACCGCCATGGCGGCGTAGTGTCCGACAACCACCAGCAGCCTCACGTCCTCGTCGGTGAAGACCGCTTTGGTGCTCCGCGTTCCAGCACAAATCGCGCCCAGCGCCTCACCCTGCCAAAGCAGCGGGGCGTACATTCCAATTTCGATACCGCTTTGCGCAATGCTTCCGCTGATGTCGGCCTCGGGGTTTCTTTTCCAAACGAACGCTTTGCGATCGGTCATGGCGCGACGGAGCAGGGTTTCGCTCAAGTACGTCCGCTGAACGTAGTGATAGGCCTTGAGCAAAAGGGCATCCGTGCCGGCTTCGCGAAGAACGAGCGCCCAGCTTTCTCCAGTGGGAATCATCTCGACAAGCTGGTCCACAATCGCGGGCAGAAGGGACTCTAAGGTCGTCTTGGTGGCAAATTGGAAAGGAAGATCGCAGACCATCTTAAGCCGGCGTGCGGCAGCGTCCTCGCCGACCTCGACTGGCACGGGATCAACAGCGGTGGCATCCACGTCTTGGGCGATGGCTACGCCGGATTCCGCATGCCGCTTTTCGGGCAGAAGGAAGGTGCCCTGCTCGAGGTAGCTTGTTCTCCGAGGCACGCCATGTGTCTCCGCAAGCTCCATGCGCAGCGTGGTCTGTCCAGCAAGGATGGAGTCCTCAGGCTGGAGCTGTTGCTTACCTTTTCCACTAATCTCGACCCCGTTCAACTGCGTGCCGCGCGAACTGTTCAGGTCTTCGAGCCAGCAGAGGTTATCCTCTTCCCAGATTCTCCCGTGCAGCCTCGAGACTCTCTGGTCGGGTGACAGATCAAGGATGACCGGCCACTTTTCCTCTGCGCGGCCAAAGATGATTTCCGTCTCGGGAGTCTCCCAGACCTTTTGTGTGCCGCGATAGGAGCAGGTAATACGCATTGCGGATCGAATGATACGCCTGAAAGTGTGTCAAAAACCTGCCGCTGTCCCGATTTAGGGAATCTCTCGCGCCAGACTCATTCAAAGAACTCTCAGACGGACGGGTAACCGGCTAAAAATTATAGGAGACGCCTACGAGGGGTACCACCCTGGCGCGAAGGCCGTTGTCGTTCAGCTTAAACAACACATTTCCCGTTAACACCAACTTGTGTATCGCCTGGTACTTGAGTCCAACGGAAGCGTTCAAGATGTTGTAGTCAGTTCCCGGGCGAACCGCGAGATCCGGATGCGTCGTTCCCGGCGTCAGTGTCGCGCATCCGGCACTGCACTTCCCCAAGTCCGTATAGGGATTGGAGAACAATTGCGGCACGCCGAACAGACGCTGCCCGAAGAGATCAAAAGCGCCCGTAAGCCGCTTGACGATAGAAACATCGGCCCCCACGATGTAGACAAAGCGGTTTGGGAGCGATCCCTTGGTGTTTGTGGCCGTCGGGCCAACGAAAACACCCGCGAGGGTCGATTTGCCGTTCCACTCGTATCCGACTTCGGCATGCGGGGAAACCCGAGCACTGTAAGAAAGGACTCCAAATGGCTTGACTCCCGCGGCGCCGGAACCCAGGAAATTCTGTTCGTCACCCGTGGGCAAACGGACGTCCACACCTGCGGCGAAGCCCAGCCGCTCGCCCTGATAGAATTCGTATTTTCCACGCAGGGTGACGTCACCGATCCCGGTCGCTGTTCCAGAATTCGAAAAACTCGCGTTCAAGCAAGGTGACGCGGAGCCGCAGCTGGGGACCAGCGCAGAATCGAACTGATGGAAAACCTGGCCCGGGAAATTCGGTGAGACCGGTGCCACGGAGTTCGGCACGATCGTGGCATTCGAGGTAGTTTTCATGCGCACGTTGAGAAATGGGATCTCTACGGAAACGTCGAGGTGGCGTGTGAGACCGTAGGTCGCATAAATCGCATATTGATGGACCGTCAGGTCGATATTATTGACCGTTTGAATGTAGTCGCGCACAAAACAGGGCTGGTTGGCGAAATTCCCCGTTAGCGCGGTCTGATCGGGGCATTGATTGATGCCCTTGGAAGCGTCCAAGGTGACGGGTTGGTGTTGAAACACAGCAGGTAGCTTGCTGGTGTCCTGCCCGTCTATGGAATTGAAATTGAAATACTGAAAACTGAACGCCACGTAAAGCTTTCTGCGTCCGATCGTGCTCGCGCGTTCGCCCAGAATTGGCCCCAGGCTTTCCTCGGTCGAGGGAGCGAAGGTCTTCAGCGAAGGATCATACGTGAATGTGATACCCGAGGACGGCGAAGCAATGGGCAACTGCGACACCTGGATACCCACAGTTTCATTAATAGGACCGAAGCTGGAAAGGAAATCGCTTTCGAAGTGGGCTTCATGGCCGTTCACAAATAACGGTGCGCCGGCGCCGCTCCCGAGGCCGAGCGATCCGTATACTTGCGGGATAACGCAAACCAACTTGCTGCTAGGAGTTCCGTTCAGCGGGCACACACCCTGCGCATGGGTAGTGCCGCAAGACAACAGAATCCAGAGTAGGGACCCAAAAAAAAGGTGCTTGAGCACGGGATTCCTCCGATTACATCTGGGGGGACACAGCTTCAGTTGTCGGTTGATCCTGGGATTCAGCTTTCGCCGAACACTGCGTGGAGTTTATACGCGAAATGTGAATTGTCAAGCTGGAGAGTCGGTTCCGGGCTACTGCCATCTTACTGAACGTCCATAATGACCCACGCGCCATTTGTCTTCGCCAAGTGGAAAGTCACGGCGTTTTTGCTGCCCTTTGCTTTAAACCCTTTCGGCGTGTAATCCTGAGACACCTGGCCTTTGACCACCGCCGTCGCATTGCCGGCGTTGAGCTCGATGCTTTCGATGTCCACCCGCATCCGGATGGAACTTGCCATGTCGAACGAGGACTTGTAGTCCGCATATCTCGGACGCATACTCGGCCAAACTTGCTGAAGGATGTCCACATCTCTTTGATTGAAGGCTTGGGCGTAGCGTTGGATAATTGCCCGGACGGCGGCATCGTTGTCCACGGTTACCACCGGAGGTGTCTCGGCCTTGACGGGAGGCTTGACCGGGAGAATAGGAGGCTCGTTCAGCACCGCAAGCGTGCTGTTAACGTTGGCGAGATACTTCTTAGCTTCCTCTACATGCGGCCCGCCACTCTGAACCATCGACTGGAACTCCGTCCGTGCCGCCGCT
>JBGOVR010000086.1:0-20019 GCA_041478205.1 Candidatus Acidiferrum sp.
ATGATATCAAATCATAGTCTCGCTCTTTCTACCCAAACCGAAAAGATTCTTCCTGCCACATTGCAGAACAGCCACTTGTTGTTGCGAAAGGAATGATTTCAGCAATGGCGTTTACTGGGTGGGGTGAGCGAGATAGAATGCGGTTCGATGACCACGCCAACGACACAGCCTGCCAGTGCTGTCCGACCCTTTGCGGTTAGTTGGCTTAAGAAATGCCGCCTCCTGCTACGGCCATTTGCGCCGATCCTGCGCGTCTTGTTCGATGCGGCCGCTCAGGTGTGCTTCGGCATGAATAGACTCGTGGGCTGGAGCTACCTCAGATTGTGGCCGATCCTTGGAATCTATTGGTACGACCACGATTTCGATTACTTACTTGGCCCGACGGTCAACAAATGGATGGAGCGGGGGACGTTAGCAAACCGGCATATCAAACCAGGCGATGAAGTACTCGATGTCTGCTGCGGGGATGGAACCTTCTCAGGAACTTTCTATTCGCAAAATGCAAGCCACGTGGATGCTTTCGATTACGACGAGAAGGCGGTTGCGACAGCCCGGAGGAAACATGCAAAGCCAAACGTGCGCTTCTTTGTGGCCGATGCAACCAAGCTTACGCTGTCCAAAAAATACGACGTAATTCTATTGTTCGTTGCAATCGAGCACTTCTCGGTCGCCGACGGAACGAGATTGCTCCAGAAGCTTGGGGCTGCACTCAACGAAGGGGGACTCCTGATGGGGTCTACTCCGATCTTTGTGGAAGTCGGGGGACACAACGACGAGCACCAAAATGAGTTTCTTTCGGTGGCACAGCTGCGCGATTTCCTGGCGCCGCATTTTGGCGAGGTCGATCTTTGGTGCAGTCAGTGGAGAGGGCGGCTCGATTGTTATTTTGAATGCAGGGAACCCGTCGTGGAGACCAGCGCGATTGGGTGTCTAGAAACAAAGACCTCGTGAGCCAATTCCGATTCTCAAGAGGGCGTCGCGTTCCTACTTCCCGGGGGCCAGGTCACCATCAGCGTGTTGGCCGTACTCAGCAAGCGGAGCTGCGGGCGCGGACTTGTTCGGAGGTTAGGCCGTAGAGGGGTGGAGTGGGAACTCCGAGGATGCCGAGGTAGAGGTAGATTTGGCCGCGGTGATGGATTTCGTGCTCGGCCATGGAGCGGAGCCACTTCCAGACGGTGATTTCGGCGGCGCCGGGGGTTTGGCATTTGCGCTGGAGATCTTCGTCGGTCAGCTTCGAGAAAATTTCCATGGATTCCGAGTGCAGGTGTTCCATGAAGGCGAGGACGTTTTCCAGACCATCGGCCAATTCCTTCCCGTGGGTTGTGTAGCGGCTTGGGTGGCCTTGGATGTTTTCGGCGAACATGTGGCGTTCGGCTACGGCGAGGTGGCGGAGCAGATCGCCGAAGGTGAATTTCCCGGGGGCGTAGGTCCAGTCGAGTTTGTCGGGCGGGATGCAGCGGGCGACGCGCAGGGTGCGCCCGCGGACGTTGGAGAAGTATTGGAGGAAGGGTTGGATGGTTAGGATTTCCATGGTTAGAGCAACCCTCGACTAGTATACGGCAGGGAAAGAAGAAAGATAACGCAGAGACGCTGAGAACGCGGAGATGACGCAGAGAAGAAACACACGGAAAAGAGAGAAGAGTTAACACAGAGGGCACGAAGGCCGGGGCACACAGAATCGGAGGATTTCACCACAGAGGACGCGGAGTACACAGAGGCGAAGCAGAGAAGAATAATGACCCGCGGAAAGAACCGGGGGTGTTTAGAAACGGAGGACGGAGGCCTCAGCGGTTGGTGGTGAGGAGTTGGCGGGCGCGGGTGGCGAAGAAGCCGGCGCCGGCGTACATGAGGCCGAGCAGGGCGAAGCCGGCGAAGAGATTGATGCGCTGGGCGATCCAGCCGAGGGAGAGGCACATCAGGAGCTGCAGGGCGGTGGCGAGGATGGCGATGGCGGATTGCGTGCGGCCCATAAAATGGCGGGGCACGATGGACATCAGGGAAGACTGCGCGACGACGCCAGCAACCGCGCGACAGGAGCCGAAGATTGCTTGCAGCGCCACGGCGCCGGTGAGAAACGACACAAAGGGAATCACGAAATGGCCGGTGGCAAGGCTGGCGATGGCGGTCACGTAGAGCGTCATGCGCAGAGGATGCGAGAGCTGGCTGGCGATAAGGCCTCCGGTGATGGCGCCGAGGGCCCAGCCGGCTTCGAGGAAGCCCAGACCGCGCGCGCCAGCGTGGAGGATATCGTTGGCGAGGGCCACGAGCACGACGTTGCCGCTGACGACGCCCGCCATCATCGTGGCGTGGGTGATGCCCAGCGCGCGCACTTGCGGCTGCTGCTTCAGATACGCGAAACCCTCTTTGAGGTCGGCGTAGACGGCGAGCGAAAGGCCAGCTTCGGCGACCTCGGGATTGCCGCCGGATTCGAGTGCTTCGGCGGTGGCTTCGGTGGCGTCGGAATATTCGTGCGGGTAACTCTGTTTTTCTCGAGGAGAAACGTAGCCGCGGCGGACTTGATAGAGGCAATACGCCGAAACAAAGTACGTGACGCCATCGATCGCGAGAATGCCGGCGATCCCGGCGGTGTCGTAAATGAAACCCACGAAAGCGCCGGCAATCAGCATGCCGCTCTGTACGCCAATCAGGACGGCGGCGTTTGCACCGGTGAACTGGCTGGGCGGAATGACCTCTTGGACGAGCGCGTTGACCGTGGCCCAGTACATTGCGGAGCCCATACCGGTAATCAGCGTCATGGCGTAGAGGTGCCAGAGCACGAGATGGCCGCTCCAGGCGATGTAGGCGGCGGCGAGCACGGCGATGCCGCGCGCAAGATCGAGGAGCACGCCGAGATAACGGCGGTCGAGGCGGTCGATGAGCACGCCGCCGAGAAAAGGCACGAGCAGGCCGGGAAGCGTGACGACGATGACCTGCAGGCTGACCTTGATGGTCGAATGCGTGGCGGAGAGGATGTACCAGCTCACGGCGGTGAAGTTCAAGCCGCTGCCGAAGAGCGACACGAGCATGGCTACAAAGAAAAAACGGAAGCCGCGCTGCTGCCAGATCAGCTTCCAGTCGACACGGGTGGTTGCGGGGCTTGCCATCGGATTTAGTAGATTACTATCGTATGCTGCTCGCGCGGACGGGTTGGTGCGTCTCAAGAAATGGTACGGGGCAGGATCGAGGTCTTATGGGAAATGAAGCGAACTGCGTGGTGAAATTCGGGAAGCAGAAGGCGCAAGGGAAGGCGCTGCTGGAGACATCGGAGCTGGCCTTTCGAGGGGCGGAAGACGGCTTCCGGCTGAAGATTGCGTTTTCGAGCATCAAGGCCGCGAAGGCGGTGGATGGGGAGCTGCGGCTGCAAACGCCGGATGGGCTGGCGGTGTTCGAGTTGGGGGCTACCGCGGAAAAGTGGTGCGAGAAAATTCTGCATCCGAAGACGCGGCTGGAAAAGCTGGGCGTGAAAGCGGGAGCGACGGTCACTTTGGTCGGAGATTTTGATGCGGAGTTTCTGGCGGAGCTGCGGACGTGCACCAAAAATGTGGTTAAAGGCAACCTGGCAGCCGGTTCGGAGTGGGTCTTCTTCGCGGCGCCGTCCTCGAAGGAGTTGGCGCAAGTCTCGAAGCTGGCGAAGAACATGAAGGGCGCCACGGCGTTGTGGATCGTTTACCCCAAAGGGCAAAAGGCGATCACCGAAAACGACGTGTTGGCCGCAGGGCGCGAGGCGGGACTCAAGGATGTGAAGGTGGTGGGATTTTCGCCGACGCACACGGCCCTGAAATTTGTCATACCGCTCAACCGGCGCTAGCGATTAAGCGTTCCCGCAATGAGGCACGTCCCGTCGAGTTTCATATTCCTCGATGCCGGCTTCGGCTCTAATCTAAGATGACCGTATGACCAGCTTGCTCGAGGTTTGCGCACTGAGTGTAGAACTGCCGACGGCGGCGGGATGGGTGCGGCCGGTGAACGATGTGTCGCTGCGGATTGGCGCGGGCGAGTCGCTGGGATTGGTGGGTGAATCGGGAAGCGGGAAGACGATGATGGCGCTGGCGTTGATGGGGTTGCTGCCGCCGGGGGCGCGGGTGAGCGGTGAAGCCCGACTGGGCGGTGGTGCCGATGCAGCGCCGGGCGGGGCCCTTCGAAGCTCAGGGTCAACAAGCTCCGCCCCTACAGATGAGCGGAAACGCAGCAAGAATTTGACGGTGTTGAGCGAGCGGCAGTGGAGAGATGTGCGTGGGCGAGAGATTGCGATGGTGTTTCAGGAGCCGATGACGGCGCTGAATCCGGTGATGCGCATTGGGGCGCAAATCGAGGAAGCGATTCGCGCGCACGAGACGGCGCTGGATGCGGGCGAAGTGCGGCGCCGAATGCTGGAAGCGTTGCAACGCGCGGCGGTGCCGGAGCCGGAGACGCGAGCCGCACAATTTCCACATCAGCTCTCCGGTGGCCTCCGGCAGCGGGCGATGATTGCGATGGCGCTGGCGGGCGGTCCGCGCTTGCTGATTGCAGATGAGCCGACTACGGCGCTGGACGTGACCGTTCAGAAACAGATACTCGATCTGCTGGACCGGCTGCGGCGTGAGTTGAAGCTCGGGCTGCTGTTCATCACGCACGATCTTGGCGTGGTGGCGCAGGTGGCGGACCGCGTGGCGGTGATGTATGCGGGACGAATCGTGGAAGAAGGGCCCGCGAGGAAAGTGCTGCAAGCGCCGCGGCATCCCTACACGCAGGGATTGCTGGCAGCTTCGCCGACGCTGGAGCGCGGCAGGCTCACGCCGATACCCGGCAGCGTGCCGCAGCTTACCGTGCTGCCTCCGGGTTGCGCGTTTGAGCCGAGGTGCGCGGTGCGCGTGGCGGAATGCACGCAGGGCGTGCCGGAATTGCGCGAAGTCTCTTCCGGCCACGCGGCGCGCTGCATTCTTGTCTAGCCAACAATCTCCGAATTATTTCGTCGATACGGAAAATGACGCGGGCGCCCTACGCGGAGCGCAAGAGGCGGGCGGCGCGGTCACGAAAAGAGGAGGGCTGCTGGGCCATGGCTTGAGGAACGGGCTTGCGGCGAGCGAAGGGGTAGAGATCGTCGGCCAGATCGTCGGCGGAATTGCGGCGATGCACGGGATCCTTTGCGAGGCACGAGGCGACCAACTCGTTGAGGCCAACGGGAAGAGACGGATTCGCGTGCGACGGCGGCAGCGGCGTGGAAGACAGAACGCGGGAGCAGATGCCCTGGAGCGAATCGGAATCGAAGGGCCGGTTGCCGGTGATCATTTCATACAGAATCACGCCAAGCGAAAAAATATCCGAGCGGGCATCTTGCGGCTTGCCGAGGATCTGCTCGGGGCACCAGTAGGCGGGCGTGCCAAGCAGCGGCGAGTCCTTGGAGTCGCGGCTGGCTAGGCGCGCCATGCCGAAGTCCATGAGCTTGACGCGGCCGTCTTCGCCGATGAGGATGTTGGCGGGCTTCACGTCGCCATGGATTATGCCTTTACGATGGGCGACGGCAAGCGCGGTGGCCACTTCGGCGGTCCAAGCGCAGGCCCGTGGATAAGGGACGCTGCCTTTGTCGAGGATGCGCTCGAGCGGCTGGCCTTCGACGTATTCCATGACGAGGTAGGGTGTCGAGGTGGATTCTTCGATGCCCATGTCGTGCAGAGCGACGATAGAAGGGTGCGAAATCTGGCCAACGACGCGAGCTTCCTTCATGAAACGTTCGCGACCCTCGCCGGAAGCGAGCTGCGACGGGAACAGCTTGATGGCCACGGTGCGGCCGATCATGGTATCGAACGCGCGCGCGACCCGGCTGTTGGCGCCGGTGCCGATAGTGTCGAGAATTTGATAACGGCCGATTTGCACGGAGGGCTCCCCTCAGAGCGATCCACTTCCAACCAAGGATAGGGAATGCGACGGTGTGACGGAATAGAGCAAGGGTTCTGTGAGAGAGGTACGAAAGTACTACTTAATTAAGATTAGAGGCCTCTCATTTGCGCAGATTCTATGGCCGCTTTGCTTCGGACTCCCGTGCGGGAACAGCGCGGAGAAGTGAGAAGGCGGATCCGGCGGCGAAATTGGCGGGAAACTTGCGAACATAGGATTCCATGTTCGGGTACAAATAGTAGTGAAAGCCGGAGGAATACATTTCCTGGATGGCTTGATCGGCGGTCCAGTTCTGTTGGGCGATGCGGTAGGTGGCGACCATGACGCCGGTGCGGTCATCGCCATAGTAACAATGGACGAAGACGCGTTGGCCTGCAGCGTCGTGGAATAGCTTCAGAAATTGGGCGACTTGGGCGTCCGATGGCGCCGACCAGCCGGAGACGGGAATGTTGAGGAAGTGAAGGCCGAGAGATTCGGCCACTTTGCGCTCCCATTCGACTTCCTGGCCTTGTTGGCGCAGATTGACGATAGTCGCGACGCCTGACTTTTTGAGCTCGGCGAAACCCTGCTCGGTAGGTTGCGCGCCGCGGAGAAGTACGTCGCTGATTCTGCCGGCGTTGGGAACGCCGTCGAGTGTTGGTTTTTCCGCGGGCGCGTTCGTTGCGGCGGGAGTGTTCTGAGAAGGGAGGGGGTCCGCGGGCGCGGTCCGTGCGCACGCGGTGAGTACGAGCGCCAGGCAGAGAGAGGCGGCAAGCACGGCGAGGCGTAGCGGCCGAAAGAAGGGCAAGCGAGTCTCCTGAGTTCCGACGCTTTATTTTACTCTTGGAGCGGGCAATTTAGGCGCGAAGTGAAACGAAAATAAAGTGTTTGCTAGGAAGAGCACCACTACAAATAGACATGCTGCGAAAAGGACAACGACAAGTTGCGTTTTTCTCTTGACAGGGTTTTTACAGAAGTTGATACTGCGATTCCAGATTCGGGGGAACGTGGAAGCGCCAGGCGGACCGGGTCGAGGCAGTGAAGGTGTCCGCATGAAGCCACGAAACCAGCCCGGGTTCTAAGCAAAAAAATCGAGCGCGAAGTCCAGCTCCGCGCCCGCATCGAGGCGTGAAGCGCTGCTGTGAAGGCCGCTTGCTTGCCACCGGCCCATGGCGGCGCGTCGCTTTGCGTCGTAATTTTCGAGCCTCGACCGCGGAGCGCGGGTGGAATTTTTGCTTTACGGGCTGGCCGAACCAGCCGAATCAAGTTGCCCCCTCGCGAGTGGGCGGGCAGCGCCTCTGCCAAAGCGGAGGAGTACACTAAACGGGTAACCTCCACCTCTCGGGGGAGCCCTGGAGCACGGAGGAACGGATGGCAACAGTGAAGCCGGCACTGCATGGGAAATCGCTGCAAACGGGAGTCAGCCCGGAGAACACCGCGGGCGAAAACACTGGGCTGGTGTTCGAACGCTACTTCACCGATGGAAAGACCCCGCCATTCGACGCCGTCGAATGGGAAAAGCGCACCGCGCTGATCGGAAACGAGAAGGGTGTGACGATCTTCCGCCAGGAAGGCGTGGAGGTCCCCAAGAATTGGTCGCAAACCGCGACGAACATCGTCTGCAGCAAATATTTTCACGGAAAGCCCGGGACCCGCGAGCGCGAAGGCTCGGTGCGGCAACTGATTGGCCGCGTGGCGAGCACGATCGTGCGCTGGGGTGAAGAGGGCGGATATTTCGCGAATGCGGAGTCGCGCGACGCGTTCCGCGACGAACTGACACACCTGCTGGTCGAGCAGAAGATGAGCTTTAATTCGCCGGTGTGGTTCAACGTGGGCGTGCAGCCGAAGCCGCAATGCTCGGCATGCTTCATCAACTCCGTGCAGGACAGCATGGAATCGATCATGGGCCTGACGCGGACGGAAGGCATGCTGTTCAAGTGGGGCTCGGGGACGGGCACGAATTTTTCGACACTGCGCGGAAGCAAGGAGACGCTCTCCGGCGGCGGAATTGCGTCGGGCCCGGTGAGCTTCATGAAGGGGTTCGATGCCTTCGCGGGCGTGATCAAGAGCGGCGGAAAAACGCGGCGCGCCGCGAAGATGGTGATCCTGAACATCGATCATCCAGACATCGTGGAGTTCATCGAATGCAAGATGAAGGAAGAGCGCAAGGCGCACGTGCTGATCGAGCAGGGCTATGACGCGGCGATCGACGGTGATGCCTACAGCTCGATCTTCTTCCAGAACGCGAACCATTCGGTGCGCGTGACGGATGACTTCATGCGCGCGGTGGAAGAAGACCGCGATTGGTGGACGCAGAACGTCTCCGACGGGCAGCCGGCCGACAAACTGCGGGCCCGGGACCTGCTCCTTAAGATTGCAGACTCGACCTGGCGCTGCGGCGATCCGGGCATGCAGTACGACACTACGATCAATCGCTGGCACACCTGCAAGACCACGGGCCGCATCAACGCCTCGAATCCCTGCTCGGAGTACATGTTTCTGGACGACACGGCGTGCAACCTGGCATCGCTCAACCTGATGAAGTATCTCGGGCCGAACGGACAGTTTGACGTCGAGGCGTTCCGGCATGCGGTGGACGTAACCATCACGGCGCAAGAGATTCTGGTGGACAACGCCAGCTACCCGACGCCGAAGATCGCGGAGAACTCGCACGCTTTCCGGCCGCTGGGCCTGGGCTACGCCAATCTCGGCGCGTTGCTGATGTCCATGGCGCTGCCGTATGACTCCGACGAAGGCCGCGACGTGGCCGGCGCGATCACCGCGCTGATGTGCGGCGAAGCGTACGCGCAGTCGTCGCGCATTGCGGAGCGCATGGGTCCATTCCCGGGCTATGAAGTGAATCAACAGCCCATGCTGGAGGTTATGCGGATGCACCGCGATGGGATGCGCGGGATCAATCCAGAACACGTGCAGACGGAACTTTTTCTGGCAGCGCAGGACTCTTGGGACACGGCGCTGCAACACGGCGAGAAATTCGGCTACAAGAATTCGCAGGTAACGGTGCTGGCACCCACGGGAACGATCGGCTTCATGATGGATTGCGACACGACAGGCATCGAGCCGGACCTGGCGCTGGTGAAGCACAAGAAACTCGTGGGCGGCGGTTTGATCAAGATCGTGAACAACACCGTGCCGCAGGCGCTGATGAGCCTCGGCTACACGCCGGAGCAGACCAGCGAAATCGTTTCGCACATCGATAAGAAGGGGACGATCGAGGGCGCGCCGTATCTGAAAGCGGAGCACCTGCCGGTATTCGATTGCTCGCTGACGCCGCCGGGAGGCGACCGGTCGATCGCCTGGACCGGGCACGTGAAGATGATGGCGGCGGCGCAACCGTTCCTCTCGGGAGCGATTTCGAAGACCATCAACATGCCCGAGGAATCGACGATCGAAGACGTCATGCAGGCGTATATCGAATCGTGGAAGATGGGGTTGAAGGCCGTGGCGATCTACCGTGACAATTCGAAGCGCTCGCAGCCGCTGTCGGCCGCGGGGCAGAAAAAGGACGAGAAGAAAACCGAAGGGGTTGCCCCGACCGAGCCGGTCCAGCGGGAACTCTTTGCACGAAGAGAGCGCGAGAAAATGCCCACCGAGCGCGCTTCGGTGACGCACAAGTTCAGCGTGGGCGGGCACGAGGGCTACCTCACGGTCGGCATGTACGAAGACGGGCGGCCGGGCGAGATCTTCATCAAGATGTCGAAGGAAGGCTCGACGCTTTCGGGCGTGATGGACGGCCTGGCGCTGACCGTGTCGCTGGGGTTGCAATACGGCGTGCCGCTGAAAGTGTTCGTGGACAAGCTGCTGAACACGCGGTTTGAGCCGTCAGGCATCACACCGAATCCAAACATCCGGTTTGTTTCGTCGGTGCTGGACTATATCGCTCGTTGGCTCGGTGGGCGGTTTATCTCCTCCGGCTACCTGAAGCTCAGCGGCGAACACGTAACCGCCGCTCCTACTTCGCCGAATTCGGCGATGCTGGAGTCCATGCTTGCAGCCATCTCTGCCGGCAACACCTCTTCGGCAAAGCCTCGCGACGCTCATGAAGGAGCGCCGGCATGCTCGGAGTGCGGCATGCTGATGGTGCCGAACGGCGCGTGCTACAAATGCGAGAATTGCGGCAGCACATCGGGTTGCAGTTGAGGTGTCGGCCACGGGAGAAAGCCACAACCCGATGAGCGCACTCTCGTCCGGCTCGGCAATGGCTGCGAACCTTGCTCCACAAAAGCCGAAGACACGCGGATTTTTGCACATCGCCCGGCACGGCACCGGACCGGGCGCAATGTACGTGGTTACCTATCACCGGCTGGACCACGATCGGGAGGGCTTGCTCCCACGGCCCGCGCAGGCGGACAACTCGCAATCGCTGATCGAATTGCTCGAACGAATCGGCGTGGATTTCCGGCTCGGGGAAGTCCGCGGCGCGCTTGCGGATGTTCTGAGATTCGGCTCGGCCAATATTCCCGATTTGTGGTTTAGCGATGAGGAGATGGTAGAGAAGGGCCTGGTCGAGAGCTAGATCTGCATTCGAAGGAAACAAGAAGGCCGGAGGCGATTGCCTCCGGCCTTCTTGTTTGTATTGAGGCCGCGCGGGAAACTGATTGCGAGAATCTGGAACGCTGGGAAATATTTCGTGGGCGCCGCCCCGGTCAACGGGGGCGAGGGCGAAGCGGCGGGCGGCCCGTGAGAGGGCGCGGGCGCATGCGAAAGCGCGGGCCGAGCGGCGGCGGCACATTGCGCAGAAAATCGCCGCAGCAGGGGCAGCGGCCGTCATCACTGATAGGGCCGGTGGCATCGGCACGCAGCCAGTGACCGCGAGCGTCGCATTGCGGATTGATGCATTGCACGGTGAAACCGGGCAAATACTGCATGATGTTTTCCCCCAGAGGCCGGCCAGCTTTGCATTTGCCGCCGAGCGGCACGCGTGCAGAGCTTCTTTACCAGCCAAGAGACAATCGTTGGCGCGGATTGTGCCGCGAGGCGCCTGTGGTGTCAAGGGAAAACACCACTAGGTATGGGGGTAGGTTTGCTACATGCCACTCTCCACGCAGCGCGCGAACACGGAAGTTGGCATATTCGATGCCATCCCGGGCGGAAAGACCAACACCATGGCCTGCGTAGTAGAAGATAGAGACCAGTGTGCGCGGCACTTGTTGGGTAAGGGTGTCGCGAGGGAGGCAGGAATGGCGAATACTACGCGTGGGGGGATGGACTTTGGGGGCTCGATGCCGGCGATGCCGAATTTTCGCGGCGCGGGCTCAAGAATTCTGTGGATAGCGCTGGCGGCCGTAGTCTTACTTCTGTTGATGTGGAGCACTACTTCGATTCCTACGGGAAATGTTGGTGTGCTGACGCTTTTCGGGCGAGTTACGGGAGAAACTCTCAGCGAAGGGATTCACTTGATTAACCCCCTGAAATCGGTGCAGAAACTGTCGGTTCAGACGCAGTCGGTGAAAGAGAGCGCGAACGTGCCGTCGAATGAAGGACTGATCCTGGCGCTGGACACGTCGCTGTTGTTCCGCCTGGACAAGTCGAAAGCGGCCTTTGTGTTTCAGACGGTCGGAGACAACTACGCCGAGAAAATCGTGGAGCCGACGTTGCGTGCGGCGATCCGCGCGTCGACGTCCGCCCATTCCGCGAATGCGCTGTATACCAATGCGCGAGAACTGGTGCAGCAGCAAATTCAGGATGAGCTGACGGCGCAGTTGGCGCCACGCGGCGTGATCGTGGAAAACGTTTTGCTGCGCGACGTGCAGCTCCCGGCGATGCTGAAGGGCTCGATCGAAGCCAAGCAGCAAGCAGAGCAAGATGCGCTGCGGATGAGTTTCATCCTGCAGAAGGAAAAGCAGGAGGCCGAGCGCAAGCGCATTGAGGCCCAAGGCATCGCGGATTTTCAGAAGATTGTGGCGCAGGGGATCAGTCCGCAATTGCTGGAATGGAAAGGGATCGAGGCGACGGAAAAGCTGGCCACGAGTTCGAACGCCAAAGTGGTCATCATCGGGAATCCGAAAAATGGCCTGCCGCTGGTGCTGGAGCCGAAGTGATCCGTGGCTGGTGATTCGCAAACTGGACGGCGCGAGTAGTGAGAACTACGACTGCGGCGGAGGTTGAGCAGGCGGTGCTGTTGATTTGTCGCTGTCCGCGGGCGGATTTTCTGCGGCCGGGGCGGATTTTCTGCGGCCTTCCAGTTCCTGCAGAGCAGCGAGGCGCATCTTCAAACCTTCGAGGTCCTGCTTCTTGTCGTTGATCTGCCGTTGCTCCGCGTCGAGTTTGACCTTCCCGGCTTTATCGCTAGCGTAGTCGGGCTTGGAAAAATAGGAATCTTGGTCGAGGGCAAGCTCGCGCTGGAGAAGGTCGAGGTCTTTTTGGACCTGAGCGATTTGTTCTTTCAGCCCGGCGATCTCCGGATCCTCGCCCCCCTTCTTCACGGTTTCTTTGCCGGCAGAGGCGGCGGCTTGATCGGCAGCTTCCGCAGTGGCTACGGCAGCGGGGCTGGGCGGCTGGGTATCCAGTTTCGGAGGCGCACCGACGTTGAGACCTTCCGCACCGGGCTTGAGATTCTTCGCATCCACATCCTCGTCGGTGATCACCTTGGAGGACTTGGCAGCGGTCTTCTTTTGTTCGCGGGCGCGGCGAGCGGCATCGGCGACGGATGGTGTCTGTTGATCCTGTGAGTCCTGCGGCAGCGCGGCGGCGCAGGGAACCAGAATGCACGCCGCGATGAACGGCACAGCCAGACGCCAGGAGCTGCCGTACTGCATAGTCCTTATCCTCAATGAAGTTTTGACCGGGTCCAGCATCAGAATACGCCCGAGAATAGGGCCGGAGCAAATCGCTCGCGGCGCGCCCGTACGAATGAAGCAACGTCGCAAGCGCGTGGCGCGTGGGCTTGCCGCCATTTTCGTGCTCTTGGAGTGCGGGAGCTCGCTCCCGCTTTTTTCCGCGTAAGGATAGATGAAATGGAAGCGTGTCATTACCGAACTCCTGTGAAGACCGCATGGCCCGAAGTCTGAGCGCTGCGACTATACTTGGTGGCGCCGTAGTGGAAAACCATCACGAAACGCACGTATGAAGAGGCTCCAGAAAATTCGACTTGCACTACTGTTCGTGGGAATACTCGTGGGCAGCGGGAAATTTCTCTTCGCGCAAGAGTCTGCGCCTGCGCCCGATAGCAAGCCCGCAGCGAGCGTCCCCGCGGCTCCCCAGCCGAAATTAGAGGCCACCGGCAAAGACGAACACCGCTTCTGGGACAAAACAAATGATTGGCTGTTTGCGGGCGTGGGTGCCTCGCGCACGCTGGATTATTTTTCGACCTTAAACATGCGCCGCCGGGGCAGGCAGGAAATTTTGATCACCAATGACGCGGTGGACAACCATGCGGCCTTTGCGGCGATCGAAGCTGCTGGAACGGGTGTCTCGATCGGCGCTTCGTATCTATTTCACCGCTACGGACACCACAAGCTCGAGCGCTGGACTTCCGTGGTGCATATCAGCGTGGCCACGACCGGCGCGGTGCGCAACTACTCTCTGAAAACGCGGCATCCCGCGGCGTCCGCTCCTATCCCCTAGTCCGAGCGCGCCAGCAACGCTAGCGTCACCGAACACGTCCAACTACGAGAGCCGCAAGCACAGGCTCCAGGCTTCCGATCTGACCGGGCAGTTGCGGTCGAGAGCGTGGAGCTTCATACTGCCGGCCCGCACGCCGATGATTCTTCACCCAACGCTCAAGAGGCAGCTCCTAAGGCGAGCTAGTTTGATGCTGCGTGGTCCGTCGCCGCAGCGTTTCGCCGCGGTGTTGTGCGTGAGTGTGTTCTTCGCGGTTGCCGCGCTTGGAAATTCCCCCGCCGCGGCGGCACGACCGCAAGCGGCTGTACTGCAAAACCATCCCGAGCGGCCGGCGCCCTCGCAGGGAGCGGTGCCCGGCCTGCCGCCGAAGGACCGCCCTGCGCCGACGCCACCGAAAACCGAGCAGTACACGCTATCCCAGGACCGCTACGAAAAGGCCGTAGCGTATTCGCGTGCGGAGTATGTGCTGTACTTCGTGTCCTACGTCTTGAGCGTGGTCGTGCTCGTTCTGTTCCTAAGGCTGGGCGTGGCCGCGAAATTCCGGGACCTTGCCGAGAGCGTGAGCGGCAACCGGTTTCTGCAAGGACTCGTCTTTGTCCCGCTGCTGGTTGCGGCGCTCGACCTTTTCGAATTGCCTTTGCGGCTATACGCGCACTCCCTTTCGCGGCGCTACGAGCAATCGGTGCAGGGCTGGGGTTCGTGGCTCTGGGATTGGTCCAAAGCAGAGTTGTTGAGCGCCGGATTCGCGCTCGTTCTGGTGCTGGTTCTTTTTATCGCCATGCGCTGGAGCCCCCGGCGATGGTGGTTTCATTTCTGGCTGGCGTCCTTGCCGATCCTGCTTTTCATCTTTTTTGTCAGTCCGTGGTTCATCGATCCGATGTTTAATACCTTCGAACCGCTCGACGCCAAGTATCCAGAGCTCGCCACGGCCATGGAAAAAGTGATACAGCGGGCGGGCTTGGCGATTCCGCGAGAGCGCATGTTCTTGATGCAGGCAAGCAAAAAGACCAACGACATCAACGCGTATGTGACGGGTTTCGGGGCATCGAAGCGCCTGGTCGTCTGGGATACAACCATTCAGAAGTTGACCACCGACGAGACGCTTTTCATTTTTGGACACGAAGCCGGCCACTATGTACTGAGACATGTCCGCAACGGCTTTCTGTTTTTCGCCGCCGTCCTGCTGGTGGCCCTCTATCTCGGTTATCGCGGCCTGCACGGGGCGCTCAACCGGTGGGGCAAAGATTGGAAAGTGTACGGGCCCGAGGACTGGGCATCGCTCGCGGTGCTCTTGCTCCTGCTGCAGGTGATGATGTTTGTCGCTCTGCCCGTTACGAATGGCTTTAGCCGGATGCAGGAGCACGCCGCCGATGTGTACGGACTGGAAGTGATTCACGGGATTGTGCCGAATTCCGCGGAAGTTGCCGCGCACGCGTTTCAAATTATGGGAGAGATCGATCTCGCCGATCCCAATCCGCCGCCGATCGTCACCTTCTGGCTGTACACCCACCCGCCGCTCGCGGAGCGCCTGGTCTTTGCCCACAGCTACGATCCGTGGTCGAAGGGTAATGCACCGAAATACGTGAAGCCTGGCGGAGAGTGAAGCGGCTCGCCGCCCGGCCCGGCATCAGGAGGCGCGACGCCGCGCGAAACTGGCCACCTTGTGCCGATTGCCGCAAACGGCCATGGAGCACCACCGGCGCCGGTGGGTCCGCGAAGTGTCGCAGAAGAAAAGTCCGCACCCGGGATTTGCGCACGTGCGCAGTTGCGCGTTCGGGCCCTCGACGAGAATTTCCGCGGCGGAGCGAGCGACGGCGGCGAGAAGCCAATCGGAGCCGCCTTCGCGGGCGATGAATTCCAGCTTCCACGTGCCCTCTTCCGGGACCAACTCGTCATGCCCTTCGGTAATGCGGAGGACTTCGTTGATGGGTGCAACCCATTCCCGGGCGACTCGCTGCTTTCGGACCATAGCTCCAAAAACTTCACGAAGGGCATCGCGGAGACGAATCGCGCGAGAAAGCACCATATGGGCGGTTTGCGGATCGCTCTGGGGAAGTGTGAGCAGCGTCGAGCCTCGCTCGTGCGAAACGACGCGTGAGGCTTCCAGGAAAAGAACGAATTCCTCCCAAGACAGACCGCCGAAAGGAGACGCTGGATAGGAGGGAGCGTTGGCAAAATCGATGGCCAGCCGACCACCGAGAAGCGCTAAACTCGAGCCAGATTGGAACATGGAGGTAGCCTCCGAGACGGCCTAGCGAAATAACCGGTTAAATCTATCATAGAGGTTATCCGTCGCGGTCAGAATCTTGAAACTTCCTGGTAAGTCGCGAATCTTAAGATACGCTTAGGCGAACGGCTTGGAGCGTTATGAAATGCCCTTTTGGAGTTTTGGCACTTTCTGCGTTCTCACTCTTTGCTTTGGGTTCGACGCTACATCTGCCAGCAAAACCGGCTGAGCTCCCACCCGGTGAGAACCGCACGCCTGCAGGTGTGCCGGTGATCGTGGAGCTGTTCACCTCGGAAGGGTGCTCGAGTTGCCCGCCAGCGGACGCTTTGCTGGCGAAGCTGGAAGAGCAGCAACTGGTCGCGAACGCGCAAATCATCGCGCTCGAAGAGCACGTCGATTATTGGAACAACTTAGGTTGGACGGACCCGTTTTCCGCGAAAGAGTGGACGACCCGGCAACAGGAATATGCCGCTTCACTGGGAAGCCGGAATGTCTACACGCCACAGATGGTGATCGACGGCCAGACGGAGTTTGTCGGCAGCCACGAAGATCAGGCGCGGCAAGCGGTCGAAGGGGCTGCGGCCCGAGCAATGGTGGATGTCTTGTTGACGCCGCGGCCGTCGGAAAAAAAGGGCCGCGCACAATTCACCGTGTCCGTGGGAAAACTCGCGGGAAACAAAGCTGGCGATGCACCCGAGGTCTGGCTGGCGATCACCGAAGCGGGGCTGCACTCCAACGTGACGCGCGGAGAAAACGCCGGCGAAGACCTCCATCACGCTTCCATCGTACGCGTGTTGCGCAAGATGGGTGTTGCTGATCCGGGCAAAGAAACTTCTTTCTCGGGTGACCTCAGCGTACCCCTTGACTCCGCGTGGAACCCGCAGAATTTGCGTGCCGTGGCGTTCGTGCAAGAGAAAAGAAGCCGTCAGATCCTCGGTGCGGCTGCGGCGCGAATCGAAAAGTAAGCCAGTCGTCTCCATTTCGCTCGCAACCGTGGGCGGACGCTCCGCCTGTGCTATCTTAATCCGTCGAGTGGGCATCGACGTCAACGCTCGACTCCAGAAGCGCGCCCTGCCCGCCTGTTATTTTTCTCATGACCGACTCGCCTCTCACCAACACGGAAGAATCAACCGGAGCGGTAGTCTCGAGTGTGCCCGCCGAGCAGAGTTTTTTTCGCAGCCCCGCGTTGCCTTTCGGTTTTGTGCGGGTGTGCCTCTATTTGATTCTGTGGGAGGCGATCACCAATGCGTTGCCGTGGGTGGCCCGCTTCTTTCTCCACGGCACGCTTTCACCTTATGACCCGCAACTCTTGATGGTGGGGGAGAGCGTCGCGCTCATCGGTGCTTTTTCGTCCGCGTGGGTGATGTCGCGTCTCGAAGGGCGCGCGTTCGGCGCTTACGGACTGCCGTTGCGCGGAGCCTTCGGCAAGTTCTTCTCGCAGGGAGCGCTGTTTGGCCTGACGGAGATCAGCGTGGTGGTCGGCGCGATGGCGGCCCTTGGTTCTTATCACTTTGGCGCAATCGCGATTCACGGCGCCCAGCTTCTTCACTGGGCGATTTTCTGGACGATCTTTTTCATCCTGGTCGGACTTTACGAAGAGTTCGCCTTTCGCGGATACGTGCAATTTACGCTGGCGCAGGGCTTGAGTTTTTGGCCCGTGGCGGTGTTGCTGTCGATCGTGTTCGGCCTGGTGCACGCAAAAAATCCGGGCGAGACCTGGGTAGGGATCGCCGGCATTGTGCTGACCGGGCTTTTTTGGTGCTTCACGCTTCGGCGCACGGGAAGCTTGTGGTTCGCCGTGGGCATGCATGCAACCTTTGATTTCGGCGAGACGTTTCTTTATTCCGTGCCGGACAGCGGCGTGATTTTCCCCGGACATCTATCCAACGCCACGCTCGCCGGACCCACCTGGCTCACCGGCGGAACGGCGGGGCCAGAGGCCAGCCTGTTCGACTTTCTGGTATTGCTCCTTTTTTTCTACGGGTTCCACCGTCTGTATCCTGCGAGTTCACCAGGCAAGAGAGGTTAGTGGGCGAGTTCGGAGGCGAAGACCAGGCGGACGCCTTGGGCTTTTGCTTGCGGCAGGACTTCGCTCAAGGCTTTCAAGGTTGCGGGATGTGGGTGACCTATGGCCACGGCCTCGCCTTTTTCGCGAGCGTCGCGCAAGGCGAGTTGCAGCTGTTTGCGCACCGCTGGAGCTTCCGCGACATCGTCGAGAAAGGGAACATTCCGGAAGGCGGCGCGCACACCTAGCCGGTGCGCGGTGTCATAGGCGACGGTGGCGGCGGTGGTACGGCTGTCGATATAGAAGAGCTTATGGTCGCGGAGAACGGGCATCAGTTCATCCATCAATGCGGCATTGGCAGTGGACTGCGAGCCCTGATGGTTGTTCACTCCGGCGGCGGCCGGTACAGCCTCAAGAAACTCGTTCACCAGCGCGGTGACGTCTCCGGCAGACATGCCGGGGCGAATTTCGCGAGATTCCGGCCTTTCCTTGCCGACCGATTCCATCGGCAGGTGCAACATCACCTGGTAGCCGCGGCGGTGCGCTTCTTCAGCGATGTCCGCGGAATGAGGGCGATCGGGAAGCACCGAGATGGTAAGCGGGTAGGGCAGCGCGAAGATCGCGTCCGCGGCCGAGCGATCGTTGCCGAGGTCGTCGAGAATGATCGCGAGCAAAGCGTGGCCAGCTTTTGCACCAGGTACGGGTTCCCGCCAAGCGGCGGCCGGCCCGAAGTGAATGTGAATCGTATGGGTCGCGAAACCCGCGCGACGATAGGTGAAAAGGATTCCCTCGCGGCTTTCGGACGGAGAATCCTGCGTCAAGCGGTGGCGTGTCGCGACACGACCGAGGGCTTGGAGCAACCGCGCGGTGGACGCTGCACCATTGGAGGTTTCGTTCGCGCTCGGGTGAATGGCGATGTCAAGGTGGTCGGTGCTGTCAGGATCATGATCGGAGGCGCTCAGCTCGCTTCGGACGTCGGCGCCGGGAGCTGCGGAGCTAGCCGCGGCGGCAAATTCACGAGTGGCGACGTGGATTTCCGCCGCCCCGGGGCGTTTAGCGGGTTTGTGGCAGCTGCCCGCCGCTACAGCCAGGGCTAAACCTAACGTGAATAACCTCAGCCGATCGGCGTGGGAGCGAGAAATAAAAGAGTTACGGAGAAGAACGAAGAAATTCACGACAAAGGTCACAGAGATCGCAGAGGCGAAGAGGAGCCGACGACTAGGCTGCCTTCTTCGTCGGCGTCTTCAGAAGCTCGAGGGCTTTGCGGAAAATCGGATCTTCCGGTGAAAGTGGACGCGGCCCGGCGGGGGCTTCCTTCATCGTGGTGGTTGCGGCGGCATCCTCGTCGCCGACGTCGGAATCGTCCTCGGCCACGGCGCGGACCACTTCGCTAGGCTCGATGCCTTCTTCAAGGATCGATTTGCCATTCGCCTTGTAGTAGTTCGCTACCGTCAGAAACAACGCCGAACCATCGTCGAGAGTGATGAGTTTCTGGTCCGACGCGAGACCAAAGGTGCGCTCGCCGACGACATCGCCGCGATGATTCGCGACGATCGCCGAAGCCAGCACTTCCGCGGCGCCGGAGGTACTGCCGTCAACCAGCACGGACACGGGATTCTTCCAAACTACCTTGCTGGGCTCGGCGGAGAAAACCTGGGCGGAAACCGTCTGTCCGCGCAGCGTTGCCAGTGTGCCAGAGGGGACGAGAAGGCGCCCGACGGCAACCGCTTCGGAGACTGGTCCGCGACCGCACTCGCGCAAATCCAAGATGAGCTTGCGAATGCCTTGCTTATCGGCCTCGATCAGCTTGTTGCGTATTTCCTCGGCGCGGCCGGGTTCGAGAGAGGCCAAGCGCAGCACGAGAATATCGGGATCGGTCTTCTGCGCGACGATCTTTGGCGTCGCTAGCTTCTGCCGGACGAGGTCGATTGCTTCGGGTTGCGCCTTGCCGCGACGGATGACTCCGACTTTAACGCCGCTGCCGGCTTGCCCATTCAAGAGATTCAGCGCCTGGCCCACGGACATGTCGCGCGTGGTGAATCCCGCCACGGATTCAAAAATGTCGCCGCTGTGGACGCCGGCTTTTTCCGCCGGGCTCTCCGGCAAAACGGAAATCGCGATGATGTAACCGAAGCGCTTGCTGAGGTTGAGGCCCGTCTCGCCGGTGCTGGCGCTCTGTTGCTTCTGCTTGTACTCGCTATATTCGCGCGGCGTCAGGTAGCTGGATTCGGGATCGAGAGACTCCAGCAAGCCGTGCAGCGAGCCGGCGGTGACCAGATGCATGTTGGGCTCGTCGACGTAGTCCGCCTGGATCTTTTGCAGCACTTCGCCATAGACGGTCAGAGACTTG
>JBGOVR010000202.1:0-7017 GCA_041478205.1 Candidatus Acidiferrum sp.
AGCGGCGGTGAAACAGATTCCGCTGGGACATTGGCCTTTCAAGGCGTGGGCGTCTACCTCCGCGCGAAAATGTTTTAGCACGGATTGAATGGGGGCTGGGACGATTTGTCCCAGGCCGCAAATCGAGGCGAGGCTCATGGCTTGCGAAAGGTCGTCGAGCAGCGCGAGGTCGGCGCGATAGTGGGATTCTGGCAAGCCGCCTTGCGTCCAGCGCGCGAGGAGATCGACCATTTTTTGCGAGCCTACACGGCACGGGACGCATTTTCCGCAGGATTCGTTGCGATAGAAACGGACGGCGTTGAGAGCCATGTCGAGCATGCAGGTGGTGTCGTCGCAGACCACGATGGCGCCGGAGCCGAGCATGGAGCCTGCATCGGCGAGCGCTTTGAAATCGACGCGCACGTCGACCATCGAGGCCGGCAAATATCCGGAGGATGGGCCGGAGGGTGCGAAGGCTTTCAGTTGCCGGCCACCGCGGATTCCGCCGGCGTGATTGAAGATAACTTCGCGCATGGGGAGGCCCATGGGCACTTCGAAAACGCCGGGCTTTATGACGTGGCCGCTGACGCCGACAAATTTTAGTCCGCGGGAGCCGCCTTGGCCTTGCGCTTTGAACCACTCGACGCCGCGGGCGAGGATTTGGGGAGCGTTGGCGAAGGTTTCGACGTTGTTGAGCACCGTGGGCTTTTGCCACACGCCATTGGTGACCGGGAACGGAGGTTTGTTGCGGGGCTCGGCTCGTTTGCCTTCGATGGCTTCGATCAGCGCACTCTCTTCGCCGCAGATGTAGCCGCCGGGGCTGACGAAGACTTCCAAGTCGAAATCGAGATCGGTGCCGAGGATTTTTTTGCCGAGGAGGCCGGCGCGATAGCAGCGGCGCACTTCTTCGCCAAGGATTTCTTCCTGGAGGTGATATTCGTGGCGGATATAGAGGATGCCTTTTTTCGCGCCGGCGATGAATCCGGCGAGGATCATGCCTTCGATGACGAGATGCGGAAGGTGGGTGAGGATGAAGCGGTCTTTGATGGTGCCGGGCTCACTTTCGTCGGCGTTGCAGACGACGTATTTCTCGGGGCTGAGCTCTTTGCGAACGAGGGCCCACTTCATGCTGGTGGGAAAGCCTGCGCCGCCCATGCCGCGGAGTTCCGCGGCTTTGAGTTCGGCGAGGGCGGCGTCCCAGTCTTTTGTGACGGCGAGCTTGCGGGCGACGCCGTACTTTTGGTCGTCGGGGTAGGGATCGGAGGCGCATTGCACGCGCGCGTGGTCCAGGTGAGGCGCCTCCACCGATTCGCCGCGGAGGACACTGCTTACGATTTGTTCGGCGCGGGCTGGAGTTACGTCCGTGAAAATTTGATCGTTGATGGAGACGGCAGGGGCGTGATCGCAGCGGCCGAGGCACGAGACGTCGCGAATCAGGACGTCCTTGGCGCTGGAGGTGGCGAAGCGGTGCTCGAGATCGGCGCGGAGGTCGCCGGCGCCGTTGAGGTGGCAGCTCATGTCGGCGCAAACGCGGACGTCGGCTTTGGGAGGCGGGGTCAAATGAAAATGGGGATAGAAGCTGGCGACGCTATGGATCTGATAGAGCGGCGTATGCGTGCGCTGCGACAGAGCTTCGAGCTCAGGCTTCGGCAAGAAGCCATAACGCAATTGTATGGCCCGAAGGTCGTCGAAGATCACGGCGCCCCGTCTCGTGTGAAAGGCGCTGAACGGTTTGGACAAGGACGCCGTGCAGCGCGAAGTGAGGTGCTAAATCCTCTGAATACTACTGGGGTGGCAACCCAGTGTAAAGGGGCTGGGTGGTCTTCTGGCGAGGCGGAGCGAAAAAGGTAACGCCGACCGTTGACTTCCCCGGACCACACGGATATAAGCGATAAGCTTCTGTTGGCATCCCAAATGCGAAAAGCCGCCATTTCTTTGTGCTTGAGCGCCACGGTGTGGGGCGCGCTGATGTTGCCTGCTGCGCTGCTGGAAGCTAAACCGGGCGGAGCGGAAAACGGGAAGGCGGCGGTAGCTGCTTCGGCTGCCGCGCGCGCGGACGGTGGCGCTGGCGAGCTGGGGAAATATATTGGACCGGGCTCTTGCGCTGCCACCAGTTGTCACGGCAGCGTGAAGCCGATCGCGGGCAGCCGCATTCTGCAGGACGAATACTCCACGTGGATCATTAAGGACAGGCATAGCCGGGCGTATCAGGCGCTGACGGGAGACGTCGGGGAGCGCATGGCGCGCATCATGAAGCTTGGGGCGAAGGCTGAGGAGGCGCCGAAGTGTCTGGCGTGTCACGCGCTGTACACCACACCGGAACGGCGCGGGCGGCCGTTCGAGATTACCGAGGGAGTGTCCTGCGAAAATTGTCATGGGCCGGCGCAAGGGTGGCTGGGGCAGCACACGGCGCGCGAATCTCCTGAAAAGCACGCGGAGTCGGTGCGCTTGCATATGGTGGATACGCGCGACGTCATCGTGCGCACGGGGAAATGCCTGGAATGCCACCTGGGGACGCGGGAGAAGTTTGTCGATCACGAGATGATCGCGGCGGGGCACCCCGATCTTTTCTTCGAGCTGGATTCGTTTTCGGCGGTGATGCCGCGGCATTGGAAAATGCCGAGGGAGTCCGCGCCAGGTAAGCCGGTGGAAGATGTTGCGTGGACCGGCGTGCGCGACTGGAGCACGGGGCAGGCCGTGCAGTTGCGGGCGGCCATGGAGCGGCTGACGTGGAGGGCCAAGGGCGAGCGCTACGACAAGAAAGATGCTTGGCCGGAATATTCGGAGCTTTCGTGCTTCGCTTGCCATCACGCGCTGGGGCCCGCGAAAGATAGCTGGCGGCAGGAACATGGATATGTCGGGCGGCGGCCCGGCGATCCGGCGTGGAATGCGTCGCGCTACGCGGTGTTTCGTTTGCTGGCGAAGCAGATCGATTCGGCATCGGCACAGGAATTGGACCGGCAGCTCTTGGCGGTTTCCGATGAAATGAGCAAGCTCAATCCGGATCGCAATGCTGTGGCGTCGGCTGCGACCGCGGCGGCGCCTCTGGCGCAGCGAATCGCGGAGCGTTTGGCGGGGATGCCGTACGATCAAGCCATCGCGCTGCGCATGCTGCAGCGGATTGCCGACGATGCCGAGGATATTTCGCTGGCCGATGAGCGCGGGGCGGAGCAAGCGGTCATGGCGCTGGATTCGCTGTACATCGCGTACAGTCGAGACGCGAAGCCTGGCAACGCGGCTGAAGTGCGCGCCGCGATCAATGGACTGTTTCAGCAGCTGGAAAATGCTTCGTCGTACAATGCGGATCAGTTTGCGTCGTCCTTGCGGCGCATTCGTGCGCTCTTGCAATAGCAATTGGTTTCGCCCGATCGCGCCTGCCCGCGGCGTGGTGTTTCTTGGCCAGCGAAGCAATTCGATCCCTTTCGCGTTAAAGTAAAAAATCCTTTAGGTTGTCCAGGCCACCGATGAACCGTCTCGAAAATTGGTTTTGTTCTACGCCGTTCTGGCGGCAAGTCACGCAGAGAAAGCTGCTGCCGTGGATTTTGTCGGGATCGGAGCTGGGGGAGCACTTGCTGGAGGTTGGTGCGGGTGCCGGGGCGGCGACGGAGGAGTTGTGGCGGCGCGTGGCGCGAGTGACCAGCCTCGAGTACGACCACGCTTTCGCCGTTGGGCTCGCGGCGCGACAGCGCAACGCGAATAGCGGCGTTCTGCGGGGTGACGCCGCGGCCTTGCCATTCGCCGACCACACCTTTTCGTCGGCCATCGCCGTGCTCGTTTTGCATCATTTGCACTCGAGCGAACTGCAGGATCGCGCGTTCACGGAAATCTACCGCGTGCTGCGGCCCGGCGGTGTTTTCTTAGCTTTTGAAATACAAGATGGATGGCTGCAGCATGCGATTCACAGGAGCAGCACGTTTGTTCCGGTCGCGCCAGCTTCTGTTCCGGCGCGGCTGACCGCGGCGGGTTTTTCCCGGGTTACCGTTGATCTTCGGCGGGGAGGTTTCCGGCTTCGCGCCCTGCGGGCACGCGAGGCCTGATCGCGCGAGGAACACCGATCGATTGGATACGGCGTGGGGTGTGGCTGCGGAGCTTGCCGGGTCGCCGCGGATAGACCCAGGACCATGGGGGGGATTACTTCTCGGCCGCTATCGGACCCAGTTCGGTGCGCGTCTGTATGACGCGGAGAATGGAATCACGCGTAATCATACCAATGATGTGCGTGCCGTCGTTTTCCGTTCCGCTTACGACCGGCATCTGATTTATGTCGGCGGCGAGCAGACGCTCGAGCAAGGCGAGCAGCGGTTCTTCCGGTGTGGCCCACAAGATTTTCTCGCGCGGAATCATCACCGCCTGGACCGACATGTGCGCCCATTCCTCGCGCGGAACGGAATTCAGGGTGTGGACGTTCATCATGCCGACGAGGCGGTCGTCAGTGACAACCAGGTGGCATCGACGGCCGGTGCGAAGCACTTCCTGGCCGTAGTCCTCGAGCGAGATTTCGCGGGCGACGGTGGGAATTTCGTGGCTCATCACGTCTGTGGCGCGCAGACCGGCCAGCGTTTCTCGGATTGCGATTTGCGCAACGCTCTCCTGCGCGGCGTTCAAGAGGAACCAGCCGATGAACGCAAACCACAGCCCGGACTGCCACTGGCCCTTGCTAATCGCGTACCACGCGCCGAAAACGATCATTCCATACGCGACCAGCTTTCCGCTGGCGCCGGCAACTTTCGTGGCGCGGGTGAAGTCCTTGGTGATGCCCCAGACGACGGCGCGGAAAATCCTGCCGCCATCGAGCGGAAAGCCCGGCAGGAGATTGAAGACCGCGAGGGCTGCATTCGTTTGCCAGAGCCAGGTCGCCAGAGCGCCGGTCATCGTGCTGTAGGGGAAGAACAGCGTTACGCCGTAGAAGACGGCCGCCAGGAAAAGACTCGCGATTGGTCCAGCAATGGCGATATTGAATTCCTGAATGGCCTTCGATGGTTCACGGCCGATACGCGCGACCCCGCCAAAGATGAACAGCGTGATGGAGACCACGCGGATCTTGTAGGCCAGAGCCACGACGCTGTGCGAAAGCTCGTGGAAGAGCACCGAAGCAAAAAAGAGCAAGCTGGTTGCCACGCCAACCGACCAATGCTGTGCCGAGGTCCACTGCGGATGCTCCTGCGTGAACTGCACGGCCAGCGACATGGTGATCAACACGAAAATGATCACCCAACTCGCGTGGAGGTAGATGGGTATTCCGAGAATTCGACCGATGCGCAAACCCGATCCGCTGTTCATGATTTTTCACCTTTTAGCCTAGCACAAGGCTTGCGCGGATGCCGCAGTCCTGGATGAGTGGCGGGCATTGAGCGCCGACGCACGAGTGCCGGGCAGGTTGGCAAGGAATAGGAGTTGTGAACGCTGCTTCATGATTTCCAGGCGCCAGCATTGGGGCTGGTTTGGTTTCCGCCCAGTGCTGGCTTGTCGTGTACCTCGGCCTACAACGTGTCCCGCGCAACACAGGTTTTCGTTCCTACGAATTTCCCTAACCCCTTTATTAACAGATAGATAGCTCCTGGCTATCCGAGTGCCATCTCCACTGTTGCACGACAGGGAGGCACCCATGATCGCTCTGCTGAGTTTTACGACGCTGGCCGTCGCCACGATTTTTGCTCTCGCTGCTGGTACCGCGTTTCAGTGGCTGCTGCTGCGGGTTTCGGTGCAGCTGATGCAGCCCGCGACCGCTAGCTGGCGCGTCGTGCGCCCGGAACTGGTGCGCGGCACCACGCAGTTGGCTAGCGCGTTTGCGCCGCATCGCTGAGCGCTTGGCTAGGCGACCGCGGGTTCCCTCGGCTTCGCTCCCGGCGTCTTTGTTCAGGGCGAGCGCGACAAGTTGAAACCTGCGCCACTAGGATTCCCCGGCGCAACGCGAGTGGCGGAGCAGGCGGTTAGCTCTCCGCCGCAGCGTTCCGGGAAAGAGAAGAAGGAGCAACGCCATGCTGGTTCTGAAATATCTCTTGATGATCCTCGGCGCGGGTCTCTTCGGTAGCGCCGGGGCGCTAATCGTTTACGACATTTACCTCTCGGAGCAGCTTCGCCGATTGCTCCGCCGCGGCACGACGGGCGAGTCCGGGTTGGAAACGGGCCAACTTACGCGCCACCCTTTAGGACCGGTCCGCTGGGGACTCGCCCAGCGGCTGGCGGCTGCGGCGGTGCTGCCGTTGCTCTTGGCGCTCAGCATTCTCGTGATCCCCGACGGCTCGGCTGGCGTGCGCATCAGCCAGATTTGGGGCGCGCGTCCCGGCACGCTGTATCCAGGCGTGCACCTGGTTACGCCGCTGGTCGATAGCGTGGCGCTCTATGACACGCGCGAACAGGTCTACACCACGGCGGCGAGCCATTTTCCGAAGTCCGACAACGAAGTGCTGACGGTGCAAGCGCGAGAAGGGCTGAATATCGGCCTGGCCGTAAGCGTTCGATACCGGCTCGATCCGCAACGCCTGAGCTACATCCACGCGAATCTGCCGCAGCCTGTTGGAGAAGAGGTGGTGGCGCCAACGGTGGCCACGATCTACCGGCAATTGGCGCCGAACTACATCACCCGCGAGATTTTCGCGACCAAGCGAGAAGAGCTGCGCATTGCGGCAGCGACGGCCATCACCACGCGCCTCGGCGCGGATGGAATCGTCGTGCGCGAAGTGCTGCTACGGGATTTGAAGCTGCCCGACGAATACGCGAAGGGGCTCGAAGGGCTGCTGCTGAAGGAGCAGGAGAACGAACGCCTGGGCACCGACACGGAGATCAAGCAGAAACAGGTACGCATCGCGGAACTCGAGGCCGAGGCGCAGAAGGCGCGCGACGTTAAACAAGCGGAAGCGCAGGCGCAGGTGCGCGTACTGCAAGCTAAGGGCGAAGCGGACGCCATGCAGTACACCCTGCCCCTGAAACAGAAGCAAATCGAGCAGACCAAGCTCGAGGCGCAGGCGCGCAAGGAAGCCACGCTGCAGAATGCCGATGCCGCGGCGCAGGCCAAGGTTATCGATAGCAAGGCGGAAC
>JBGOVR010000122.1:0-14179 GCA_041478205.1 Candidatus Acidiferrum sp.
ATATATCCCGGCTCGATCAGCACCACGTCGACGCCGAAAGCGTACATCTCTAGCCGCAAGGCGTTGCTCAATCCTTCGACAGCGTGCTTGCTGCTGCTGTACGCGCCCTGCGCCGGTGGCGTGACCAATCCGGATACCGAGCTCATCATCAGGATGCGCCCGCGCCGCCGTTCGCGCATGTGCGGCAAGATGGCTTGCGTGACGCGGATGACGCCGAAAAAGTTCGTTTCGAACTGACGCCGCCAGTCTTCCATGCGCTGGTCTTCGACCGTCGCCACGTAGCCGACGCCAGCATTGTTGATAAGCACGTCGATCGCGCCGGCTTTGCCGAGGACATCCTTTACTGCACGTTGCACGGAGGCGTCCTCGCAGACATCAAGCTCCAGGGTTTCCAGCGGAAGTTTCTTCTCCTGCGCGAGCGCATCGAGCTGCGCGCGCTTTTCCGGCGAGCGTCCGGCCGCAAAGACGCGGTAGCCGCGCTCCGCCAAGAGCAGCGCGGCCGCCTTGCCCAAACCATCGGTCGCGCCAGTAATCAAGACGGTTTGCAGGCTGCGTTCCGTGCTCATTCTGCCTCCTCACACATCCGCGAGCGTATCCGCGAATCGCGACGCATGGATCACCTGAAATGCCGCCGAACCGAGGCGGTGGCGCGTTTCGCGCTACTGCGGCCGGGGAAGCTGCAGCATCAATGCGCCTCCCTGGCCCGACTGCACGGTGGGCAGCTGGCCGTTCCATTTTTCGATGAGCGTTCGATTGTTTTCGATGCGGCGAAGTTCCAGCAGTTGCGGGGTCAACGAATTCTGGCGGATGCGGTTCGCATCGGCTTCGCCCTGCGCCCGGGTCACCAGCGATTTCGCATCGCCCTCGGCCTCGGCAATCTTCTTCGCGGCTTCCGCCTGCGTGGTCGCCAGTTCGTTTCGCGCGCGTTCCGATTGCTGGATGGCTTGGGCCTTCGCGGTGATGGCCGTGGCGATCACCGCAGGCACGCGCGGCGCGCCGATAAAACCAAATTGCTGCACGCCGACGCCCACGGGCGATATCTTCTGGTCGATCATCGCTTGCACCTTGCGCAAAAATTCCGCCTTGTGATCGCCGTAAATGTCCTCGACGTTGTACGTGGAAGCCACTTCGTTGAGGGAATTCCGCACGATATCGCGAAGAATGCCGTGCGTGAAGATCTCCAAATCGCTCACGCGGTACTTCACGTAAAAGTCCGGCACGTGCAGCGGATCGATGGCGTAAGAGAGCGACACATCCACAAAAATCTCCATGCCTTCTCTGGAGTTAAAGCCCATCTCTTCGTTGATCGGATGGCCCTCGCTGACGTCTTTCGTCCACTTCACCGTTTGCACGTACGTTGGGAACTCGATGATCTGCGTGCTCAGAGGCGAATACACCACCCAACCCGTGCGTACGGGGATTTCCGAAGCACCTCGCTGGCTTCCCGCCAGGTTGATTTCCACGCCGACGTGCCCGGCCTCAATGCGTGTGACGCGCACCAGGAAGGACAGCGCGAAAATGACGACGACCAGCGAGACCACCCCGATGAGTAGGTTGCGAAGCCCCGGAATCGCTGGCCTCATCGTGAACTCTTGGTCTTCGCTCCGCCCTTTTTTGAACATGTCCATGCCCATCCTCCTCACAATCATCCACCGACTCTTACCGCGTGTAAGTGTAGCCTGAATCAGCGACAGCACGCCCAATGGCCGCCGACGCAAGGAAGAACCATTGCAAATGGTCTACGGCTGATTTGCGAAGAGAAGCTTGCCGCCGCTTTCCGCGATTTTGTGGAGTTGGCTGCCGTCCACCAGGGCGGTGAGATGCGGCACGTCTTCGTGATCGGAGAGCACGTAGGAGCGCTCCGGTTTGGACCAGAGCGCGACAAACTGAGCGTCGTTGAGGAAGACGCCGGGACTTCCGGGCGAGTAGGAACCATACTCGAGATTGTTGAGCCTGCCATTGAGCAGCAACGCCGGCCGGTCTGTGTAGAAAAAGACCGAAGAAAAAGAGTAGTACTGCCCATTGACGATCAAGCGCCCCTCGGGAGCGCGCAACAATGCGTCAGCCAGCGGCCGGGAGGAGAGATAGGGATCGAAGGTAACCAGGGCCAGCCGGCTCGCATGAAGGAATGCCACCATCATCACCGCGAAACCCAGAAACGCGCGCCGCCCTTGCAGCAGCCAGGCACCCAATGCGCCTGCGAGAAACGCGCCCCCGGCCACAACAAGCGGCACTCGCAAATACGCGAAGGACGAGATCGTCAAGTCGCCAAGGTGGCCGAGCGAGAGCGTGTACGCCTCGGGGTGCTGTTGCAGTGCATAGGAAATGTCACCGGGAGTGGCGACGCAGCGCACGGCGTAAAGAATCGCGGCAATCGTGAGGAAGGCCAAGCCAGAGACAACGCCCAGCGCTCGCGTGCCGATCCGCAGCCATTTACTCTCTCCGGCCATCGCGGAGCCCAACAGCAGCGCCAGCGCGGGGTATACGGGTATGGAATAGTATTCCTGCGTCGTCGAAAAAGTGAAAAAGACCAGCAAGAAGCCGGTCCAACAGAGTGCCAGCAGCCGTGTGCGGCCGGCGCGATCTATGGGCTTGAAGTTCAGCCCCGCGGCCGCCGGAAAAAAAGCGCTCCACGGAAATAGCCAGAGAAGATGGAGCAGCCAGAACGCCACGCGCGGAACGGTGTTGTAATCGCGCGGGTATCGCAGGTTTAAGAAGCGCAAGACATGTTCGTTGATGAAATAGAACCAGAAAAAACCGTGATACTCGCCCGGGCCGCTGTGCATCGTGAAATCGAAGTATGGCGGCATCCGCAGGGTAGCGAGAACGTGCCACGGCGCGGCAATCGCCAGAATGACGAGCGCTCCGGTGAAAACATGCAGCCTTTTCCAAACTTCCCGCGAACAAATCTGCCGGGTGACACCCAAATAAACGAGGACGCCACCCACGGGCGCGACCACCGCGATCAATCCTTTGAGCATTAAGCCGACGCCGAGGCTGGCGGCGAGCAGCAAAGCCCAGAGTTGCGGACGCGGCTCCTCGACCTCCAGCGCGCGCTGGAAGGACCAGAACGCCGCGCACACGGATAGCGTGAGCATCACGTCCGGAATCTGGATACGCGTGAAAAGAAACAGCCCGACGCAAGTTGCGAGCGCCAACCCCGCGTAGAAGCCCACTCGAGCGCCGAATGCCCAGCGGCCGTACCGCCACGTCACCCAGGCCAGCAGCACCGCAGCCAGCGCAACGGGGATTCTGGCCACCCAATCGTGTGCGCCAAGAATCCGGAAGGAAGCCGCAATCAGCCAGTAGATGAGCGGTGATTTTTCCAGGTACGGCACGCCATCGAGGTGCGCGATCACCCAATCGCCGGACTCCAGCATGTTCCGCGCGATCTGCGCCTGGACCGCATCGACGTCGTCCATCAATGCCGGGGGAGACACAATGCAGCCCAGAAAAATTGCGGCGGCAAACAGAACGACGACTACGCCCGACTCAAAGCGGTGGTGAGGCTCTTGTGGCTGAATTGCGGCTCGGGCGCCGTTTGAATATTCCACTGTTTGATCCATAGGAACAGAATCAGCAAGCCCCAGAGGTGATATCCGAGGTTTGCGCGTCGTTCCATATGCTCCTGAATGAAAAACTCGATGCGATCCCGCCGGAACAGCTTCGTTTCTTCGATCGCTTGCGCGCTGAGCGTGTCCAAAAGCAGCGGGCGCAACGCACCGCGCAGCCAGTCGTGCGTTGGTATATCCAATCCTGTCTTGGCGCGCCGCAGGACCGAAGCCGGCAGCTTATCTTTCATCAACCGCTTCAAGATCACCTTCTGATGGCCTCCGCTGATCTTCATGTGCTCCGGCAAGCCAGCGGCAAATTCCACGATGCGATGGTCCAAAAAAGGCGGCCGGATCTCCAGCGAATGAGCCATGCTCATGCGGTCCACTTTCTGTAGGATGTCATCCACCAGGTAGTAACGCTGGTCAAAGGCCAGATAGCGATTGAGCGATCCCACTTCGTCTGCGTGCGGCAAATCCGCATCGAACAGGGCCCGGACTGTCGAGCCGTTGCCCGCGCGCAGAAATTCATCTTGCTGCGCCGCGGAGAAGGTGCCGTTCCAGAACGTGTGAGCTTCGTCGGGCGGCAGCAAGGTGCCCTCGAGAAAACGCTTCGCCTTGTACTCGAAGCTGATCTTGTCGTTGGAGACCGGCCAGTGCCGCAGCAGGCTCAGCAGGCCACGGCGCATCGCGCGCGGCACACTCTGTGCCGCCGCGGCATAACGGTCCGCCTGGTAGGTGATATATCCGCCGAAGAGCTCGTCGGCGCCCTCTCCGCTTAGCGCAACCGTCACATGCTTTCGGCTAAGCGCTGCCAGAAACCAGACAGGCACAGCACCGGCATCCGCGAACGGCTCATCGGAATAGTACGCAAGTTCCTCGATGGCCGTTGTAAGGTCCAGGTTCGGACTTACGTCGAGCTCATGATGTTCGGTGTCGTATCGCTTCGCCGTTTCGCGGATGTACGGTGTCTCATCGAAGCTGCGCCCCTGGAACGAAATGGAAAACGTCTTCACACGTGACGCGCATGCCTCTCGCGTGTAATGGAGAATCGTGGACGAATCCACGCCGCCGCTCAGCCAGATCCCCAGCGGCACGTCCGAAATCAGGTGCTCGCGGACGGACTGCTTCAGGAGGACATCTAACTCTTCCTGTGCGTTCTCGATGGATCTGTGTTTCTGCGGCTCGAAACGCAGGCGCCAGTAAGCCTCCGATTCGACGTGGCCATCCCGCCATTCGAGCCAGTGACCCGCGGGCAACTTCTCGATGCCTTCCACCAGTGTGCGCGGGCAGGGAACGTAGTTCAGAGCCAGGTAATAGTGCAATGCCGTGAGGTCGAGGCGCCGATCGACTTCGGGATGCGCGAAGATGCTTTTCAGCTCCGAGCCAAAGTAGAGCTCGCCGTCACGCCGATGAAAATAGAGCGGCTTGATTCCGAGGCGGTCACGCGCGATCACCAGGCGTCGGTCGCGTTCCGACCAGATGGCCAACGCAAACATCCCATGGAAGCGTTGAAAGCAGTCCGTGTCCCATCGCAAAAAGGCCTGGAGCACTACTTCGGTATCGCTGTTGGTCTTGAACTCGTGCCCGCGCGACTCCAGCTCCGCGCGCAATTCGCGGTAGTTGTAGATTTCGCCGTTGAAGACCAGCACCGTGTTCCCGTCACCGCTGAACAGCGGCTGTTCGCCCGCGTGCAGGTCGATGATTTTGAGGCGTACGGCGCCCAGAGAAATCCGCTCCGATTCATACGTACCCTGTTGGTCTGGACCCCGATGAATCAACGAGTCGGTAGCGGTGAGGATCCGTGCGCGGTCAAAAACACCAGCGCGATGCGTAAATCCGGTTATGCCGCACAAATTCGGCTTGTCTCCGTCTCCAGCACAAGCAAACTGCCTGGCGATCTTATTGCAACGACCCAATAACCCTGGTGGGCTATAGGAATAATTCCAGCCCGTTTTGGTTGCCTCGCGGTTGACCTGGCGAAGGCTTTGAGTTGCGTGGAGTCTACATCACCGGTAACGATCGTGACATCGAATTCGGACGGAGTCTTGCCCGTGTAAGCAGACCCCAGCAGTTGTTTGGAGTTCCTGCGCGCCGGTTAAATGAAAATCTTGAAGCGGCTAGTCGATCGGGGAGACATCCAGATTAGCCTAAGCCTAAGTAGGTCAAGACGGGGCAAGAGGGGTCGCTCGGCCACCCAATGGCGCCCGAGGATGCTACTGCGGCGCTAGAATTTAAGTCCCCAAAACGAGGCGTCCGGCTTTACCAACTCCAAGCCGACGTCCCAGGCCTCATGGTCACGCCAGACCACCTCGGCTTCGGCCTTCCGCCCACTCTCCGGATGAATCAGGCGCACGCGCCGGTGCAGCGGCAAGTCCGCGCCCACTACCGCCATGCAGCCAGAGTGACTGACGTCCACGGTGACCGCGTTGGCGCGCTGCGGCGCGGAATCTTCGTCCCACTCGACGAACAGTTTCACTTTGGAAATGATGCGCTTATGGCTCCGCAATTTGGTCCATCGGTCCTGCAAAGGCGTGGTGATCGGACTGGGGGCGTGATTGATAACCATGTCTGACCTCGCATTCGAAGGGTTACAAGGGGCCGGGAAGGGAATACTAAAATTACTGCTGCTCCTGGGCCCGGTCAATAGTACTTTTTCGAAGATGTGGACAGGCCCACGGCTTCCAGGATGGGGGGCGTTCGCACCGCCCTAAGGGTTCTTCTTACCTCCGGCGCCAGATAAAGAAGGCCTCGAACGCGAAGACCCAGGTCTTCGATCTCTATTCGCCATCAATGCCTGCTCTCTGACCCTTTTTGCTCCTCCGCGGGCGAATGTTAACTAGGAAGATTCTTTAAGGCTGGCGCCGGAAAGAGTAGAATTGTCGCCAGCTAGGAAGCGTTCTGTACGTCTGAGTAGAAAGTGTCCTCCAGCTTCGTCCCGTTCGCTAACGAGTGGGAGCTACATGGCTTCTGGTCCTAGCAAGGAGCATTGGATGGTCGCCGCTGGCAGCCGTTTCGCAGCGAGTTTTTTGCCCGCCGTGGTTGCTTCGTTTTTTCTTTGCGCTCCGCCTACGCTGGGACAACAAAAAGGCCAAGGCCAGCAGAACATGCAGCAGTCCGCCGGCAGCCTCACTGTAAGAGTGCGTTTGCCGGATGGGTCGCCCTTCGATCGCAGTGCGGTCGTCAACCTATACGCCTTTACCGGCGGATCCGCAGGGATTGGATCGAACCGATCAGGCGAGACCGAATTCGGTAACGTACCGGTGGGGCGGTATACGCTGGAAGTGATCGCACCCGGATATCAAAAGTTAACGCAACAAGTGGAAGTCTCGTTTGGCGGACAGCACGAACAAGTGTATGTCACTCTGACCCCCGAACCCGCCGCAGGCGCCGACTCGGTGCAAACAGGATCTCCGATTCTGGCCCCCAATGCCCAGAAAGAGTTAAGCAAGGGTCTTGAAGCACTTCGCGAAAACAAACCGGAAGAGGCAAGAAAACATCTGGAAAAACTCTCTCACGCCGCTCCTGCGAATCCGGATGTGAACTACTTGTGGGGAATGTACTACCTGCAATCCAAAGATTTGGTGAAGGCCAAGAGCTACTGGGAGAAGGCGGTTCAAATTTATCCGCGTCACGCGTTCTCGCTGGCGGCGCTGTCCCAACTGGCGCTGCAAAGTGGAGACTCGCCGGCGGCGATTGACTATCTTGGACGTGCCGTCGAAGCCGCTCCATCTTCCTGGCGCTTCCAGGAGCGCCTCGCAGAGGCTTACCTGCAACATCAAGAGTACGACCAGGCGCAAAAGCATGCGGAGCATGCCATCGAGCTGGGCAAAGATCGCGCCACCCAGGCCCCTCTCATTCTCGCGAAAGCTCTCGCTCAGCGAAACGCGCCGCAGAGCGCACAGAAAGCGCTGGACCCTGTTCTTGCCGAACAGCCTTCGGCCCCTCCGCTGTCGGCTGAAGCGCTTCAACCGCCCGGGGCGGTCAGACAGCCAGCGACTGCTCCTGCTCCGGTAGCTATGCACGCTAGCCAGCCGGTTAATGCAGGCGTGGCCTCCATCGCCGAGGATCTCGTCCCTCCTCCCAAATGGATGCCTCCGGACGTCGACGAAAACATGCCGGCGGTCGAGCCTGGTGTCGCTTGCCCGCTGGAAACGATCCAGGATGAAACGGGCAAGCGGGTTCACGGCTTTATCGACGCGGTGAACCGCATCAGCGCCACGGAATCACTCGAAGATGAAGTCATTGACCATTTCGGATTCCCCACCAGGCGCGAATCGCGAAACTATACTTATGTCGCATCCGTCGAAGAAATTCGCCCGGGCATGTACAACGTCGAGGAATACCGGAACGGCACGATGGCCCTGGATATTTTTCCAGAGCGTATCGCCACCCTGGGATTGACTTCGCTGGTGATGATCTTTCACCCCAACTATCGCGACGACTATCAGGTTTCGTGCGAAGGCCTGAGCCGGTGGCACGGCGGATTGGCGTGGCAGGTGCACTTCCGCCAGAGGCCGGACAAGCCTGCGCGCCTGCGCGAGTACCGCATTGGCGGCCAAAGTTTTCCGGTCTCGCTTCGCGGGCGAGCATGGATTGCGGTTGACACCTTCCAAGTCGTCAGTCTCGAGACTGACGTGGTCGCGCCCATCCCGCAAATACGGTTAAAAGCGGAACATACCGCCATCGAGTACATGCCCGTCAAATTCATCTCGCACAACCAGGAATTGTGGCTTCCCCAGAGCGCTGAATTGTTTTTCGATTTCGGCGGGCGCAGGATGCACAGACGCCACCATTTCCGCGACTACATGTTATTTGCCGTCGATGAAAAACAAAAAATTTCCGCGCCTAAGATTGAGGCGGAAACGGATCCCGATTCCGATCCTGCCGTTCCTCACTGAAACTTCGAGATGACCGGGACATCGAAGGTTTGCACCGCGACTCGTAGTTTGCAACTTGCGGTAGATTCGCCCTCCAATCGCATTTTTTGATATCGGCAATCCGTTCTTTCCCTTTGACTCGCGAGCACGTTAAAGGGCAGCATCCGTCGCAACAGCAGCACTGTCGCCTGCAATTATTTCTCTCACCTCCAAGACGAGGACACGGATAAACAGTTCTGGGTGTGGCTACTTGTTTTTTCCCCGAGCTTCGGTTTAATCGCGCCGTTTCGACTGGGAACTGCCCTAGGGGGCAGCGCTTTGCCGTCGATTTGGTCGCCTTAAACATGCTGCCGGGAGGCGGGTTCGGGGATGTGTATTCAAATTTAATTTGCGAGGTACACCGATGCAACGTTTCATCCTAGCCGTGCTCTTAATCCTTTCCTGCGAGCTACCTGCAACGGCCCAGACGTTCCGCGGAGCCATCAACGGCACCGTCACCGATCCCTCCGGAGCCGTCGTTCCAAACGCGCAGGTGAAGGCCACCGACAAAGCAACCGCCATCGACCACGTGACCTCCACCACCAGCGACGGGCAATTTGTCTTCCAGGATCTTACGGTTGGGACTTACACGGTAGTCGTAACCGCGCCGGGTTTTCCCGTCCTGACGGTGGGCAACGTGCTCGTAACGCAAGGCGCGATCTACACGCTGCCCGCCAAGCTGACGCTGTCGCAGCAAGCCACCACCGTGGAAGTTTCCGCGGCGGCGTTGACCCTGGATACGACAACGGAGACGCAAACCACGCTGGTGACCGGCGCCGATTTGCAGTCGATGCCCCTGAACGGCCGCGACTTTACTCAGTTGATCGAAGTTACCCCCGGATTCGGCGGCTACGCCGCGGGAGGATTCGGCTCCTTGAACGGCACGCGCGCCAATCAGGTCAACTGGCAGATCGACGGCGTGGACAACAATGATTTGTGGCACAACGTCCCAGCGGTGAATCAAGGCGGCGTCTCAGGCATCGCGGGCATCGTGCTTCCCATCGATGCGGTTGATCAGTTTTCGGTGCAAACGCAAGCCTCGCCGGAATCGGGCCGCAATCCAGGCGGCACGGTAGACCTGGCGCTGAAGTCGGGCGGCAACGCCTTTCATGGCTCGGTCTACTACTACGTTCGCAATGAAGCCTTCGCCGCGGCATCTCCGTTCGTGGACTCGAAAAAAGAAAACCGGAACCAACAATACGGATTTTCCTTTGGCGGGCCGTTCATCAAGGATCGACTGTTCTTCTTCACAACCTTCGAGAAGCAGCGGTTCACGATCGGCTTGCCGGGATTGGCTACCGAACCTTCCGCGGCATACCAAACGCAAGCGCTGGCGGAATTGACCAAGTTCGGCGTGACGCCGAATCCCGTCAGTACCAGCCTGCTCGCCAATCTTTGGCCCGCCCAAGCCTTGAACGGACCGGCGGTACCGAACAACTACTCCAGCCCTGATCCGGAATACGGTTACAGCTACAATGGACTGGCGAAACTCGATTTTAAGATCAACGACAAGAACACCATCTCCTTTCACTATTTCCTCGGCCAGGGAAACCAGGTCGCTCCGGTCGGAGGGTCTGCGCTTTCCGAGGCCGCTTCGGAGCTGAAGTACTACTATGAAGTGGCTCCCATCCACGTCTCGAACTACGCAATCGCCTGGAATTCCACTTTATCACCACGGCTCTCAAACCAATTGCTGGCCGGTGTGAACTATTTCCGGCAAATCTTCAGCGACTTCAACACCAACTTCAATCTAACCAGCTATGGGCTCAACCTCTATAACGGTTTCAACCTGGCGGGTGCGCCGAACATTCAGATCACCGGGTTTGATGGGGTTGGCCTGACCCCGCCGGAAGGCCGCGAAGACATCACTGGACATCTCACCGACGTCGTCTCCTATACGGTGGGCAAACATCAGTACCGTTTCGGCGGAGAATTCCGCAGGGCGCAGCTCGAAGAGTTTTACCATCGGCATGCTCTGGGGAATTTTGTTTTTGATGGTTCGCAGGGACTCTGGGCCAACGATCCCGGCGTCTCAAGCAACGTCCTGGCTCTCGCCGATTTCCTCGCCGGCGATGTGAGTCGTTCCAGCATCGCGGTGGGAGAACCAACTCGCCTGGTTTTCGTCAAGACCTTTGCCCTGTTCGCACAAGACGCTTGGCAGGTTAGCCATAAATTGACCTTGAATTACGGCTTGCGCTGGGACTATGAGGGGCCTTTGGGGAATGACAAGAAGGATTTGTCCGTGTTTGTCCCCGGCAAGGGCGGCTTGTTATTCCAGGGAGCCGGGATCGACAGCGTCTATCCCAAGGGCTATCGTAATTTCTCACCTCGCGTCGGATTTGCCTACAAGGTTGGCGAGAAGGGTGATCTCGTCGTTCGCGGCGGCTTCGGGGTGTACTTCGATACGCCGAACTTGAATCCCTTCCTGGACAACCGCCCTTCCAACGGCGCTCCCAACGGTCTCGAAGGTAATCCCGCGGGGCCTTCTCCTGTCCAAACGATTCCCGCCAACGCCTTCACCATCGCGTCCGGTGTGCCGGTCTTCAATCCCGCGACTACGGCCTGTGCCACGGGTAACGGTTGCGGGCAAGTTTACAACATTTTCTCCGTCAGCCAGGACTTCCGCACGCCTTACAACTACAACTACAACCTGAACGTTGAAAAGACCTTGGGCAGATCGCTTCTCTTACAGGTCGGTTATGTGGGTAGCGCTGCGCATCGCTTGATGACCACGGCGGACATCAACCAGCCAGCCCTGGGTGGAGGCTCGCGGCCGTTTGCCACGCAATTCCCGGACTTCGGCGTTATCAACCAGATCGAAACCAACGGCAATTCCAACTACAACTCGCTCCAGACTGTCCTGAAGGTACGTGAATGGCACCGCTTCACCAGTCAATTCACCTATACCTGGGCTCATGGCCTCGACGACATGACCGCGTATCGCGGCACCCTTCCGCAGGACAGCTTCAACCTCAAGGGCGACTATGGAAACATGGACTTCGATACCCGCCACAACTTCACCGCGGCGCTCAACTACGATCTGCCCCTCGCCAATCGTTGGAAACCATTGCTGAACGGATGGACGCTCAGCAGCTTGCTGTCGTTCCACACCGGCCAGCCTTTCACGGTGTTCTCGTCGAACGATACCAGCGGGACGGGTGAAGGCGAGCAGCGTGCCAATCAGACAGGCGATCCCTACTCCGGCGTGTCGCACGCCTTCAGCAAGAGCGGCGTACGCTGGATCAATCCTGCGGCTTTTGCCGATCCTGCCGCAGGGACGCTGGGAACTAGTCCGCGAAACGGCTACTACGGACCGGGCTATGGCTCGGTGGACTTCTCCGTCGTGAAAAACACGAAGATCACCGAACGCATCGGCACGCAGTTCCGCATCGAGATGTTTAACCTCTTCAACCGCACGAACCTTGCGCCTCCGAGCGGCTCGAACGGCAGCGGACTCGGCATCACTGCCGACACCATCGGCGACTTCAACGGCGCTCCGGGCATCGGCCCCGGAGAGGCATTCAACATGCAGCTTGCTCTGAAAATCATCTTCTAGCCACCCCCCAATACTTCCGCGAGTGCGCGACGCCCATACCTCCGTCGCGCACTCTCCGGAAGCACCCTCCGATCTGCCGCCTTGTCCGCGCAGCACTCGGTTTCGAAGATCTACCAGGCCCTAGGCGGGCACACCGCGCATTCCACTGGAAGCAGAAATGGCGTATAAGAAGTAGCGAGTTCCGTGCGCCGTAGACACCCGTCAATTCGATGTGAGCAGCAGGAGGCCTTCTGATGGAGCACCCGAGTTTCTCGCCTCGTTCCCGCCGGTCCTTTTTACAAATATCCGCTGCGGCTGCCACGGCGATGGGTTTGCGCATCGTCAGCGAGCCCATGCTCGCCCGTGCGGAGATCCATGCCTTCCCCAAAGATGCCGTGGTGATCGATGCGAACGAAAACCCGCTGGGTCCCAGCACCGCTGCTCGCGACGCCCTTGCCGCAGTTGCTTCCCAGGGCGGACGCTATTCCCAGTGGCTGACCGACGATTTCGTGAAGACCTTCGCAACTCAGCAGGGAATCAAGCCGGAGTATCTCTGGGCCTTCCCGGGTTCCAGCGGGCCGCTGCATTACTCCGTGCTCGCGTTCACCTCTCCTTCCAAGTCGTACGTGACCGCCGACCCGGGCTATGAGGCCGGCATGCACGCCGCAAAGATTTCCGGCGCGCGCGTGATGAAAATCGGCTTGACGAAAACGTACGCTCACGATGTGAAAGCCATGCTCGCCGCGGCGCCCGATGCCGGCCTCTTCTATGTCTGTTCGCCGAACAATCCCACCGGCACCCTCACTCCCCATTCCGACATCGAATTCCTTCTCGCCAATAAGCCGAAAGGCTCCATCGTCCTCGTCGACGAAGCCTACATTCACTTTTCGGATGGCACATCCGTCATCGATTTGGTGAAGGCCGATAAGGACGTGATCGTCCTGCGAACCTTCTCAAAAATCTACGGCATGGCGGGTTTGCGCTGTGGATTCGCGATCGGCCGGCCGGATCTGCTCGAAAAAATCTCCACTTTCAGCGGCTGGAGCCCTATGCCCATCACGGCGGTCGCGGCGGCAATGGCCAGCTTGAAGGACGGAGAACTCGTACCCGAGCGCAAACGCATCAACAGCACGGTCCGCGAAGAAACTTTCCAGTGGCTGGCTCGCAACGGCTATTCCTACGTCCCGTCGCAGTCCAACTGCTTCATGCTGGACACAAAACGTCCCGCGAAAGATGTAATCGCTGCCTTGGCCGGCCAGAACGTTTTCATTGGACGCGCTTGGCCGGTTTGGCCCACGCACGTCCGCGTCACCGTAGGCACGCATCCGGAGATGCAAAGTTTTCAAACTGCCTTACAGCGCATCATGAAAGGCGACGCCGTGGCTCGTTTCGATCATCCGCCGCTCTCTCCAACCATCAATCTCGACGGTCCAGTCCTGCCGGCGATTCGCTCCTAAGAGCAAAAACCGCGGTTTTCTGGAGCGGCTCTCTGAAATTTCACGGTGGCTACGAGTTCCGGTCGCGCAAAGGCACAAAAGCGGCCACAAAAACAAAAAGGCCGTTCTGATCGCTCAGAACGGCCTTTCGTATTTTAATCCTGGCGACGACCTACGTTCCCACACAGTTACCCGTGCAGTATCATCGGCCCTACGAGGCTTAACTTCCGTGTTCGGGATGGGAACGGGTGTGACCCTCGCGGTTTGATCACCAGGAAACTGGAAGCTCGCGCGATAAGCTCGCGCGAGCCTGACAACAGAAGCTGGCTGGCATTACAAGTTTAACTCTTCGTCGAACGCACTGTGTACTTTGGCGTTGCGGCCTCTCATTGAGGCCGCCTATTTCTCTGCTCTTCCCCAAAGACGGTCTGGGAAAGTTTTATGATTAAGCCGAACGGGCGATTAGTACTGGTCAGCTTCACGCATTACTGCGCTTCTACCTCCAGCCTATCAAAGTCGTAGTCTTCGACTGCCCTTCTTAGGTCTTAAACCTTGGGAGAACTTATCTTAGGGCGAGCTTCATGCTTAGATGCATTCAGCATTTATCTCTTCCAGACTTCGCTACCGAGCGGTGCCCCTGGCGGGACAGCTCGTACACAAGAGGTCTGTTCATCCCGGTCCTCTCGTACTAGGGACAACTCCCTTCAATTCTCCTGCGCCCACACCAGATAGGGACCG
>JBGOVR010000223.1:0-5572 GCA_041478205.1 Candidatus Acidiferrum sp.
CCGGAAATGCGGCCGCTGCAGAACGCTATCTCTGTATTTACGACCGCGCCAACGGAGAATACGGAGAGTATATAGACGACCAGTTGGAGAAACTGTTCCGTGAATACCCGCAGCGCGTCGTGGAACTTTGGCCCGTCTTCAGGACACACCTGAAAGAACTGGAAGCCGTGCCGGACGACATACCGCGGGACGCGTCCCAACGGATTGCAGCAAAGTACGAAAATCTGTGCGAGAGTGGTGACAATCGCTGCGCCGAGATCAGGCGCCTCTTTCGGTCACGTTGACCGGTAGTTCTGATTTCGCGAGCGGGCCGCACGACCAAACCTCGAAGCAAGGAACGGTGCGATGGCAAAACTGACTTTTCTGGGCGCAGCGGGAACTGTCACAGGATCGAAATATTTGGTGGAGGCGGCGGGGAAACGACTACTGGTGGATTGCGGAGTTTTTCAGGGAACCAACGAGCTGAAAGACCGCAACTGGAATCCCCTGCCGATCGACCCAAAAACAATCGACTACACGATGTTGACGCATGCGCACTTGGATCACACCGGCTGGCTGCCGGTTCTGGTGGCGGCGGGATTCCAAGGGCCGATCTATGCGAACGCGGCGACCATCGAGCTCACCGAGATCTTGCTGAAGGATTCGGCGCATTTGCAGGAAGAAGAAGCGGAGCACGCGCAATTCAAGAAATATAGCCGGCATACGCAGCCGCGGGCGCTGTACACCACCGAGGACGTCGATCCGGTGCTGCGGCTGCTGAAGCCCATGCCGCGAAGCGGCGGGTTCGATATAGTCGGCGGCGGCCGCGAAGCGGCCGACAGCCCGGAGTTTCACGTGGAGTCGTACGACGCCGGACACATTCTGGGCTCGTCGAGCCTGGAGCTGACCATCACTGAGAATGGCAAGAAGATCGTAGTGGTGTTCTCCGGCGACATCGGCAGATACACCCAGGCCATTTTGAAAGATCCCACCACGCCGCCGTCGAAAGCCGATGTATTGCTGTGCGAATCGACCTACGGCGACCGCGAACACGAGGGCGGCGATCCGGCGGAACTGCTGGCCGGCATCGTGAACCGCGTGGCCAAGCGCGGCGGGTCCATCGTGATACCAGCGTTTGCGATCGGAAGAACGCAGGCGTTTATGTATTACCTGAGGCAGCTCGAGGACCAGCAGAGAATTCCCAAGTTGCCGGTGTATGTAGACAGCCCGATGGCGCTGAGCGCGACCGATTTGTACTTGAAGCACCACGAAGATCATGACCTGGTCTTTACCCGCGAAGAAAACGATGGAAAGGGCGACCCGCTGAGCGTGCATGAATTTCATTTGACGCGGTCGGCAGAGGAGTCCAAGCAAATCAACAACGTGAAGAAGCCGTGCATCATCGTGTCCGCGAGCGGAATGGCGTCGGGCGGGCGCGTGCTGCATCACCTGTTGCAGCGGCTGCCGGATGCGCGGAACGCGGTGATCCTTGGCGGATTTCAGGCGCAAGGCACGCGGGGCCGCGCGTTGCAAGAAGGTGCGAAGACGCTGCACATCTTCGGGCAGGAAGTGGCAGTCAACGCGGAGATCGTGGAGATGGGACAGTTTTCCGCGCACGCAGGAAAGAGCGAATTGTTGCGCTGGCTGACGGGTCTGGCGGCACCGCCAAGGCAGACGTACTTGGTGCACGGCGAACCGGCAGCGGCGCAGTCGCTGCAGGCAGCGATCCAGGAGAAGTTTAAGTGGAAAGCGGCGGTGGCGAGGTATTTGGACACCGTGGACCTGGCTGGCTGAGGCAAACCCGGTAGCGGCCCGGACTGTTGCTCACGCGGACCACAACGAGCCGACCGGATCGAGTGAACAGCCAGGATTGGCTGTCCCACAAAAATCTTTCCGAAATCAGGAAACTATTTGAATGGTGATCTCGTCTATACAGGCAAGACCACTCGCGGGGTAGGGGGCTAACCACCACAGGGCAACCGACCGTCAGTTCCCTACCCCATCAAAAACTGGCGAGAAGTGACTCAGGCTTCTAACAAATACAGGGTTAGACGGTTGTTACGTATCGCCGCACGAGCTACGCGCGGAGGCATCAACCCGGAAATTTAGCTAGAACTATATAAACTCAACGCCAGTTCGTCCTCGGTAATTCGCTCTCCAAGTTCAATCAGTTCAGACCCGGCATCTTAACCGTCGCATCATCCGGCTCCATCTTCCGCCTTGAGAGACTGCTATGAAATTCCGCGTAGCTGGGCTGTTGTGTTTACTCGAGTTCGTTCTCGCGGGTGCCGCAGCCGGTGACGAAATAGGGTCCGCAGGCGCAGCTAGGGATTTTGGTCGGGTGGCTGGGGGAGATCCGGGACGCTGGCAATCAGCGCTGGGGCGAGAGGCTTGAGCTTGAGTTGCGCGGTGAGGAACGCGATGCGGTCGCGGCGGGCCTCCGCGTTGAGTGCATGCGGAGCGTCGTAGAGCTTGAATTGCTTGGGCTCGCTGACGACCGCGGCGTACTGCCGCGCGCGTTCGGGCGTGAGGAAGTCTTCCTTCGCCGCGAATTGCAGGAAAACGGTTGCCGGCGCAGCGTGAGAGACGAATTTTCCGGGGTCAAGCCAAGCGTACTTGGCGGCAAACGCATCGAATTTCTCGGAGCCGATCTCCTTGCGGAGTTTCTGGAACTCGTCCGTTTTCAGATCCAGCTCGTCTGATAAGTTTCCGGCCATAAGGACGAAGGACTGGAAGCGTTTGTCGATGCCACTGAGGTAGCCACCGACAGTAGCGTTGTAACTGTGGCCGACGTACGCGAGGCGGTCGCGATCCACGTCGGCCCGCGCCAAGAGAAGGTCGGCGCCCCGGCGGATATCCACAATCTGCTGGATACGATCGGCGGCTTGTTGCTCGTTGAGGGGATTGGGATCGTCCTTGTGACCAAGGCGCGCACCGGGACCCGTGGTGAGCAGAGATACCATGCCCGCGCGAGCCAGCACGATGGCCTCTTCGAGAAACTCCTTGCGATTGAAGAACGCAGAATGCGGCCAATACCAGTGGCCCCAGAGGACCGCAGCGAACGGCCCTTTCCCTTCGGGCACGACGAGGTACGCCGGCACGCGACCACCCTTGGGGCTTGCGTAAGAAATGTCATGTACGGCGACGCTGCCGCGCTGCTCGACTCCCACTTCTTGAATGTCGAGCGGGGCCCGGGGGTCATAGTCAAAAGGGTGAGAGGAAGTGGCGTCCTGAGCGAACGCCGCCTTGGCAACCAGTAGAGAGACAATCGCGAAAAAGTTCCGCATGAGAGAGCCCATTCGCCCGCTAGGATAGACTCACGATAGAAGATCGTGTGAGTGAAATCTGAGGTGTTCTGGCCGGCCCCCCGGGCCGACCCTCCACACTGGCGTTAAGGCCCCGACGGTGGCGGTGCTGGAATTGATGGGGAAGTAGGCGGCTTCTGCCCGGGGACCCCCTCCCCCTGTTTTTCATAAGTGTTGATTCTAAAGGAAGTTAAAGTCCTTTGTTTTGATACACTTTTACAAGTGTTCATTCTAAAGGGACTTAGAGGCGTTCAGTAGTATCAAGAGAGTTACTAGGCTGCGGCTGGCGGATCAGTCGTAGTGCCGTTGACGGGGGAAAAGCGGCGGCGAGACGCCGCACTCCAAAAAACTCGCGGCATTACCCGTTCACTACTATAGTCGAAGAGGCACTATTGGTCAAGGAAAAAGAGAGGCATCTGCCGGAGGATTTCGCTAGGGCGGAAAGGATCGCGATCGGCTGAAGGAGCTTTGCGTCAGCGACTAGCGGCTGGCGGAGAGAAAGCGGGCAATCGTTTCGTTGAGGAATTTTGCGTCGGCTGGGTTGCTGGCGGCGCCGGCGGTGTGTCCCCAGAGCGATGGGATGGGCACGAGAGAGACGCCCGGGATAAATGCGGCTTCATAGCGCGCGTCGCCGAGTGGGAAGTAGAGGTCGGTTTCCGAGGGCATGTACAGGAGCGGAACCTTGATCGAGCGGAGTGCGCGCTCCACGTTTCCACCGAACCCCGGGGTGGCGCCTACGTCGTGGTGCTCCCACGTGCGCATTTGCAGGATCAGATCGTTGGCGTCGGCGCCCGGTATGAAGTTCGTGCGGTATTCGTGGAGCACTTGCTCGAACGTGGTGCCGGGTTTCGCGTCTTCGCGCCACAATTCCCGGCGCCACCATTCCTGCGAGTAGAGCCAGGCCGTCCATACCACCGCAAAGGCCTCGATACCCTTGGTGGGCGGAGCGGTGTAGTCGCCGCCCTGGAATGCTGCGTCGGCGGTGAGGGCAGCGATTTGTCCCTCGAGGCGCACGACTCCGTGGGGGTAGCATTTCGCGGTACCGGAGGTCGCTACGATGCGGTCAGCGAAGACCGGGTAGCTTACCGCCCATTGGAAGGCTTGCTCCGCGCCCATGGAGAAGCCCACGATGGCGCGAACATGAGTGACCTTGAGTTCGTCCGTAAGAAGGCGATGCACGGCTGTGACGTTGTCGCGGATGGTCATCACGGGGAAGCGCGGGCCATGGTAGGGCTCCGGGGTGTTGCTGGGGGAGGAGGAATGGCCGTTGCCGAAGAGTTCCGTGGCGACGAGGAAGAGCTTGGAGGAATCGAGCGCGAGGTCCGGCCCGATCAGCCACTCGTAGCCATGGAAGTCCGCCAGGTAGTGGGATGGAAGGAGCACCACGTTGTCTTTCGCGGCGTTGAGATGGCCATAAGTTCCGTAGACGATACGCGCTTGGGGGAGGGTGACGCCGCTTTCGGTTTTGAAGTTGGAGATGACGAATTCGTGGGGCTCGGCGGCGGGCGCTTTGGTGTTTGCCGCATCTTGGGCGAAGAGTGGATGAGAGATGAGAGTTTGTGAAACGAAGAGGAGGAGAATTAGTTTTTTCATGTTTGCTGGACTCCAGCGATTCGCATTCGGCAAGCTTGGCGGCCGGGCAAGTCTCTATTCTGGCGGCGCGTATCTTATCACTCTTGCGAGGAGACTGGGTTCGCCGGGCTGAAGCCCGGCGGCTACGTTTTTCCGGCGGCGGGCCTGAGCTTTGAGAGCCGCTGTTCGGCGGCGGCGAGGGTCTCTTCCTTTTTGCAGAAGGTGAAGCGGACCTGGGAGGCGCCGTCGCTGGGGTCGTTGTAGAAGCTGGAGCCGGGAACGACGGCGACGCCGATCTCTTCGACGAGAAACTTGGCGAAGGCTACATCCTTTGTGGCGGCGGGGAACCTGCGCGGATCCGGATCGGCGAAGCGGGAGATGTCGGTCATGATGTAGTAGGCGCCGCGGGGTTTGAAGACGGTGAAGCCGGCTTGTTCTAGAATTTTGAGCAGACGTGCGCGTCTTTCTGAATAGCCGGCGGCGAGCTTATCGTAGTACGACTGCGGGGAGCGGAGGGCGATGGCGCCGGCTTGCTGTAACGGCGCGGCGGCGCCGACGGTCAGGAAGTCGTGGACCTTGCGGATGGACGCAGTGGCCTCCGGGGGAGCGATGGCCCAGCCGACGCGCCAGCCGGTGACGCTGTACGTCTTGGACATGCCGTTGATGACGATGGTGCGTTCGCGCATGCCGTCGAGGCGCGCCATGGAGATATGCTC